>JBBSOB010000065.1:0-18167 GCA_038260205.1 Phormidesmidales cyanobacterium
GAGCGGCTAGGAAACGACCTTTGCTTGACCCACTACCTGAGCCAGAACGGCGACACCTACATCGATACGGAAATGGTGTTCGCCATTGAAGGAAACGACCAGATCAAGTTTAAGGAAGTAGCGGTACCCAATGCACTACAGGGGGGCGAGCTACGAGGCCATGACCGAGCATTTGCCAAGCTTTTTGCCCAGAACATCGTTGCCCAGGGGTTTGCAGAAGCTGCTCAGCAGCAGTTTCTGCCAGAAGCACAAGAAACACCAACGCCTGAGCCTCCGGTTCAAAAGATTGCCGCGATCACAGAGCCTTCGTTGAAGGAAGTGGCTGATGAGTTGCGGGAGGCTGATTTGGAAGGGGTGGCGGTTGAGCTAGGGCTGGAGCGCGATCCGCATGACAAACATAAGTGGCGGGGTGGTGACCACATTATTAGTATTAGCGATCGCCTCTTCATGGATTGGCTCACCGACAAAGGCGGCGGTGGCGCAATTGACCTAGTCATGCACATTCGAGAATGCGACTTTAGGACGGCGGTAGAGTGGCTGTCGGGGCGTGACTTCTCTCGTCCTGCTGTAACTGCACCGAAGCAGATCCGGACTGAGGAGCCCCGAACCCTGGTGATGCCAGTAGCAAACGAGCAGCGGTGGTCAGCGGTTCAAACCTATCTGGTCGAAACGCGAAAATTGCCATTGGCTCTGGTAGAGCGGCTGCATGAAAGGGGGCTGATTTATGCCGATGATTTTCAGAATGTGGTGTTTCCTCGTCATGGATTAAAGAATGCCCAGTGGCAAAGGGGAGAAGTAGCCGGAGCTAGCTTGAGAGGAACGTGGGGCGAGCAGAATCCTTTTCGAGGGATGGCTCTTGGCACTGCCAGAGACAGGGGATGGTTTTGGCTGGGAACAGGACGCGGGCAGATCGCGCAGGTAATGCTTACTGAGTCGCCGATTGATACGATGTCGCTGGCGATCATTAACAAACAGAATTGCCTTCAGAATGGCGCGACGATTTATCTATCGGTTGATGGGTCGGGTTCCGTGCCGACAGAGGCGCTGAAAGCTGTGGTTGGGCAGGGAGGAAAGGTTGCGATCTCCTTCGATGCCGATAAACCTGGTGAACTGATGGCATGGCGTGTAGCTCAGCAGCTACCGCAGGCAGAGCGGCTGTTGCCGATAGCGGGTAAAGATTGGAATGAGCAGCTCGCAGGTGTAGAGCAAGAATCACCTATGAGGAAACAGATAACAACTTTATGGAAATGGCACTCGACAGCTTTCTCATTAGGACACTCAGAAAAATATCTGAACCGAGTAAGAGAAGTTGCCGTAGCCTCACTCAGAGGGGAACCATTGTCTGATAAAGCCCAAAGTGCTATGAGAAAAGATATGAGGATGAGGACACAACAATCGTTTGTTAATTGTGAATGTGGACGATAGCCTGAGTAACGGCTTTTTGCACAAATATACTGAGGGCACTGTTTATCCTCGTGATCCCTCAATTCATTCTACTAGTACAGTAATTATCAAACAATGGAACGTCTCTAGAGCCGAGGTAATGGCTATTAAGGTATTCCGGCTCCCACGATGTTGCATAGTTTATGATTTCCTGCACTAGGTGTTCATTTTGTGCGAGGAAAATTTGCCGCTAAGGGCCGTTTTGAGCCGAAACGTTGTTACCTCTGCTTGCGGTCGCCGATGACGGCCAATCTGTCGCTTCCAGTTTGCTCGACTGGTAAGCCAAATCTTCCTGAGGTTCCCATCGCAAGAGTAAGGAGGTACTTACTCACACCATACTGTCGGGTCTTCCACATATTCATGAGCTTGAGGATCGATTCAACTGCACGCTGCGACAAAGAGTGTCACGACTGGTTCGTAAAACATTATCGTTTTTTAAGGAGGTAGAGAACCACATCGGCACTATTTGGTACTTCATTCACCACTACAATGAGCTCTTACCTATTTAGGACTACCGCCAGCATGGTGCTTGTCGTGATGAAACTCCAGGGTGCTTTTGGAGATGTGGGGCTCTAGGACAGTGTAGTCATAGGGTAAATCGGGAAGTTCGTAGGCCATCGCTCGTAATCCTCTCAATGGGTGCGAGCAAATATTGCTGCTTTGCTTGTTGAGAATATCTCACGGGTAGATCCTGTTGCTATGCACCATGGGGGTATGAGTCGGTTCATCCGTGAAGTGATTAAGCTATGCTGATTGACTAACTTAAACCCATTGTTTTTAGCAGGCGTTGGCGGCTGAAGATAGCGGTAGGCGTATCTTCCATCACGATCTGTCCCCGATTCATGACGATGACCCAATCTGCCCAGTCTTGGACAAAATTGAGATCGTGGGTCGCAATTACCAGGGTGATGCCCTCCGAGTGAATGTTGGTGAGCATTTGGCGTAGATTTCGCACCTGGCCGGGATCTAGATAGGCGGTCGGTTCGTCGAGTAAAAGCAACTGAGGGCGCAGGATGATGATGTCGGCGATCGCCAAACGTTTTTTCTGCCCGAGGCTGAGATAATTCACCGGGAAATCGGCTAAATCACTCAGTTCAAAGGCAGCGAGTGTCTGCTGAACGCGCTGCGCAATCTCGGCTTCTGGAAGCCCTAAGTTACACAGACCATAGGACAAATCTTCTTCTACCGTGGCGGCGACCAGTTGTTCTTCAGGATTTTGAAAGACTAGCCCGACCTGCTGACGAAGCTGATAGAGAGCAGGGCGGCTATAGCGCAAAGGGTCGCCCTGCCAGCGCACGACCCCTGCTAAAGGACGATACAGCCCGTTAGCCAGCCGAAAAAGCGTGGTTTTGCCGCAGCCGTTTTGACCAATCACAGCGTATCGTCGGCCTGCGGTGATTTCTAGAGAGAGCCCCCGGAGGGTGGGTTTGGGGTTGCAGGGATAGGTATAGTCAACCTGCTCAAAACTGATTAGCATCAGATTCTCCAGTAGTGCCATCCGGTGAGTAAAAGTAGGCACAAGTAGCCGACAGCAGCCTCGGTTACATAGCGAGGGTTGGGTTTGTAGCGGCGGCTGTGCCAGACGCGCAAGTCTCCGGTGTAGTTGCGGGCAGCTAGCCCCAAGGAAAGCTGTTGGTAGGCATTGAGGGTGCGCTGTAGCAGTTGCCCCGCCAATATACTGAGGCTCCGCGTTGCCGTGCGCCAAGTGCCATAGCCCATGCGAGATTGTTGGGCGCTGAGCAATTCGCTAGCAGTATCAGCGAGAATAAAGATAAACCGATACATCAACGCCATGAGTTCAGTAATGAGGGGAGGACAGCCAAGCCGTTGCAGTATCCGAATAAGTTCAAAGGTGGGGATGGTCAGCAGGATGAAGTAGAGACAGGAGGTAAGGGCGATCGCTCTGGTAAATACCGCGCTAGCCTGCTCTATGCCCTGCCGACTCAGGTAGAGATAAACAGGATCAATGGCCACCCCCCAAATTACATCGGTTTCAATACTTCTCAAGGTCGCAACGGTAGCAATGTCCACCAGGAGAGTAGGCAAACTCAAGAGTAGGAAACTCGTGGGAAGCAACAGCAGTTCAAGATAAATTTTGGCTGGGATTTGGGCATACTCCACTACCCAAATGAACAGCCATAGCACGATCAACAACTGCACAGGAGCAGGCGCTAGATAGCCCAGGATAAAAAGAGCGGCAGCAAACCCGAGCTTGTGTTCTGGGGGGAGCGATCGCAACTGATTCGTATGGGCCAAAGCGTCGATTTGATGATGCATATTGCCGCTATCTCTGGTTTTTAGCAGCGCTGCGCCCCTTATAGAGCCCAATCACATAGCCAATTACCCCCGCCCCAAGTGCGGCCTGCGAAGAAAAGAGTAGGCTTTCAATTTCACCGCTGGGCGGCTCAAAAATACTCCCAAACCAGGGTTGGTAATCAGGTTTAATTTCAGTAATAGCGGCTTCGGCTTCACCGTCTGCGCCCCCATATTCTCCTTTTACGAAGATTAAGGGTAAAATGGCTAGCGCGATTACGGTTAAGATAATCCACCAATTGCCTTGATTGGCTGACTTGGCGGATTGAGACGAAGCGTTCTCTGAAGGTTGTTTCATGGCAAAACACTAAGAATGAGTGGGGCAATGGATCGGGCGAAATCAATAGAGACTATGCTCCAGGTCGCAACAGTTTGAGGGTTTGCAGCTCATCGGTAGCGTAGGACTGAAGCCAGTTCCAGACCAGCAGGGTGAGCAAGCCTTCGCTGATGGCAAGGGGCACTTGAGTAATGGCAAAGATGCCCGCGAACTTGGCAAAGGCAGCGAGGAAGCCACCGCTAGCAGCAGGGAAAGCCAGCGCTAGCTGAATGGAGGTGACGATGTAGGTTGCTAGGTCGCCGAGCGCCGCTGCGAGAAAGATACCGAACTTTTGCCTGCCGCTGCTGGCACACAGACGATAAGCGCCAAAGGCTACCCAGGGGCCGACAATCGCCATCGAAAATGTATTGGCTCCCAGCGTTGTCAGGCCACCATGCGCCAGCAGTACGGCTTGAAACACCAGCACCAGGCTGCCCAACACCGTCATCACAGAGGGGCCAAACAACACAGCGCCCAGCCCGGTGCCGGTCGGGTGAGAGCAACTGCCGGTAACGGAGGGAATTTTCAGAGCGGAAAGGACAAAGGTGAACGCGCCTGAGAGGGCTAGCAAGAGCTTGAGATCGGGATTTTCTTTGGTGATGCGGGTGAGCGATCGCACCCCCAAAACAAAAAAGGGCAGCGCCACCACCCACCAAAACACGGCCCACTGGACGGGCAAAAAGCCTTCCATAATGTGCATGGCCTGGGCGGGTCTAGCGGCTCCCATAATCAGATAGAGGCTCAAGGCGGCGAGCACCGCGAGCTGTTTAATTCGACGAGACTGCTGCATGAATTGCACCTGATAAAATTATGTTGAATGACAAGCAAGGTGATGCTCTAGTGAGCAATGGATGAATCGGCTGGCAGCGGCGGCAGCACAAATGCGGTTGCCCTCTGGACGGCAGTGGGGCGATCGCGGTAGGGCACTCTCCCATCCAGACAGGCGGTGTACTGCTGGCAGAACGCTGAGATAGCAGCGGCTCCATCGGTCGGAGAGACCTGACTCAGGATGAAGGTCAACTTTCCGGGCGCAGCCAGACTCACATTGCAGGGCTGGCGGCATCCTGCCATACAGCGTATCGGCTCTAAATGGACAGTGTCTTGCAAATTTTGAGCGATCAACGCCTGATGAAGTTGTTTAATCAAATGTTGCCCGCCCGAAACCCCATTTCGGCTGGCTTCATTCGGAGAAAAGCGACAAGAAAAACAGACAAATAACGTAGTTTGGCTCATGAGCTTTTCCCTGCCGACCTCGGCTCCAGATAAAATTCTTCCCAGCGGTTACACACCTGTTGGTAGCAATTAGGAGGAGAAATCGCCAAGTTTGTCAGCAAGCTTATGGTGATCTCTCCTTTGCGCTCCATGAAGACAAGGATTTCTTGATTGGGGCAGTAAGTCTGCACCTTGCTGATCAAGCGGTTCGCAATATCAGCCTTCAGGTCATGCCGATTCAGACAGGCTGCTACCTCAGCAGCCAGGACGTACCGAGCGTTGTCTCTCATGAAATCAATGCTCATGCTTGGGAGAGCCCTTTCTGTGACCGCTACTTTGCAGGCCAACAGGCCCCGCCCGTGAGTCAGATAACCCTGCCAGGCCGTATGGCCCAGGGTCATGATGTTTTCTCGAATAAAGGCAGACTGCCAGTCGTCCGAGCAGCCCTGCCAAACGCTAATGGGGAGTCGCATAGTTTCACAAGGTTTTAAAAGAGCGTGAAGTGATAGCGAAAAAATCGGGCTCAATAGACCGTCGGAGATAATTCCGTTGAGCGACTGAAGATCTGGCTTAGTCTTGGGTTGGGTTCAGCAAGGTGATTTGTCGCCAGAGCAGCGCCCCGTGCCCGAGGGCGATCGCCCCGGCCCACACCACCTGCGTCCCAAAGATTTTGGCAACCACATCCCAACCCATCGCGTGACCATCTGCCATCAGCGGGTAGGCCAGCAGAATCAGTCCCTGATACAGGCCAAATCCAACCATGACGGCGATGATTGCCCATGAGACATGCCCGGCCCAGGAGGACCTGCTAAACGGCGGTCGCAGACTGGCAAAGACAACAGCCAGCAGCGTGCCAATGCCCATTAACGCGCCCCACATAAAAGCTGTCCCGGTGAGTGGGTAGCCCCGCAGGCCAAAGCCGATGATTTGATTGACCAGCCAAATGGCTAAAGCAACAGCGATCGCTCGCTCTCTAGAAAGCATTACCCCGCTCATGGCCGCAAAAGAGACCAGGGGTGCGTGAGCATAGAGGCTGTTGCTCGCCGCCGCTAGTGCCAGCAGCAAAAATGGTAAAAGCTGACCGTGGGCAAGCGATCGCCCCGCCCGAGAAAACCTAGTTCCGAAACGAGCCGTTTCAAACGATGCAATTGGAGAAGGTGATTTAGGTGCCATTGCCAGACATCTCCCAACCCATCAGTAGGTTAGAGAAATAGCACAATGCCTTCGCCGCATCGTGGATGCAAAAGCGATGGGTGGCAGCCCCAGGAGAGTGCCAGAGGCCGCGACAGAAAAAATATTGAATCATCATCCGTACCTCGCAGATGTTGTGAATTTTCAACCATTCATCGGCGGGCATTCTGACTTCAGAGGCGTTGAGCCTCCTTCACAGTTGCGGGACAGCGCCGGATTCTAACCGAACTTTCCCCGTTACCTCTAGCGGCTGTTTTCCGCTAGAACCGATTAGGCAAATTGTAGCAGCTTCAAGCAAAGCTGACTTCTCAGAAAGCTTATCTTTACTCAGCTCGTGAGCTAAACTCTCTGGACTTTTTTCAAGTTCAAAACACACCTTATAGGACTGAAAAACGTGACAACGACAGTGCTTTCTTAAGGTTGAGATGTAGCCGCGAACGCGACAGGACTGCTTCTACTCGTTGTCTCTCGCGGGGGACAATCGAGCTGGGCTCGGCTTTCAGTAATGATGTTGCTGAGCAACCGTCGCAGCGACAGTACGCCCTTTGCTGGTTCTGGAAAGTCAATTCGCAGAGACTGCGCTTGGTCACAGCCGCTGACCTCAATATTCATCCCAGCCGCATCCAAATGGGTAAGGCTAGCCTGCATTGCCCAGTCGATAGCGGCAGTAGCCCGAGCACAGGCCAGGATGTCTTCAAGATGCTCTTGGTTCAAATGTCGGGTAATGGCGATCAGTAATTTATCGCTTAGCGGTGCGCCATCCCGCTGGCGAGTGGTCTCAGAATTCATTTGCGGTTACCTCCATAGTCTTATTTTGCTTGTTGTTTTACAACTCTGTTTAGTGCTCAATTCCAGGTAGTGGAGTGGGCTCGCAAATGACTTTAGTCGCCAGCCAGGCACCCATCAGGCAGACGACAAAACCAATGATAAAGACGCCGGTATAGCCGAGCGCTGCGGCAATGAAGCCACTCAGAGCGGGCACCCCCACCTGATGACCCAGCACATAGACCGACGACTGCAAGGTGTAGTCGCTGCCTGCTGTCTCAGGGCGGCTTTTGTCCATCATCACAGTGAATAGTGCGGTGCTAGCGACGCTGCGGGCAAAGACTTCGCCTGTGCTGACGGCGTAGAGAATGAGCGGATCGCGGATGCCAATCGCAGGCAGGGTGAGCGCTGCCACGGCGATCGCCTGCAATAGCCCAAACAAAATTAGCGATCGCTGCCGCCCCAAAGGTTGAATGAACCCGCCCGCCAGCAGCGAGCCGACAATAGCGGCTAGCGATCCCACAATGCCCGTCATCCAGCCAATGTCGGCCATCGAAAGGCCGAGGTCTACCAGCAAGGGCCGAAACATGGTCGCGGCCATACTGCTGCCGGTCGCATAGATCAAGATGAAAAACAGCCAGAGTAACGCCTGCGGTTGCCTGACAAAGCTCAGCAGCGTCTCGAAATAGTTAGCAGCCGGTGATCGGTTGCTAAAAGTGTGAGTTGTTAGTGGACTGCCTGCGGGTCCCTCCCGATACCAGAGCAGCGGCAGCAGCGCCAGCAAAACGCCGCCCGCCAGGAACCACACGCTCACCTGCCAGCCGAGCTGATTTAAAACCAGGAGCATGATCCCGCCGCCTAAAAGCCCTCCCACCGCTCGTGCGGCGCTCTGAATGCCGTTGCCCCAACCACGTTCATGGGGTGCCAGCAGCCTAACGGCGATCGCATCGGTGGCAATGTCCTGAGTGGCGGCCATCGTCACAACCAGGAACACGCCCGAAAACAGCAGCCACTCATTGCCTTGGAAGGTGTCAATAGAAGCGCAGGCGATCAGCGTGAGGGCTAGAAGAAACTGAGTGACGACGATCCAGGACTTGTAGTGACCCCATTTTCTTGAACCGTAGCGATCAACCAGGGGAGCCCAGAGAAATTTTAAGATCCAAGGCAAAGTCAGCAGCCCCATCAGGCCAATAACTTGCAGCGATGCGCCCTGCTGTCGCAAGAAAATAGGCAAGGCTTGAAAGAAAAAAGCAGCCGGTAAGAACTGAGACGTGTAGAGACTGCCCAGCAACACAAATTTGGTGCTAGGTCGAAGGCACTCTTGAGCTTTTGATTGAATTTGAGGAGTCATGAGCGAAAGGGAAATAAGGATTTTCTGGTGTTTTTATCGAGCTTTTTTGCCCATTTTTAGAACTCTCTTTAAAATTCGTAGCTGATAGAGCCCAACACCGTGAAGGGTTCTCCCGGTTCAATTCCCCTGGTGCGCGTGCGCGGCGAACCCTCAATGAAATCTACATCAAACAGGTTCTGAAAATTGAGGCCGAACCGCCAATCCTCTCGCTGATAGGAAATGGCCGCATTGGTCAGAAAATAGCTGCCCAGGTCGAAGCTGTTTTGTAAATCGCCCTGGCGATCGCCCACCCAGTTAACCCCAAGGCCAAAGCCCAGCCCCGCGAAATTACCCGACTGAATTTCATACTTTGTCCACAGGCTGGCACTGTGCTCAGGTACACCCGGCAGACGGTTGCCGGTTTCAAAGCGATTGTCCGCTGCGATCGCCGCATCAATATAGGCATATGAAGCGATCAGATCCCATCCAGGTGAAATCTCCCCGACCATATCCAGTTCAATTCCCTGACTGCGCTGCTCACCGGTCGCGATTGAAGATCGCGGATCGCTCGGGTCAGCGGTAGCGACATTTCGTTTTGTAAGGTTGAAGTAAGCTAGTGCCAGTAGCAGGCGGCGATTCAACAGTTCAGTTTTGATACCCACTTCAAACCCTTCACCTGCCTCGGGCTCTAGCGGTTCGCCATCGACTGTTAAAGCCGCGCTAGGAAAGAAGAATCGAGAATAGTTGGCATACAGAGAAAGATTTTCAGCGGGCTGATAGACCACCCCTACTCTTGGACTGAACTCATCTTCATTGCGATCTATCTCGGTTGTTCTGCCAGCGCGGGTTGTTGTAGCTGTTTGGTTAACCGTTTCGTAATTAAAACCGGCTACCAGGATGAGATTGTCTAGCAGCGAAACTTGGTCTTGTGCGTAGAGTTGCAGACTGCTGGTACCGATGCGTTCGTCACTGGTGGGTGCATCGCCACGCTCGGGCCTGGGCAATGCGCCGTAGATCGGCTCGAAAATGTTAAGCGGGGTGCGCAGCGAAAAGTCCGTGAAAGAATCTGAGTATAGCCGGTAGCGAGCCAGATCCAAACCTAAGAGTAGGGTATGGTCAATCGATCCGGTGGAAAATTCACCGACCACGTTAGTTTGCAGTGCCAGCGTTTCATTGCTGACGGTTTGCTCTGCAAAGACGCGGTTGAGATTGCCGGTGGCCTCATTGAGCCCACCAATGAACGGAAAGCTCAGAGTAGCGCTAACGTCATCAATTTTAGAGAGATAGCGCAGCGCATTGCGGATTGTCCAACTATCGCTGATGCGATGTTCTAGATTGTAGCCAACGCTGACAAACTCACTGTCTATGGTGTCATCAGGTTCACCCAAGATACGACTACGAGGAATATCGGCCACTTCATCGCCCAAAGCCACCAGTCCTGAATCTAGGGGTCGCTGGTCGCTTAGATACTCTAGCTGAAGATTGAGATCGGTGTGATCGCCCAGCTTCCAGGTCAACGCAGGGGCAATGAAGAACCGGTCGGCCACGTCCTCAAAGTCTCGAAAACTGTCCTCACGTTGATACAGCGCGTTGAGTCGATAGAGCGCCCGACCGTCTGCGGTGAGCGGGCCAGAGATATCTACCTGCGGTCGCACCTGCCCGTGACTGTCCGTCTGTAGCGCTACTTCATAAAACGGATTATTCAGAGGCCGCTTAGAGACAATATTCACTGCTCCGCCTGGCTCACTCTGGCCAAACAAGATCGAAGCCGGGCCTCTCAAGATTTCGATGCGCTCAATATTTGCAATTTCTGGAAAGCCCTGTCCGGCAGCATCTCCGTTGTCATTAGGACTGTAGAGGCGAAAACCGTCCCGAAATATCGAAGCTCCTTCAAACCCTCGCAGGCTCACCTGAAATCCTCTGCCCTCAGTTGAATTGATCGCTACCCCGCTGATATTGCGCAGCGCCTCTCCGAGACCGGTAACCTGCTGGTCTTCCAGCACCTGTTGAGGAATTACCTGAATAGACGCGGGTGTATTCAAAATCGGCGTATTGGTACGGGTTGCGGTGCTGGCTGTCGGCACAAAGTAGTCATCCTCCTGTGCCTGATCGCCGGTTACAACAAGCTGGAGTGAGTCGCCAGGTAGCGAGCTGTCATCGGAAATGGGAGCGGTACGCTCACCCGCGATCACCTGGATGCTTAGCCCGGTTACATCAGCAGTGATCGCCAGAGCAGGAGGCTGATCAACGCCCGTAATGGCAATCCGCACTTGGTTATTAGGCAGGTTCGTAATGTCGACTAGCGCAATTCCGCCCGTGGGAGTACTGGCAAGAAAGCTTTCCGCTGCTGGCAGCTTCAGAACGACGTTGGGAATGTCTGTGATCACTGCATTCCCTGTCACAGCGATTACAGGCTCAGCTAATTCACCCGTCGCTTCCAGCCGCAGCGTCAATCCTTCTAGCGTTTCCTCCAGCCGAACACCGGTAATTTCGATCAGCTCAGCGGTGTCAAGCTGCGTTAGCCACCCATCCGCCGCAGTCTCTGGAACGCTCGCTTCATCTAGCGCTAGCACATCCGCAGTTGCGGCTGCTTTTTCCAAGAAGGGCTCACGGGCGATTGCCGCCTGCCCCGTCAATAACCATAAACCCATTATCAACTGAGCTGACCAACTCTCCCACCGCATCCACGTCGCCATCATGCCTACTCTCATCGCACTAAACTCATCACATAAATGGGAACAGCTCTTGATAACTGCAATGCGACGATAATAGCGATCTAGCTTTACTGTTTTCTTTGTTAGCCGGACTTTTTTTCTGTCTCAGCCGGACTTTTCGGGTTGCAACCGCTCATTAGCGCTGCTGTATTTGGTAGGCTTTGGGGCCAATTTCAAAGGCGCGGCGAAAGGCCACGCTAAACGCTTCGGGATTTCTGTAGCCGACGGTCTGAGCGACGCTCGCGACCGTGGCGCTGGGCATGAGCAACAATTGCTGCGCCTGCTGCATTCGATAGCGGTGCAGGTAGCTAAACACCGTCGTCCCAAACACCTGGCGAAAGCCCTGTTTTAGCTTGCGGTCATTTAGGCCAATTTGATGCGCGAGATCTAGCAGGGTAGGCGGATTAGCAACCTGAGCGAGCAAAATATCTCGGGCATCAAAAATGCGATCAGCTTCATCAGCTTTCAGGCAGGCGGCAGGCGGCTGCGAACCCTGGCCCACGGGCAGTCGATCACTCAATAGGTGATCGAAGTACAGGCTCATCAGTTCAATCGCCTTGCTCTCTAAATACAGGTGCTGAGATAGCCCGTGATACGGGCAGTTAAACAGTTGTTGAACGGTCGAACTCATCACGGCGCTCATACTGTGCGACTGAAAATAATCAGTTTGGTGTCGCTCTGTCAGCGCTGTTTTCAGCGCACCCGGCAACTGCGCAATACTCTCCTGACTACTGAGGCCGATGGCTTCAGGCTGAATATGCAGGTGGACTAACCGCAGCGGTTTGGCTGCGTATTCTATGACCTGGCCCTGGCCTTTTGATATCCCCAGGCTCGCCTGCCTGGGACGAAGCTGAACTGTCTGCTCAGAGTAACCACTGCGCCTTTGGATCTGCCCTTCCAGGCAAAAACTCATCCCCAGCGTGGTTGTGTCATTATGCGAGTGACCCTGCCTGATCACGGCTTTTTCCCGAAAGTCTAGCGTTTGAACTATCAGGTTTAGTCCAGGACGCAACTGCCACCGCTGATCAGACCCGTCGCATTGTCTGAGCGCCGCGAGAGAGTCGTGAGTTGCTTGAGCGGCATGATTCAACGGCATAAGCTATGCAAAGGTATTTTTCTTACTCTATTGCAATTTATTCCCAATATCAATTCTTTACCGCCGTCGCCGAGCCCTCAGCTTACAGAAGGCGCGATCACCAGAAAGATGAAGGCCAATGTCATGCCCTTTGCAACCGAAGCGGCAACAGGCATTTACCCTGACCCTCAAGGAATCGCTTATGTGCTCACGCCCGATGGCAACGGCAGCTTTACGCTACAGGCAAATGCACTGCCTGTAGCGTGGGGCGAGCTATAGTTTAATGGCACTGACTTGCGCTGTTTTCAAGTGTTACAACTAGGAGCACGCCCGGTTTCTACATGCAAATCTTCGGTGAGGGTGTAGTTATCTATCAGCAGGTTCAGCCCCGGCTGCAAACTCATTCCCTGCCGATAGCCGTAGCTTCGCCCACTCATATCCGTCAGCGGAATTGTTTACGGTTGCTGTACCGTTTGCTGTTGCTGGCGCAAGTTGGGGTTTTGGCTCAGAGACTCTAGAACAGAGAGCGATAAAGTCATGATATGGAGGCTGCTTTTACAAACTTCGATGAGAACAGATATTATCAACGATAAGCTGCCTCAAGAAAACAAGGGATAAGCAAAAAAATAACACACCGCTGGCAGCATCATTCGTTGCATCGGGAACAGCATTGCTGCGCCCAATGCAATGCTATTCGTCTCGATGGCACGTTATTTACGCGCAACTCTTTAAGGTAGCTATCTCTATCGCTACCTCGTCACAAACTGACATGAGTGACGAGCGGTCTTTTGACATTACAGGCTTAGGAAAATATACTCTCCTAGCTCTGACTTCTTTAGACAGATATGAACATCAGTGACTCGAAGGTAGCTGCCGAGCAATCAAGACCTGAAGCACCTAGCAATCGATTCTATCGAACTGTATGGCGCTGGCATTTTTATGCAGGGCTGTTTATCATTCCCTTCATGCTTATTCTAGGGACAACGGGTATCATCTACCTCTTCAAGCCGCAGCTCGATGCAGCCATGTACCACAACATGATGTTCGTGCAGCCTAACGATTCTATGCTGCCTTATGCTGAGCAGGTTCAAAGGGCTCAATCAGCCTACCCTGACGCAACTGTCACTCAGTTCATTCCGAATCCTGCGGCTGATCGCAGCGCTGAAGTCATTGTCGCAGCGCCTACGGGTCGCAATTTAGAAGTATTTGTCGATCCGTATGCGGGCACGGTGCTAGGTGTGCGCGACCAAGAGCGTAATTTGCAGGCGATCGCCCGAAAAATACACGGCGACCTACTCATCGGCAGCTGGGGAGATTACCTCATTGAGCTAGCGGCTTGCTGGGCGTTAGTGCTGCTAATTTCTGGCATGTACCTGTGGATTCCTCGTAAAAAGATCTCGCTATTGGGGACATTTATTCCTCGCCTCTGGAGCCAGAACAAACGCATATTTTGGCGCGATCTCCATGCAGTCCCTGGGTTTTATGGTGCGCTGCTCATCGCCTTTCTCTTGCTTACTGGGTTACCTTGGACAGGCTTTTGGGGAGATACCTTTGCTCAGGTTTGGGGACGCTTTCCCGACGAGATGTGGGATGACGTGCCTCAGTCTACTGTGCTGACGGGTTCTCTCAACGAACACGGCGAACTGTTTGTACCGTGGGCAGCAGAGCAGATGCCGATGCCTCTATCTTCATTGAGTAGTCGTTCACTGCGTGGTCAAGAAAACGATGAACTTGCGACATTGGTAGTAGATACAAGCAGTAGCTCTAGTGATGCCTCTACTGTCTTTAATAAAGTTATCGCGCTGGCGCTGAAAAACGGTGCGCCGCCTGGATTTACTGTTGCTTTTCCTGAAGAGGAAACGGGCGTGTATACCGTCTCAGCTTTTCCAAACGACCCAAGACAAGAGGTCACCATGCACATAGATCAATACAGCGGTGAACTGTTAGCGAGCGTAGGCTGGCAAGACTACGGGCTCATTCCCAAAGCGGTTGAAATGGGCGTTGCTATTCACATGGGTAAATACTTCGGACTAGCCAATCAGCTGCTGATGCTATTTGCAGCTTTAGTCACCATTTTGCTTTCCATAACTGGAACCGTCCTATGGTGGCAGCGCCGCCCGAAAGGGTTAGGGCTGATTGGCGCTCCGGCAATGCCACCTTACGTACAGCATTGGAGAGTCCCGCTTGTAATTGTGGCGGTGATGGGCTTTATCTTTCCATTGGTTGGGCTCTCTTTGGTTGCTGTGCTGCTGTTTGATTATTTGGTATTGTCGCGCGTTCCCATACTCAGGAGACTGTTTGGGTAAGCGCATCTTAGTGGGCACGTCATAGTTTTACCGTAGCTTTACGTCCAATAGGAATGCATAGCGGTGTTCCTGCTACTGGATCGTCAATAATCTTGCAATCTAAGCCGAAGACCTCTTTTACTAATGTCTCACTCATCACCTGGTTGGGCCGACCCTGGGCGTAGATTTTTCCTGATTTCATCGCGACCAGATGATCTGCATACCGGCAGGCTTGGTTGAGTTCGTGCAGCACTATGACAATTGTTCGACCTTCCTGCTGATTGAGATCGTAAAGTAAATCCAACACTTCAATTTGATGAGCCAAATCAAGAAAGGTTGTAGGCTCGTCTAATAGGAGAATCTGAGTGTTTTGTGCTAGGGTCATCGCAATCCAGGCCCGCTGGCGCTGCCCGCCAGAAAGACTATCCACCGGACGCTCGGATAAATCTTGCAGGGCGGTAATAGCGATCGCAGCTTCCACCTGTTGTTCATCTTCCTTGCTCCACTGCTGCAACCAGCCCTGATAAGGATAGCGCCCTTGGGCCACTAGCTCTTTTACAGTCAATCCTTCGGGGGCAGATGGCCCTTGAGGAAGTAGCCCCATTTGCTGAGCGACAACTTTGGTCGGCAGCTTGAAAATCGAAGTGCTATCTAGATAAACAATGCCAGACTTAGGCTTAAGCAGCCTTCCCAGACCTTTGAGCAATGTAGACTTGCCACAGCCATTTGGCCCGACTAGCACCGTAATTTTACCTAATGGAATGGCAATATCGAGAGTATCGATAATGGCCCTGCCGTCGTAGGCCAACGTAAGCTTCCGAGCCGTTAGCGCTGGGTTTAGCGGCAAGTGAGTCATGGGCAATTCTCCCCTGGAGAGGCTCCGCCAGCGCGTATCAACAAGTACAAAAAATAAGGCGCACCAATCACCGCTGTCACAATCCCGCAGGGCAGCTCAATTGGCGAAAACAACACTCTGCCAATCAGGTCAGCCGCTACCACTACCAGCCCGCCCGTCAGCGCCGCCACTGGTAACAGCCCCTCATGAGACGGGCCAACGAGCTGCCGCGCAATATGCGGAGACATTAGCCCGACAAAGCCAATGCTGCCTGCCGTCGCGACTGCCGACCCCGCCAGGGCAACGCTGCACAGTAACAGCCAGCCGCGCTGCCATTCCAGCCGACTGCCCAGGCTCAGCGCGATCTCATCGCCAAGCTGCAAAGCGTTCAGTTCCCGGCTCAGGAGCAGCGACAACAGGCCAAATATCACCAGCCAGGGCGTAAAAGAGAGAACTTGCGCCCAGCTTCGCCCATACACGCTACCGGCTAACCACACCAGCGCCTGACTCACGTCGTAAATGTTGCCAAAGGTAATCATCAGCTCTGTGAGGGCACCGGCAATCAGGCTAAAGCCGATGCCGACCAAAATTAATCGCACCGGAGAGCTGCCGTTTTGCCAGGCGATCGCATAGATCAGCATAGCCACACTCAGGGCACCGCCAAACGCCGCAAACGGCAGCAGGCTAATAGGAACAGAAGGAAAAACAACAATCAGACTAACGGCGGCCAGGGCTGCGCCCGCATTGATGCCGATAATGTCAGGCGCAGCCAATGGGTTGCGAGTAATGCCTTGAGTGAGAGTGCCAGCCAATGCCAGCGCCATGCCCACCCCCCAAGCCACCAGCGTGCGCGGCAATCGCAGCGTATTCACAATAAATCCATAGTCAGGGTTCTCCGTCGGCAGGCCAAAGACTGTCCGAATCACGTCCAGCGGCGGCACCGGATACTCACCCTGGCCAACGCTCCAGATCATCGCTGCTATGGTTGCCAGCAATAGTCCCAACAGCACCTTTGGCACCCGTCGATCTAATCTTAAAGACAAACGTTTTGTGCGAAATATTAGCCACTGATTTTGTTGCTTATGGTTGGGAGACTTTGTCGGATAGCTCATATCAGTGCCTCACCTGCGATCGCACCAAATACACAAAAAACGGCGCGCCCAACAGCGGCATCATAATCCCTACCGGCAGCTCCTGCGGCTGAATGATCAGCCTTGCGCCAATGTCTGCGAGCAACAACAAAATGGCTCCGGTCAAAGCCGAGTAGGGCAAAATCCAGCGATAGTCAGCGCCCGCCCAAAAGCGAACAATGTGGGGGACAATCAGGCCAACAAAACCGATGGGGCCTGCGATCGCCACCGACCCCCCTGCTAACAGCACTACACTCACCGCCGCAATCCCCTTTACCCAGAGCGTATTTTGCCCTAGCCCCTGAGCAATCGACTCCCCCAGGCTCAGCGTCGTCAACTGTTTCCCTATCGCCAATCCCAAGAGCAGCCCCACCGCCAGGTAAGGCAACACCTGTATCACCAGCTCACGTAGATCTAAAATTAGTGCCTAGGGCCAGCGCCCAGCAATTGCCCTAAACTTGAGCATCCCTTGCAAAGAGCAAAAGCTATGGCCACCGGACGTCAGAACCAGAATCGCACCGCCATCGTCTACTTTGGGCCCACGCCGCAAGACTACCTAGACCTAGTCGAGTCGGGAGCAAAACACAAAGCCTATATCGAGTATATACAACAGCCGCTATCGGCTCAACTGACGCCAGACAAGCATCAGCCAGCGTGTACTGAGACCAGTCGCTACACCGTTCATAGTCAGATAGAGCGCCGGTTACGAGGCAGCCAGAGCGCGCCCGAAACGCTACCGATTTGCCGAGTCAAGTGCTGTAGCTGCCGAGCGGTGTTCACGGTGCTACCGAGCTTTATCGCGCGTTATCGTCGCCAAGATACCGACAGCCTGGGAAAGCTACTGGAGATGAGTCTGGGGATGGGCCTGAGTCAACGAGAGACGGCGAGAATCTATGAATGGTCTAATCCAGAAGCGGGGTGGCATCCGGGCTGGATATGGCATTTAGTCCAATGGCTGGGCAATTTAATCCCGGTTTCTCTGCTGTTGATGCGGCTGGGCCTTACCCCCCCGCCCATATCCTTACAGATGAGAAGTTTGCCACATTAAACGGCGAACAAATCTACTTATTTCTGCTCTCTCAGGAAGAATTGATTTGGTATGTCGAGTGGATGGAGCGTACGGATGAAGCCTCGTTCAACCCGGTGATTGTCAATGCCCTAGGGGGCATAGAAGCCTCGGGTCAGCGCGAGAACCTCTGGGCTCCAGATGTCTTTTACACCCCGCAATCAGTCACTACTGATGGGTGGAAACCGGTGCAAAATGCTTGGCAAACCCTGGTGCCAGGGATTGATTTAATTGAATGCACCTTGCACGGACGAAAGCGCGTGAGTGCCAGCCTCAAAGACCATGCCAAAGCTAATCCTGACTTCTCCTGCCACGACCGACAACAGCTTAAAGATGAGTTTGACCACATCTTTGCAGCCGCCTCATTGGCCTCCTTTTCACAGCGAATACGCCGTCGCCGAGAGCAACACACCGATGAGCCAATCTTACTCAAACGGCTGGAGATTCTATCTAGCAAACGTGTCATGTTTACCAATCATCTCAAGTTTGAGA
>JBBSOB010000066.1:0-18066 GCA_038260205.1 Phormidesmidales cyanobacterium
AATATCAGAAACCAGCGGGTAGTTAAGATCGCCAACGCCGCCAGCTTTACGCTCGGTCTGAATCCAGGCAAGGTGAGAGAACTCACTGTCTACAGAAACGCCTAGCACTTCGGTGTTGATATCTTTGAACTGGTCGTAGCTGTCGCTAAAGGCCGCGATTTCTGTAGGGCAAACAAAGGTGAAATCTAGCGGGTAGAAAAAGAGCACAACGTACTTACCGCGATAGTCGGATAGCTTAATCGTTTTGAATTCTTGATCGACTACCGCCGTTGCGGTGAAGTCAGGGGCGCTCTCACCGATTCTTAGACATCCTTGAACGGATTCACTCATTAGGCTCTCCTTACATATACGACTCAAAGCATTTAGAAATATTAACACTAATAAAACCACCGACCGATTGCAATTCACGCAGTGGCAATTTGCTTGACCCCATGTTTACGACTCTGTTCTGCGTTTACGACTCTGTGTTTACGACTCTGTGTCTACGACCCTGCGCTTACAAAGCGGCTTTGCTGCTCTCAATTGCTTTCGGGTGATTTCAGGTGTCTTCAGATATTCTCAGACAGATTCAACCAAAGTAGGGCCTGTCAACCATGACTGTTAACTTTGTTGTTTGTTTTATTATTCTCTGGCCGAAAGAACAACAGGAGATCTATGATAAAGGCATAGAGAGATTAGCACTTACGAGCGCACTCTCTACAGGCAGATTATCAGCCAAGCTCACGAACGCCAAGGGGGCATCATGACGACGGTTGTCCATTACATCTGTCTCGGTTCAACAGCAGCACCTATGATGCTCGTGGATATTTCTTCACAGTAGATTTTGGGATCTGTTAAGCGCGCTAACGCAGTTTGACACTCCATTTTGGTCTATAAAAAGAGAAGATCTAAACTGCTGACGTGTCCTGGGGTGCTGTTGTTGTTTAAACCTAACCCAATATTTATCTCTATATTAAAACTCACCAGATAGCTCAAAAGATATATATCTCTCTTTTGTTTTATCTGTAATATGCGATACATCAATCGTGCTACAAGAGAGATGCGTGAGTTGATGTGACATAAGGGAATACAAAATTGAAAATTACATTTTTAAATAACTATTTGGATCAGAGAAGCTTCAATAAAAGTAAGCCTAATAAAAATAAGCGAGGTTCTATCGCGCTTGGTCTGTTGACCGCTGCTTCTCTGGCTTTTCTACCGGCTTGCGCTGGCCCTTCTGACGTAGATACTGCGGCTGAGGACAGCAACGTAACCGCCGACGAGCTAGCCAAAAATACAGGCGACCATATTGGCGAAGAAGTGACTATTCGTAGCACCGTAGAAAAAACCGTCGATCAGTCGGCTTTTTTACTGAATGACGATGACTACTTTGGCGGCGCAGGCATTTTGGTGATTAACGCAACCGGTGAGGCTTTCGTAGTGCCCAATGTGGGTGATAGCGAGGTACAGGTAACCGGTAAGGTTGAAACTTTTGCCACGACGACAGTCGCTGAGAACTACGGTTTAACGCTAGATCCTAATCTCTACAAAGAGTATGAGGCCAAGCCTGTGATTATCGCGAAGTCTGTTGCGCTAGCGCCCGATCCGGGGGATATTACGGCAGCGCCTGAGAAATTTTACAATCAGCGCATTGCGGTAGAGGGTAAGGTTGATGAGATCCGCGAGACGGGCTTGTTTACGATTGAAGAGGACAAGCTGTTTGCGGGCAAAGATCTGTTGGTCTATGCGCCGGATGCTCCGACTGCTCGGCCAGTAAAGGCGGGCGAAATAATCACTGTTACCGGTATTTTGCGTCCGTTTGTGGTGGCTGATTTTGAGAAGGACTACGACTTGAAGTGGGATCTTTCTGTAAAAGAGAAAGTCGAAGCTGAGTACAATACGAAGCCTGTTTTCGTTGCGGATAACGTCTATCCTTCTGCTATTTAGATAGGGAACCTACCGCGTTTTGGCGATACGCTTTGGCAATATGTTTTGGAAGAGCTGAGGTAGTTTGAGGTGAGGGCGGGATGGCAAAGCTATTCTGTCCTTTTTCGTTTAGTTTTTGGATAGATGGTCGCTACTGAACGTCATTTGTATTGAATTTTAAGATTGGGAAGACCTTCTAGTTTTTCTGGTGGATCGAAGGTGCCTTCTTTGGGCGTCATCAGTATCAGTCCTTTAGGAATGCAGCGAATTTCAATGGGGGTTTCTCCTATTATCTCGCCGTCTAAGACTACTTTTTGTGGGCTGTCGGTTCTAACTGTGAGTGCATTACAGCGAAAATAACCGATGTCTTCTCGTTTGCTAGAGCGTCTGTTCATAGCGGTTTGAAACAGATTGTAGGAGGCGGCGATCGCACTTCCTGCTCCTTCTGGGGCAAATATCGTAATATCCAATAATCCATCGAATGGCACCACGTCTGATGGCCCCTGTGCTAACACAGAAGTAGCGGGCGCGGCGTTTGCGACCGTAATTCCTGACGCGTCGAAGCTGATGATCCGATCTGACGTTTCGATGACCGCATTGAATGAATTCATTTCCCTGACCTGCTGAAAGGCAGACAAAATGTAGGCGGCTGTGCCTAACTTATTTTTTAGCTGGCGATTAGCCTGTTCTATTACTTCAGCTTCTAGACCGATTCCAGCTAATAGCAACAGCGGTTTGCCATTGCAGCTACCGACATCAATTTTTCTGGGAATGCCTTCTAGAATAGTGGTACAGGCATTGTCGATGTTATCGGAAATGCCAAAAGCGGCGGCGATCGCATTGGCCGTCCCTCGAGGGATAATGCCCAACGGTAGCCCGGTGCCGACGAGTTTTCCTGCAACCGCAGACACGGTGCCGTCGCCTCCAGAGGCCACCACGCCCTCGGCTCCTTGTTCAATGGCCTGTTCGGTGAGCTGCTCGGCAGACTGCTCAGGCGTCGTTTCTAGTACCGTGAGCTGGAGCCTTTCGCCTAGTAGTTGTTCGATGCGCGATCGCTCAGCAACAGCATCACCCTGACCAGCAACGGGATTATAGATAAGGTAAATGTTAGCGCTCACAATAGCTTTTCACGGTAGTTTTTTGCAGTAGTTTTTTGCAGTAGTTTTTTGCAGTAGTTCCAACAGTGGTGTTGCTTAGTTTCAAAAACGTTTAATGAGCAGCAGATGTCCCTAGCTTGCTCGCATCCGCATACTTTTCCTGATCAAAATGGTACACCGTCCGAACAGGATACGGAATGTTGATGTTGGCCTCATCGCAGGCCTGCTTGAGCGCCAAAATGACCTGCGTTTGTACCCTTCTTACGCTTTTTTGCTGGGGAATCGTCCAATAGCGTACCAGCAAATTAATTGAACTATCGCCAAACTCGATAATATCAACTTCGGCAGAGGGCATAGAGCGCACTTCTTCAACCGAATTTACGGCGGCTAGCATAGTTTCAACAGCTACTGGCAGCGGTGTATTGTAATCTACCCCAATGGCTAAGTCTGTTCGGCGCTGGGGTTTAGCCGTTTTTACCTTAACTGGGCTGGTAAAGACAATAGAGTTAGGTAAGACAATCAGCTCACCAGTGTAGGTGCGAATACTCGTGGCTCTCAGGGCGATTTCTTCCACCGTGCCTTCAAACCCTTCCACCACAATCTCATCGCGGAGCGAAAAAGGCTCTTGCAGTAAGAGTAAAACACCCGAGAGAAAATTTTTGAAAATATCTTGAAAGGCAAAGCCAATGGCGACTGATCCCAGTCCTAGAAGGGCTATGAGGTCGGTAACGCCGACATCTGGAAACGCCAAAATACAGGCTAGTAAGATTCCGGCTACCCAAGCGCTTGTATAGCTAGTTTGTACAAAAAGCATCTGTAAAGACAGACTTTTGAGCGTTTTATTAGCGACTTTTCGAGCAGCTCTGCGCACCAAATTTGCAAAGGTTCGCGTTAATAGTAAAACAACGATGGCTAAGATCAGTCCGGGTAGAACTGCGATCGCCTGAACTAGCAGCTCAGCCAGTTTCTCTTTGACGCTCGCAATTAGAGACTTATCAAACAGAGCGTCCATTTTTTTCTCCTTTAGGCCTACGGCTTGCGATTTAATCTTATAGTTTTATAATTTACAGGTAATTTACAGACTCACCCAAAACTGCCGCCCCACAGTTAAGTAAGGCAGCAGTTTCAAATAGTCTTACCAGATTTTACAGTTCACTAAATGTAGCCATTTAGCGCCAGGTACGCTCGCCGTCCTCATTCACTCGAGCCTCACGGATAACATCGGAGATCTCTTCTGCATCTTTTACATGGTGCAGCGCCTCTTTCTCACCATCTTCGCCTTCTACAACAAAGTAAGTAGGAACTTCTATATCGTTACCCAATGCGTCCTGATACTCGACGGCGACTTTCTTCCCTTTTTCTTCAGCAGAAGTTCCAGGTGGAGCCTCTTTATCACCAGGGTTAATGTGAGATTCGCCTTTAGGCTGAGCGTTTTGTTGTTTGAGTTCTTCTTCATTCATATAAATTATGCTTCCTCCCATAATGTACGGACTTTACCAGGCAAAAACTCTGCGACTTCTGCGACGCGAGCGGCTGAAAGCTCTTCTTTAGTAGCACTAAAGACTGCTGCAACCACCGTGTTTGGGCCGGTTGTTTTGGGTAAACCGGCTTCTTTCGCGATTCTAAACAGAAAAGTATCGTCGCTAAACACAAGAGGCGGACGAATCTTGCTGAGGAAGCGAACGAGAGGGTTGGAATCTTTCCATAGGTCTGAAACTTCGCCAGAGAGGGCTTTTTTGTCCGTTTCCAAGGTTTGAGTGTGGAGATCGCTAGCAACGTCCGCTTGGGCTTCGTTGGTCATCAAATCTCGCATGGTGCGAAAGACAATTTCAGTAATGTCTCTAGCGTCGTAGATATCCTCAATGTTGCCTTTGAGCATGACCTTTTCGAGGAAGTCGGTGTCTCTGGTGGCAATGGGCGTACTCGGGCCAGTTTGGAGTGCCACCGGCGGATTTGCCCTCATCTGTTCGAGCAGCTCTTGGCCCTTGGGCGTTATTTTGGCGGTGCGCAAACCCACGTGGTCGGGCAATGGGTTGGGGCCTTCGTCTGCGTAGGCGTCACCGTCAAAATCTGCTTCGATATATCCTTTCTGATTGAGATAGTCGAGGTGGGATAAAATCTCGCTCTTATCGGCGTTGCGGCCAGTGAAGTCAGTCGGCGAGAGTTGGATGGGTTTGGCTTCGTCCGACATCGGGCGATCGCCCATCTTGGTCAGAAGAATGTACATTACATCCTCTTTTAACTCTATAGTCATACAAAAATATCTCCAGTGGCTTAACTGAGCAGCTTTTAGTCGCAATCTTTTAAGATGTTATAAGAGCATACGGAAGCGATCGCACCAGAGTCGTCAATCGCTAGAGAGAAAATATATAGCGTAACGCTGTCTTTTGATATAGATCTATACAGTAAGTTCTCTTCAAAAAGGGAGATCCACCAACAGAAACCGTTGTTCTAAAGGGCGGCCTTTTGGTCTGGATGTTCCTAAACCCTGCGAGCTGATTGCGTGAACTGACTGCGTGAGCTGACTGCTATACAAACTGATTGCGTGAACTGACTGCGTGAGCTGACTGCTATACAAACTGACTGCGTGAACTGACCGTCATATAAACTAACTGCGTGAACTGAGCATATGAACTGACTATGTGAACTTTCTGACTTTGGGAATCGTTTCTGGATTTCGAACAGCCGGTCGACAGGCTAGCACCCCAACGATGCCGGTTCTGCCCGTACTCAACGTTGCGTCGCTCAGCACATCAAGCACATCTACGCCCAACACGTTGGCGAGCAGCGTCTTGATATGGGGCTGCATGGCACTACTTAAATCTTTACGAATCTGCTGAGCTAGCTTCGGGTGAGACTCTTCGAGCAAAAGCTTAACCGGTTGACTAATCGAGTCCTCTAAGATGATGGCGATTCTAACGTCAAACAGTTGGCAAGTGACTCGGCCTAGCTGCTGACCCAGGACTTTTTTATATAATCCCTGTATTTTCTGCGAAACTTCCCGCTCCATTTGGCCTACCGTTGGCCGAGTGAGCTGCACAGCCGCAGCTTGTTTGCTTGCCAGTTCTGTCTCTGTATTTACGTCTGGTTTTTCAGGACTCATGGGCAATTTTTTTCATAGGGACTCAGGAAACTCTTTATGGACACTGGTTTATGGACGCTGGTGATCGACATCCGGACAGCACCACAGCTCATATAGCAACTAACACCCTATTGAATATCGAAAAAACAATGTTGACTTTCAAGATAGATATCTATTTGTGTGAATCTCTATCGTTATGGTTATTTTGGGTCTGTGCCGAAGAATTCTCCCTAAAGATACGGATCGATCTATCAGTAGATGGATTCGCTAAGCGCCTGTCAAAAGATTGTATATATACTGTCTAAACAATATTTAGTAAATAAAAGTGAGGTGGCTGCATATGGTCAATTTCAATCAGTATCGTCGTCAATTTAAGCGCTTTGTGGTTAAAGCTGTTTGTTTAGTGATGGTGGCGGCTACTGTCTGGGGCGGTGGTTGGGTTTCGAGTGCAAATGCAGTCGGCTCTGAGAAAGCAGCCGAGATTATGCAAGACCGGGCGGCTGCGGAGCTAGATAGAATGGCTGGAGAGAAGTCTGACGATGTTTTTAAAGAGGCTGCTCGTAGTACGGCTAAAAACGGCGGCACCGACGCTTTTAACTCGGGTTCGGATCTAGATGAAGCTGGCCGGAAGCTGAAGGGCAATGTTAAGCAAGATGCTCGCAAAGCTAAGTCTAAAGCCGCCGATATCGGTGAGGGCATTGAAGAGGCTGCGGGTAATGTTGTGGACTCAGTTAAAGATCTGTTTAATTAGATCGTTTTCTATTCGTCTGGCAGATACACTTCAACTAGATACATTTCAACACTCCCTACTTTGGAAGGTTCCAATATGAAACGCGTTTATACCTCTTTCCGTATGCTTCTAGCTAAGCTGCGCCCTGCTGCGATCGCACTGGCTTGCACCCTGATGATCTTCTCTGTTGCTGCGCCCGCAATGGCATTTGGCAACAGCTCTTCTAGTCCTGCTAAGGGTCTAGAGCAGCTAGATGACGTTCAAGAAAAGTCAGAAGAAGCGATTACAGGTCAAATTGACAATGCCAACGACGGCGAAAGCGTCATCAAGAATTCTCGAGAAGGTCTTAATGGCGTACAGGGCGCGGCCAATAAGCAAAACATGAAGAACCCTGCAAATTCTGGCGGTGCTGTTTCGATTGAAGAGAATATCAAAGAAGCGCTTGAAGAAGTTACGCCATAATTGGTTCAAAGACCGCTGGTTATTAGGCGATCGCTCAGAAAATAATCTGAGTACACTTACATAACAATAAAAAAAGGCCGGTTGAGTTCTTTCTCATCTGGCCTTTTTTGTGTCTAGTTTTGTGTCTAGAAAAAAATGTAGCTAACCTGAGTTTGAGATAAACGATTCATCAAGCGCCTAGCTGTCACCACTTTTAACGTACGGCCCAGAGTCAATTCTCTCTGGAGAGATGCCCAGCGGGGTTAAGGTAGGGGCGCAACCACCACGATCAACGGAAACCTTCGGCCTCTCTAGAGGCGTGACTGCTAGCTGGGTGTTTCGGGGTTTTGATTGACCTAAACGTACCTTGGCTAAGTAGAAGCTAAGTAGAAGCTAAATAGATCGGTGTGGTTAAACTTCAGTCGCAAACATTAAGCCTCTACGATGCAGTGAGTAAGTATTTGTCGGCAGCAGCTTCCTTGAGGAGATGGAGGAGGTTGGAGAATTCAGAAACGCTCGTGTGATTTATCCGCTAAAAAGCCCGTCTGCTAGATGACAGCAAACGGGCTTTGATTACACCGCTATTTGTTTGTGCATGTGCTATCTAGTGCGCCGATCAACAGTGTTATCCCGCTGCGATCGCACCCCCGATGGCGGCACAAATTGCGGAAACTAGAGCTGTTCCAAAGAGCCACCAGGCAGCCGCCTCAGCCGCTTTCTTGGTGTCTTCAACCTGCTTAGCGGTTTGCTCCTTGATTGCCACTAGGCGACCTTCTATCTGCCGCTCTATACGCTCTGCTTTACTCAGCACGTTGTCTCTAGCCGCTTCTACCTTGTCGATCACCCGGTTGGCGTCGCGTTCGGAGATGCTGCCTTGCGATGTGACGAGTGCGACAAGCGTATTGCGATCAAATCGAGATAAGCGATCGCGCATGGCCCCAAATCCGGCGTTCGGGTCATCCATCATCAGCCGTACGTCATGCTCAATGCCGTCGTAATTTAGCTCAGGACGTTCTAAAGAATCTAGGAATCGACGAATTCGCGCGAAAATCTGATTGAGTACAGACTCTACGTTGCGTCTGACGTTACGAATCTGTTCCATCGTTTGATGGCGCACATCCGCGACTTGCTGAACCACTTTTTGCGCTTCTTCTTCGGTCATGTCGGGCCGCTGAGCAAGTAACGCTACCATCGTGGAGTCGTCCATTTGGGAGATGCGATCGCCCAGCTTGCTAGCCCCCAATTTAGGATCGCTCAACAACAGCTTGAGATCGCGCTTAATCCCGTCTGGATTGAGTTCGCTTTTGTCGGTGTTGCTTAAGTAATCTTCCAAAGCGGTTTGGAAAGACAGCGCTCTAGACTGCGTTCGGCGAGCAAAGCGACGAGGCAGCTTAATGACGCTGTAAATGCTAGACATGAGGCTGTCGATAATCTGATTGACTTCATCTTCGCTAAGATCATCTCGCACTGAGAGCAACTGCACCAAGGTATCGCGATCCATTTTAGACAGGCGATAGCGCATGGCTCTCATGCCCGCCTTCGGATGGTTAATCAGCTTTTCGATATCGCGCTGGATGCCCTCAGGACTCAGCTCGGGCTTGCCGGTGCTGCGGAGATATTCGGCGATCGCATTCGTCGCCTCGTCGTACTTCGCCTGCGCCTGCGCCGTTACCTTTTGCGGCGCGTTCATGGCCTCGTGCCAGTTGTGCTCAACGCTATCGACCACACTGTTCACTTCGCTCTCGCTAAACTCAGGTCGCCCCGCGAGTAGCTGCACCAGAGTATCGCGATCAAACTTAGCGACTCGGCTGCGGACGCGGCCAATGCCTTCGTTCGGCTCAGATAGCAGCGTTTTGAGATCTCGCTTAATGCCATCGGGGTTTAACGCTTCTTTGCCGGTGTTGCGCAGATACTCTTCTAAAGACTGAGCCTGCTGCTGTACGCGAACCTTAGCCGATTCCTGCACGCTTTCTGCATCGGCAATGATTTGATCTAGTCGCTGATGGTAGCGGGTCGCTAGCTCACCGGCTTCGTTAGGATCGATATCTTCGCGCCCGGTCATGGCCTGACGGAACGTATCAGCATGGATGGCCCCGATGCGAGTTCTTAAGTAGTCGGCATCCAGGTTTTCTTCTTCAATCAGCGCTCGGAAGGCGCGATCGCCCATGTCACTGCGCAACTCGCTAACGGGCGTATAGCGAAAGAACGTTTCTAGCTGCTGCTGTACGCGCTCTTCAGCGGCGATCGCTTCGGCTGAAATGGCATCTTTCAGCGTTTGCTGACGCACAATTTCCATTCGGGTCGAAATGTCTTTAATTTCGCTTTGCGTTAGCAGACCTCTAGCAGCTAGCGCCTCCTGGAAGACTTTGCGATTAATCGAAGAGAGCTGTTGCTTTAGCTCTGTGGTATCTGCCGCATCGTCGTAGAGTACATTGCGGAAAACCTCTTCCATTTGGGGAGACTTTAGCTCGCCCAAATAAGCATGATGAATGTAGTGCTCTACATCCGTTTCGATAATGTTTTCATCCGGCGATAGGGCGTCTCCTAGGCGCGGCGAAATGCCCTCAGCCTGACCCGAAATTTCTTTTTGAGCCGATTTAATTTGGCCAATAATTTTGTTGGCGTCTAGATCCGAAAGACCCGCTTTCGCCGTCACCATGCCGATAATCGAGCTGATGCCTTGCGAGAGCGCTTGGGCAACTGGGCCATCTTTGCTGTCGTCTTTGCCATCGCCATCCGACTGGTTGCGATCGCGCTGGCCGCTTTCTTTGAGTCCGCGAATTTCTCTGACAACGTTGTCTAAGCGATCGCCTAGTCCTTCAGAGGCAATTTGTCCCGCGCTAGCAGAGGCAACAAAGCTTAGTAGCTCGCTCATGCCATTGCTTTGGCTACTGCCGGTATGACGCTTCCAGGATTTGTATAGGCGGTCGGCAACGTCGTCGGCTTCGCGTTTGGAAAGATTGGTGCGATCGCTCAGCATCTCTACGAACGTCTCTTTAGTCACCTCAGGCATATCGCCTTGATCAACATCGCCAAAATCTGCATTTTTGATCAGCTTCTCAAATTCCTGCTCGATAGACTCAACGTCTACGCTGCTCGGCACGATTTTAGAAAAGTAGCTCTGCAAATTGTTTTGTAGACCGTCTATGTCCAGTCCGTCCGTAAACTCGCGCCGAACTGCCGCCGCTGTTTCTTCTGCGGTTCTAACCATTTGGCTGCTGGCGGCCTTTGCACCCATTGCCGCTGTAGCGGTGCCAAACAGGGTCTGAAAGCCATCGGTTGCCGACTTGATGACCGAGCCGATTAAAGACCCGACCGTGGTAGAGCTAATCCAGGTGAGCAAACTGAAGTAAGTGGCCCAAATCACTAGGCCAATGGTGACCCCTAGCAAAGGCTCCTCGTACCTACCCAACGAGACGGCTAGCCAGCAGGCGAAAAACAGTGCCAGACTAACCGTTACCAGCGTCCAGGCTCCAAAGGCTAGTCCAATGGTTTTGACTAAGCTGCCGTTGCTGCTGTCGCTGTCATCACTGCTGTTGCTAGAGTGTGCCAGATAAGAAACGCCAGTTGCGACCGAAAGGTTCGTCAGCAGGAGCTGAAAACCAAAAGCGAGGATGACGCCAGAGAGAAGTGCCGCAAAGAATTGCCCGCCGTTGAAGCTTTGGTACTCCTCGTTGACAATGACCTGGGCCAGCAAACGGCTGGTTTCTCCCGGATCGTAAAAAGAACTGACCCACGTCAGGCCGTTAAAAAATTCCATAGCGTTCTCTCTTGCTCAGCAAAAAGATAAATATCTTTTCCATTAAGCCGTTTTATGGCTGCTTCCTTCCTCTTCCGGAAGAAAGAACCAAGCCCAGAAAAGAGCCTTGAAACGCAGAGAGACTCTATCTTTTGAAGTGTCTATAGGGTGTTTATGGGGTGCCTTATAGAGATGGTTTCTCGGTTGATTGCTGCGCTCTGTATTCTGAGCGCGTCTGAGGCAAGTCCGGCTGGCCTTTATCTGCATCGGTGGCATCAGGTGCGTAGGTAGCATGCTTATCGGGCTGAATGTGCGAGCCAAAGCGATTTGCATAAACCTGCGTAAACTCCGCGCCAAACAGCAAAATCTGGGCTGAGTAATAAATCCATAGCAGCAGCACCACAAAAGATCCGGCTGCCCCATAAGCAGAAGCCGCAGTGCTATTGCCCAAATACAGCCCAATCAGCCATTTGCCAACGGTAAACAGCAGCGCGGTTATCGCGGCCCCAATCCAAACGTCGCTCCAGCCAATTTTGGCATCGGGCAGAATTTTGTAAATCAGACCAAACAGCAGCGTAATAATGCCCAGAGACAAGACCGCGTTGGCGATTCGCCAGATAATGTCTAGTCCGGGCAAACCTCCACTGCCAACCAAGCCGCTCACCGCAGTTAGCGCCGCACTTAGCAAGAGCGAAACCATCAGCAAAAAGCCGATCACCAAAACCATGCCAAAAGAAAGCAGGCGATCGCGAATCAACCGCCAAATGCCCTGATCGGTTCGCGCCTCTACGTTCCACACCGTATTTAGCGCATCTTGGAGCTGAATAAATAACCCCGACGCGCCCAAAATCAAAAGCGCAAAGCCCACTACCGTCGCCAAAAAGCTGTTGCTATCTTGAGACTGAGCGCTCACCAGCATCTGCCGCACCAGTTCGGCCCCATCTTCGCCCAGCAAGTTCTGAAGCTGATCGATGATGCGGCCTTGTACGGTGCTTTGCTCAAACAAAAAGCTGGCGATCGCAATCACAATCACCAGTACCGGGGCGAGGGCAAACGCCGTGTAATAAGCCAGCGCCGCAGCTAGTCTAGAAACCTTGTCTCGCTGCCATTCTGCAAAGGATTGCTTGAGCAAAGACCAGAATATAGAGAGAGTCATCTTATATTCAACGTGAGATATTTAGCGTGAGATATTCAACGTGAGTCCTAGCTAGCTGATTAGCCCAGAACGCAAGGCGCGCACGGCTGCTTGGGTGCGATCGCTCGCGCCTAGCTTGTTCAATATATTACGCACATGCGTTTTCACAGTTCCCACCGTGACAAACAGCTTCTCAGCAATTTGTGCATTGCTACAGCCCGCCACAATGCACTCCAAAATCTCTAGCTCGCGTTCTGTCAGTGGGTAGGCTTCGATAATTTGCTCGTACTCCGGCTCTACCGCTCTAATTTCTACCGTGCGGCTATTAAAAGAGTCGCCAACCGCAGCAACGGGTTTTACCTGGCTCAACACCAAGCTCGCGATAGAAGGATCAATCCAAGAGTTGCCTTCACTGGTCTCTTGAATCGCCGTAATCAAATCCTTGGTATCAATTTCTTTGGTGCAGTAAGAGTCGGCCCCGGCAGCAAATGCAGCCAATACGGCCTTTTCGCTGTCGTGCATGGTCAGCATCAAAATTCGCGTTTCGCTATCAGGATTTTCCTTTTTGAATCGCTGAATTAGCTCAATCCCATCGATATCAGGCAGTCCCACATCGACGACGGCCACGTCCGGCCTCATCTCTTGCAGTAGCGTCAGGCCCTTTTCACCATTGTCTGCCTCGCCCAAAAATCTCAGTCCGGCCTGTCTAAAAGCAGCGCGAAGACCCATCCGAGTCAAATCATGGTCTTCTATTAATGCAACGCCAATTTCCGTATTCATGTCGTAACGCCTAAAATTTTGCTAGCTGTGAATAATTTTTTTATGGTGAGTTGCAGTACCAGAAGTCTTAAAACAAATGAGTGAGCACAGCTTTCTCTAGAGAATAAAAATCGCAGCCCAGATATTCTCTTCGCATCTACCTATTGAAAGAGAACCTGTTTGTTTATCTACTTCTAAAGTTAGATAAATCTGCAACGTGATGTTCGCTTTCTCTGACGCTGGTTATATGTTAAACCTATTTCTCTAACCCTATTTCTCTGATCCTGTTCAAATGTGTCTATAGAAATAGATGCAACACTATTTGTTTCATAGGGTTGAAGCGCTGTGTAGCATAATAACATTGACTCTTGATAAGCAGCTATTTGCCACGCTGCTACAGCAGTCGCAATCTTACATATTTTCTAAGATGAACCGTTCTTCTTCGGCTAATGTTTCAGCGACTGAGGTCGGGCCTTTTTTTGACTTGGCTTCTGATTTTATGTGCATCCTTGATGAGAAGGGGGTCTGCGTTCAGGTCAATCAGGCGTTTGTTCGAGGGTTAGGCTACTCTGCGCAATGGCTGCGCGATCGCGCCCTGTCGGATTTGGCCTACCCAGATGATAGAGACAGCATCCAAACCTGTCTTAAGCGCCTAGATACTGGCGAGGATACGGTCAGCTTTACGTATCGCTACGTTACTAAAGATGATCAGGTGCTCTGGCTAGATTGGACGGTTTCACGGGTTGAAACGACCTCAGGCAATCGGCTGTATGGTGTGGCTAAAGACATTACACAGGCCCGTTATTTACAGAGCCAGCTAACGCAGCAGACTCGTGAGCTAGCGGCGGCGGTTGATAAATACACCCATTTGCTGCAGGCCGAGCGCCAGGCGAGCTTACGGGCCTCTGCTGCCGAAACGCAGCGAAAACTCTACGCTGACGCGACGCACAATATGCCCGTGGGGCTGTCTATTTGGCGGTTAGAGCGTTTGCAAGATGCCACCAGCTTGCGCCTAGTTACCACTAACCCAGCCTATACAGAATTTACCGGTGTGCCGCTCGAAGTTATTGCTAACAAACCTATTTTGGATGCCTTTCCGGCGCTAGCTGGAACCGATACGCTAGAGCAGTATGCGGAAGTGGTGCGCACCGGCCAAAAGCGTAATTTGGGAGATGTGGTTTACGGGGACGACCGCGTTGAAAAAAGTATCTTTACCGTGAAGGCATTCCCGCTGCCTGATAGCTGTGTGGGCATCGTTTTTGATAACGTTACCTTGCACAAAAAGTTAGAGGTTCTGCGGCACGAGCAGGAAGCTCAACTGCGAGTGATGTTTCAGCAGGCCAATGTGGGCATGGCTAGGCTCTCTGCTGCTGGCAAATGGATGCAGGTAAACCGGCATTTGTGCAGTTTTCTAGGCTATTCTGCCGAAACGCTGCTACAGAAGACGTTTTTTGATCTCATTCATCCCGATGACCAAGCGGCGGTTCGCTCGATGTTTCAGCGGTTGCTGTCGGCTGATTCTCTAACAGATGACCAGCCAAACGCCCAGTCAGATGCCCAGTCAGATGCCCAGATGCAGAACGCTCATGGCGAGATTGAAAATCGCTGCGTTACTGCTGAGGGAGAAACGGTTTGGACGCTATCGACGCTATCGGCTATTCGCAACCAGCAGGGCAAGCTGCTTTACTTTATTGCGGCTGTACAAGATATTACTAAGCTTAAAGAAACTTTGCTGGCGTTAAAGTCGCAAAAAAATAGCCTGCTGACGACGAATTTGACGCTAACGCACACGATGCGGACGCTAGAGCAGCGAAATGAAGAACTCGATCAGTTTGCCTATGTGACTTCGCACGATTTGAAAGCGCCGCTGCGGGCGATCGCCAATCTAGCCACTTGGATAGAAGAAGATCTAGGTAGCCAACTCCCGGCTGAAAATGCAGAGCAGTTCGAGCTGTTGAAAAATCGGGTGCATCGCATGGAGGGGCTAATCAACGGCTTGCTAGAATATTCTCGCATTGGCCGCACTCATCAGAGCAGTGAGCAGGTGGATGTTGCCGCGCTATTAGAAGAAGTGGTGGACTCACTGCCAACAGAGGGTTTTACGATTATGATCGCTCCCGATATGCCGAAATTTCAAGCGAAGCGATCGCCTCTGTCTCAGGTGTTTTCTAATTTGATTAACAATGCGATTAAGCATCATCATCGCTCCGATGGCAGTGTAGAAGTTGGCGTTAAAGACTTAGGCGCTCTCTACCAATTTACAGTTAAAGACGATGGGCCTGGAATTGCCGCGGCCTTTCATGAAAAGGTGTTTACTATTTTTCAAACATTGCGATCGCGCGATGATTTAGAAAGCACAGGAATTGGCCTATCTCTCGTGAAAAAAACTGTTTTGGCTGAAGGGGGCGAGATTAAGATTTTCTCGAAAGGAGAGCCGGGAGAGGGCGCTACCTTTCAATTTACTTGGCCCAAAATACCGAATGTAGATGACAGATACTTGACCTAGCCGGTTCTGATACCGCAAGTTTTCACTCGATACCGTCCGCAAAAATACCGTCCGCAAAAATACCGTCCGCAAAAATCACAGTCCGCAAAAATCACAGTCCGCAAAAAATATAAACCCACTCTAGAAAAGCGATGATAGCCAAGCCCGAAATGATAGTGACCAATATCTTGCTAGTCGAAGACGACAAAGTCGATGTGATGAACGTTCAGCGTTCGTTCAAAAAAGCTAATATCGCAAACCCTCTATTTGTTGCTAGCAATGGCTTAGAAGCGCTGGCCATTTTGAGAAACGAGTCTGAAATGCTGCAAATGCCCAACTTTAGAAGGCTGGTATTGCTAGATTTGAACATGCCCAAAATGGGTGGAATTGAGTTTTTAAAGGAGCTGAGAAAAGACCCTAGTCTGCGGCGCACTCCGGTAATTGTATTAACGACCTCCGACCAAGAGAGAGATCGCGTAGAAGCTTACGACCTAAACGTCGCTGGCTATCTGCTAAAGCCCGTTACGTTCGCGAATTTTGCTGAAGTCATGACCACGCTTAATCGCTACTGGACGCTCTGTGAAATCCCTTAAGCTGGCGGTTTAAAATGTCAATACCGATACCTTCCTATTGACACTAGTCAATTTCCTAACCACCGGGTTAACGTAACTATAACAGGCGATTAATGCCATGTCGGTCGCAAACGCAATAAAAATCAGGTTAAGTCGGTCATCAAATATGTTTGTTACATCACCGCAAACTGGTTCTGCAATTCTCCTTTGTGTGCCGCTAAAATGCTGCTCAAAACCCTGATATCGGCATATTGAAACCGTAATGTCAACCTCTCTTGAAGAAGCCTTAAACGTGCTCATCGTAGACGATGACGAAGTCGATAGAATGGCACTCAGTAGAGCATTGAGAGCGGCTTCTTTGAACGTAGTCATTGCCGAAGCGACCGACGCTGATGCCGCCTTGGCTTTAGTTGCTGACGTAGAGCCTGACTGTATTTTTTTGGACTATCATTTGCCGGGTAGAAACGGGCTGTCGCTCGTGCGGCGAATGCGGCGGATGGGCATTCAGGTGCCGCTGATTGTGCTGACAGGGCAGGGCAATGAGCAAACGGCGGTCGAGCTGATGAAGGCTGGAGCCTCCGATTATTTGCCGAAAAGCAAGCTGTCTGCTGAAACTATTGCCCGCTTGGTGCGCAGTGCAATGCGTGTTTATAGAGCGGAGCGGACGATAGAAGATACCAACCGCAGGCTGCGGGAAAAAAATCAGCTGCTAGAGCAGAAAAATTACGAGCTAGAGCGTCAGCGTCGCCAAATCTATAAGCAAAATCTTCAGCTACAAGAGGTTTCTAGGCTCAAATCAGAATTTTTGGCGACGATGTCTCACGAGCTACGAACGCCGCTCAATGCCATTATCGGCTTCTCTCAAATTCTAATTAACAAAACCAAAGGCCCACTCACCGACTATCAGCAAGATATGTTGAGCCGGGTGCTTTCAAATGGCAAAAATCTGCTAGAGCTGATTAACGATATTTTGGCGTTTTCTAGAATAGAGGCAGGTCGCCTAGAACTAGAACCTGTTGCGTTTAATTTGGCTAATTTAGTCAGGGCTACGGTCGAAGACTTGCGATCGCTCGCTGCTCAAAAGTCGATTTCGCTAGAGCTAGAGGTGATGCTAGATGACCCTATCATCATTAATGATATTGCCCGTGTCCGCCAAATAGTTGTTAATTTGCTATCCAATGCAATTAAGTTCACTTCGCAAGGGTCTGTTTGCGTGGTGATCGCCGCTGGCTGCGCGGGTGGCTCGGAAAATAGCTTAGAAAACGGCTTAGAAAACAACTTGGAAAGCGGCCCAGAAAACAGCTCGGAAGACACCTCAGAAAACAGAACAGCGCGATCGCCCCATTTTGAGCGCGCTCATCCGTCTAGCCAGGACGTTGCCATTTCTGTTTTAGACACCGGTTGCGGCATCAGCGCACTCGATCAGGTGTATATATTTGACGCGTTTCATCAATCCGACCAAAAAGTCACGCGTAGACATGCCGGTACAGGCTTAGGCTTAGCCATCACCCATTCCCTGGTCAAAATGATGAAGGGAGAGATTACGGTAGAAAGTGAAGTTGGCGAAGGCAGTCTCTTTCTGGTGATATTGCCTAGAGAGGTCAAAATCGACAAAAAGCAGGCCCCTAAGAATACTGCTCAGCAGGCCAACTCGTCTTCCATTAGCAGAGCCAGCTCGACCACACGGCAACCGTCTCCCTAAAAGAGCCTGTCTCTCCCGCAGGATCTGCATAATCTGACTAAATTGCGTAGACGCTTTGCGGGCGCTACAAAAAGATTGACAGCTTCTGACTGGAAAATATGAGTAGAAAGTATGAGTCGTTTTATGACTTGTACAGTTAGCTTATGCCCTTAGTTATAAACCGAACAGAGGTGTCTAGTGCTACGCTCTATGGGCGAATCTAAATAATAAATTTCAGTTCTTAATAGCGCAAACTTTTATAAGTTTTAGTACGTCTGTGAGTCTCCAATCTGCCAAGATATTAGCCGTTGATGACATTCCTGATAATCTCTTCATTTTAGACTCTATTCTGGGCGACATAGACGGCTACTCCCTCGACTGCGTAAATGATGGTGAAGCCGCCCTGTCTTACCTAGACGCCCACAAACCCGATCTGATCT
>JBBSOB010000067.1:0-18055 GCA_038260205.1 Phormidesmidales cyanobacterium
CAATCCTTTTTCTGCCTTAACTAGCGGAGGAGGGGGTAGCGGTGGAGAGCTAGATACCGTAGAGGCCACGGCTGGAGATGGCACGGCTGGGGTATTCTATGGCGATCGCCTCAGCTCTGACCCTAGCAGCACTGACCCTAACAGCACTAATCTAAAAGGTGGAACGTCCAGATTTGGAGGATTAGGATCACGTATAGGCGCAGCGGGTGCGGCTGTCGGCGCGACTAGCATCGCCGAGAGAATTTCTCAAATGTCGCCTGCGGGCAAGCTCTCTGGCCCACAGCCTCCCGACAACGAAAGCCCCCCTGGCCCCGTTGCCACAGGCGCATTGAGAAGAGACCGCCGCCGCCAGAGCAGCGAACCTAAATGGGATCGGCTGGCCCTCGTTGTTTTGGGTGGTGTATTTGGCATCATTGCTGGTCTCTGGCTATTGGGTAAAATTGTGGGCGCATTTACCGGCGCAGACAACCGAGCTGTGGTCACAGGAGAACCTATGGACATTGAGATTAGCAAGCCGCCAATTCAGCTTTCAGATGATAGTGGTGCGATCGCCGATGTGCCCGCAGACGATGCAGAAGGCATTGCTAAGGCAACCATAGATCGCTGGCTAGAAGTCAAAAAGGCAGCTTACTCTAGCAGCTACAAAACCGACGAACTAGACAGCATCTTGACCGGTAGCGCCCTGAGCGCCACCAAAGCAAAACTAGATGATGCTCAAGCGGGAGACTGGTATATAGAATATACGCACGGCCCCGTCGAAATTTCCTCAGTGAAGCCGGAAGATGCCACCGACGCCGACCAGCTCTCTGTGCAGGCGACCGTTAAAGAAACCGGCACATTTTTTGAGGACGGAGCACAGCTCAGCGACGGCTCTACCGATGAAGTCGTCAATGCAAGCTACGAGCTGGTTAAGAAAGGCAATCAGTGGCTGATTGAGAGCTTTGAGTAAGCGCCTGTTAGCTATATTAGCTATCGCGTTGACTCAGATACTTAACTATCATTATGCTGAGCGCGTGTTCTCTCAAATTAAAGCTGTTCGTGTTCTAGAATCAAGATGAATTGTTATGTCGCGATCGCCTTTTGGGCAACTTCTAGAAAGGCAGCTAAGTTCGGGAAGTATCAGGTTTGAGCAATATCAAGCTCGGAAAATACCGATCGTCGCTGATCGTCGCTGAGAGCTTTGCTTTAGCCTTTGGATATTTCCTGATCAGCCACGACAGAGAGAGGGTAAGCCATCCACTAATATTGATCTAGCTAGCTCGGTATCTAGCTGGCCTATTATCTAGCTAGCTTAGTTAAGCTAATTTAGCTAAATAAATTAGGGTGGAGACGCCTCAATCGTTTATAAATGTGTTTTGATAAGACCTCTGAGTGAATAGCCGCCAACGTAATGCAAGTACAGAGTCCTCCTCCTGCCGAATCTCCTAATCTCCAGGTTCTCGATCAGCTAGCCACTCCTAAGGGGGTTCCTAACGAATGCTCTAGACGCGCTAAAACTCAGATCGATCTGCTGCTGCTTGCCATAGAAGCCCTCGATTTGGGCGGCGCGGAAGCCATGCTGGCCTCTTCTAAAGAATTGGGGTTAGACGAAGTGATTAGAGGGCGAGTCAATCTGTGGCTATTGCGGAGCAGCAACCCCCTGCGCCGGTTTAGTCAGCGGCAGCCGATGTCGCTAGAAGAAGGCAAGGCATTGGTCTTAATTACCTGCTTTTTGGCTCGCCGCCTCACGGTACTTATTAGACAGCTATTGTTAGGCTATCAGCAGCTAAGCGATCAGGAACTTTCCTTTGAGCATCACTTCAGGCTCTCGGATTATTTGTCCCGGTTTCGCTCTCACTTTCGCGCTCGAATGAATGCTAAACGCTCTAGTGTGATTGCCTACAGCAGTGATGAAAAGCTGAATGAGTTGGCGATTAGTCTGCTGACTAAGCTGCTGTTTTGCACGGGCACAGACGGCGCAGAACGTCTTTGGGTTAGCCTTTTCGATGGAGAAGTGTCATGACGATTCAAAGGCAGTATCAGTTGCCTAACTGCAGTCTCATTTTAGACGGGCTGAGCATTGACCCGGCCCCTGGCAGCGAGGAGATTATGTCGCTGCTGGTGAATGCAGAATGTCGGATTAGTGGCCTGGAGCGATCGCTCAACGGCGGCTATAACTTCTTTAGCGCCCTAGTTCGAGCCGTAAGCCAATATAGCCAGGAAGTGCTCAGCGGCTTTGCCCACCCACAGGTTGCCGAAGATGAACCCTTGCTCGTTCACATTAACCCCGGCGAAGGCCCCTATCACCATCTGGTAATTCAGCCCGAAATTGCTGACTTAGGCGGTGCTACTGACGGTAGAGCCATTGATATTAAGCTCTCTGCCGTTCAGCTATTCGATTTGAGCGAGGCCGTTGATCAGTTTTTTGACGACAGCCAGACCCTGCCTGAGCTAACCTCGACCCTGACCCCATTGCCTCGCCGATTTGTCAGAGCGGATGAGCCGATGAGCGATCGCCTGCTCCCCGCCGCTTTAGGCATTGGCGGTTTGGTTGCCGCCACTGTGGCTTTTGGCCTTCTCCCTGTTCCCAAACTCAAAGATCCCAATAGAGCAGCGCTAACGAGGACAGACAGCGCCGCTGAAGTCGCCGCCTCGACGCCAGGCTCTGCGAAGACTGAGCCAACGGTTCCTGAGCGCGCCATGGCTGTCAATGCCGCTAGTCCTCTCTGGGAAAACTCGCCGCGCATTGAGGATGAAACGCAGCTCGAGAGTTTACGTACAGAGCTACAGAACAAGCTCGAACTCAATGCTGAACCGGCAGGTACGTTTACTCAGCCCGCTAGCTATCAGGTTGCGGTAAACGAAGCTGGAGAAGTTCTCGGCTACAAATTTAACGATGATATTGCCGCCAAAAATGTAGACAAGACGCCGCTGCCCAGACTTGCTAAAGATAACGCTAACAAGGCCGATCTAGAGACGCAGGCGATCGCCCAATACGATGCCACTTTTGATGCCGATGGCGTAGCCGTGACTCCCTGGCAAGACGGCACCCAGATTGCAACTCGTACAGAATCAAAAGCAACTGATGCAGCCCAGTCAGAAACCTCTGTGGGTGGCTCAGAGACCATCCGTGACGGACTTTCTAGCGAGCCGACCGCCACGCTGACCCAATCTGCTGAAGTAGAAGCGCTGAACAACCAGCTCAAGCAAACCCTGATAGAAAATCGCCAGCAGCCTGGAGTCGGCGCAGATGCCCTTAGCTATCGAGTGCGCATTAATCAGGACGGTACTATTACGGGTTATCAGCCGATTGACTCCGAAGCGGCTAAGGCCGAAGTGGAAACTCCTTTGTCCAAGCTCGTAAAATCTGCCTCAGCAGAGGTTCCTTCAGTGGACTATCGGGTTGTCTTTACCGAGCAAGGTATGGTTGAAGTGAGTCCCTGGTTGGGATGGAGCCACTACGATTAAAATCGCATACAATACCTGCGTACGCTAGCGATATGAGCCGAATTGATTAATCGCATCGCTAGCGCAGCAGGATAGCACCGGGAGACTGGTTTGTGAGCGATGATCTGGGATCGAATAGCCCCCGCCAGCGACGGCGCGATCAGCCCGATGAAAGGATCGATAGCCGTCGAGAAAGCTTGCTGCCAGAAGGCGTTAACCCTGAAGAGATAAAGACTACAGACAATAACTCCGAAGATATTAATCTCGAAAACTATTCGATCCCAGGCTATGTCGTAGAAGAGGAGCCAATTGCCGAGGACTGGCTTGCCAATCAATCATCTGCCAAACCGGTAGCCGGAGCGCCTGCAAAAGGCTTTTACCCGTCTCGACCTGCCCTAGGCCGGGGATTTGACGCGAATACTTATCGCCCACTAACGCCCTCTATTCATTCATCATCGGATGCTTATCCTGCTAGTCGTCCGGCGTTTTCGCCTTCAGCTTCTTCACCTTCAGCTACCTCTTCAACTACTGGAGTCTCACAGTCATCCCTAGCGGAGAAAAAGTCCAAAGGGTTGAAGTCCAAAGGGTTATGGTTTTTACCCAAACGCTCTGCGGCTGAAACTGTTCCCGTACCTGGCATTGATCCGGCAACTGGGTTGGAAACCGTTGGCGTCCTACCGCCAGTGGTTATAGCGCCTAAACTTTGGGAGAAACAGCCTTATCGAGCGATCGCCCATATCAGCGCGATCGCAGGCACCCTCACAGCAGCTTGGCTATTCGGTATCCTGGCCGCCCGCATGGTTCCAGGCAGTCCAAAACACCCGCCTCTTCAGGAGTCTGTTTTACGCAAATCTAGCCGCCTGGCCTCTGGACTATGGCACCTCCCGCAGCTCTGGCAAACGCCCATGGCTGAAACTCGCATAGAAGCAATTCCACTGCCAGAAACTGGGCCAATTCTAGAACCGGTTGAGCTACCTCCTCTGGAGCGACAGCCGCTGATAGACGAACTCAACACCGTAGAAACAGAGCTGCTAACTTTGGATCGGCGGCTTCAAACCCTAGAAAGGCGACTCGGCAAACCGCCCTATCAAAACGCCGATGTTGAAAGTCGTATTAACGCTCTGCGCGGCGCTATTGATCCGCCCGTGCGTACCGAGGCCGCGCCTCAATACAAACCCAGCCCGCGCGATCCCCAAGCTGCCCTATTAGCCGTAGCCGACCGTAAAATTACGCTGCCTAGCGATGCGCTATTTGCCCCCGGAGACAACCATTTAAAAGACAGCGAGCTGCTGAATCAGGTGCTCGATCAGCTCATTAACTATCCGGAGGCTACGATCGTTATTCGCAGCTATAGCGACGATCAAGTAGCGGCGATCGCCACTCGAAAATACACTCTTGCCCAGGCCATCCGACTCAGCGCATACCTCAGCGCATCTCTTCCCGAAGGCTATCGCTGGGTAACCATTGGCGGTGGTCAATCTCAGCCGATTGCACCCAACGACAGCGCCACCAATCGACAGCGCAACCGCCGCATCGAGATCTTGGTAGACACTCGCTAGCCCGGACTCCGCTCCCTGATTTAGACTGACAAACCATCCTATTTAATTCTGTAGAAAACGCCCACATTCATGAAAATAGTCTTCTTCGGTACTCCTCAATTTGCCGTTCCTAGTCTGAAAATTTTGCTAGCCCACTCAGAATTTGAGGTGGCGGCTGTTGTCACCCAGCCTGACAAGCGCCGAGGCCGAGGTGGAAAAGTAACGCCCTCTCCGGTCAAAGCGGCAGCGCTTGAAGCCGGATGCCCCGTTTGGCAACCTGCTCGCCTGAAAAAAGATTCCGAAACTCTCGAAAAGCTAGAGGCCCTGACCGCTGACGCGTTTGTCGTCATCGCCTATGGTCAGATTCTTTCGCAGACCATTCTCGATATGCCTAGAATCGGCTGTGTCAACGCGCACGGCTCCATCCTGCCGAAATATCGAGGGGCCGCGCCGATTCAATGGTGTCTGTACCACGGAGAAACGCAAACAGGTGTGACTACTATGCTGATGGATGCGGGCATGGACACCGGCGCGATGCTGATGGAAGAAACGATTCCGATTGAGCTAAGCGATAATGCTTGGGATGTTGCTGCCAAACTTTCAGAACTCAGCGCATCTCTGCTGCCGATTACGCTGCAAAAGCTTCAGCAGCAAATGATTCGGCCTATTCCTCAAGAAGAGTCTTGGGCTACCTATGCGCCCCGTATTCAAAAGGCGGACTATGTATTGGACTGGACTAAAAGCGCCCAGGCTTTGCACAATCAGGTGCGAGGGTTTTATCCCAATTGTGTGACTGAATTTAGAGGGAAAGGGTTGAAGGCGATCGCCACTTTTCCCATGGGAGAAAAGTACTGGCCCCATCTACCCACAGATCTGCAAGGTATTCAAAGCGCCTATGAAGCAATCCAAACCCAAGCAGACAGCCGTCCTGGAGAGATCGTTTCCGTGCTTAAAAACTACGGCCCTCTTGTCCAAACGGGCGAAGGCCATTTGCTGCTGCGAGAAGTCAAGCCGGATGGAAAGAAAACGCTTTCAGGCTGGGACTTTGCTAACGGTAGTCGAGTAGATGTCGGTGAGATAATTGGAGGATGAAAGGCATCTTTTGCGCTGCATCTGCATCACAGCAGACTTTGGGAAACCTGAACTAGCCAGATAGATCCTCAGCGGCTACCTATAATCCATGACCGGCGAAACCGACCTACAGCAGCAAAAAAATGCCTATGAGGAAATGCTTGCAGACTGCTGCCATTACGACGGCATTTTGTCTATCTTGACGCAGCATCGACCTTACTTTGAAGCGTTGCCTAGCGTTCGTCGTCCGCAAGAAAGTATGGTGGCCATTCCGCTGCCCAACGTCCGCAGCCGAGAAACCTCCGAAACGCCTGGGACGACACATTTGCGCTACAGCGTTCGTCCGCTACCCTGCGACATTGCGCTGATGATGTGCGACCCCGAATGGAAAATTAAAACCGGCATTGAGATTGCCCTGTTTATTCAAAGGCCCGGCGAAGACCTTTCGGATTTGCTAGGCAGATGGCGGCAGACCCAAGTAGAGCTAGGGCAGGGCGTAGAGTGGCTAATGCCTAGAAAGCACAGGCATTTGTTAGCTGAAGGCACAGAGACGCCGCATCCTTTGTTTATTGTTTTTGTAGAATCGGAGCGCGATCTGTCCGCTAGAGAGCGTCGAATTATTCGCGGCTTAGGCGGGGCTGATTTACCCGTGGCTATTGAGATCTTAATGCCCAAAGATGATGGATTTTCTATCGCTGAGGCTGAGGAAGTCTGTCCGGAGGTTTAAAGCTTAAAGATGCCAGCTTAAAGATATCTAACGCTTTCATGAGCGCACATTTTTAACAATGAAGTAGCTGACAGAAAGTGAAAGAATGGCGATCGCTAAACCAATCAGGCTGACGCCCGAAACCTGTTTAAGATCCAGGATGATAATTTTTCGGGCCACTGCCGTCAGCGAGGTCACAATTACTAGCTCTACTTGCACGACGTGCTTTTTCAGGTAAGCCGTAATGTTCTCTAGAATCTCTAGCGCAATCAGAACGCTTAGAAATAGGCCGAAAATATCTAGCAGCGTTTGACCAAAAAAGATGTGAGGGTCGCGCACCTTTGGATTAAGCAGCTCTGCACCGAGATAGGTGAAAAGATATATAGCGAGATCGATGATGATCACTATAATCACCATGACCATAGCAATTGAAAGTAGCTTCGAGACCAAGCCTTCAAATTGACCCAAATTTCGGAGGAAACCCGCGTCACTGAAGTGCTTTTCAATAAAACTCTTGCGCGGTTTTCTCAAAACAATTCCTGTAAATTTGATCTAAACCCATACTACAGGGGGTGAGCGATCGCACAAATAACTTGTATCTTATGGCACTCATAAAATATTAAACCGCTAGACCCCAGACGAAGCGCTCGCGTACTGACTTTGAGGCTCCGTTGGCCCCGTTGACTTTATGGCGATCGCTGGTGGCTGCATCATGGCTAGCGCTTGCTCCGCGCTGGTGAGCGCTACCGTTTGGGGCTGTGGCCCAATTGGAATCAACTGCACCGCGCAAGCTTTTAGCTCTGGTTCTAGCGAAATTGGGCAAGCCTCTGGATGCGTCAGCGCATTTACCTCGGCGTCTTTTCCCCACAAAAAACCCCAGTGCATCGGCATAAAAACGGTGCCCCGGCGAATGTTTTGAGTGACTAAAATAGGTAGCCGAACGAAACCTCGGCGCGATCGCACCTCCAGCCAATCACCCGACTGCACTCGCATCTTTTGCGCATCCTTGGGGTTAAGCTCCACCTGCGGCTGCGGATATTTTTTCGTAATTTTCTCAACTCGCCCTGTCCGCGTTTGCGTGTGCCAGTGGCCCAACAGCCGCCCGGTCGTCATCACAAACGGAAATGCCGCGTCCGGCGGCTCGGCGATGCCCTTGACATGAAAGGCCGCAAACTTAGCCTGGCCGCTATCCGTGGGAAAGGTGTAATCGGTATACAGCCGCTTATCAAACTTATTGGCCGCTGTTTGTGCCGTCTCGCATACGGGAATCGGCCACTGAATCGGCCCCTGCTCAGCCAGTCTTTGATGGCTTAGCCCGCTCATATCACAAACGCGATCTGTCGTCAGCGTCACAAACTCGTCGTACACCGCCGCCGCATCAGCAAAATCAAACTGCTGCTCGAAGCCCAGCCGACGACCCACTTCCGCGAAAATTTCCCAATCTGCCTTAGCCTTACCCACCGGAGCGCGAAAAGCCGGACACAGCGTCACCACCCGCTCAGAATTAGTCATCACTCCCGTTGCTTCGCCCCACTGTGCCGCAGGCAGCACCAAATGCGCGAACGCCGCTGTTTCGGTGGGATAATAGGCATCTTGGCAAATGGTGAAGGGAGACTTTCGCAGGGCGGCTTGCGATCGCTTAATATCCGGCATACTCACCGCCGGATTGGTCGCGGCCACCCACATCACCCCCACCGCCTCCTGCTCTAGAGCCAGCATCATATCCCAAGCTGCCAGCCCCGGCATCGGCGAAATACTCCCTTCTGGCAGCCGCCAAACCTTCTCCACCGCCCGCCGATGATCCGCGTTCTGCACCGACCGATACCCTGGCAAAATATGCGCTAGCCCGCCCGCCTCGCGTCCACCCATCGCATTCGGCTGACCCGTCAACGAAAACGGCCCCGCCCCCGGACGGCCAATCTGTCCCGTCATCAAATGCAAATTAATAATGGTGCGACACTTGGCCGTCCCTTCCGTCGATTGGTTTACGCCCATCGACCACAGCGAAAGCACCCGCTGCGACTCACTCCACATCTGCGCTGCCATTTCCACATCTGCCTGGGGAATGTCGCAGATCTCAGCTACTCGCTCCGGCGGATAGTGAGCCACCACCTGCGCATACTCCGTAAACCCTTCCGTACAGTAATCAATAAAAACCAGATCCGTTCGACCCTGACGAATCAACAAATAGGCGATGCCATTGAGCAAGGCAATATCAGTGCCCGGCTTAATCGCTAGATGTAAATCCGCATTCTTCGCCGTCTCCGTCCGGCGCGGATCGACCACAATTAACTTAGCTCTTTTGTCTTTTTTAAGATGTTTGGAGAGTCGATTGAACACAATTGGATGACACTCAGCCGTATTTGTTCCAATTAAAAAAGCACAGTCGGTCTTTTCCAAATCGTCGTAGCAGCAGGGCGGCCCATCCGAGCCAAAGCTTTGAATATAGCCCGCCACCGCCGAAGACATACACAGGCGAGAATTGGCATCAAAGTTGTTGGTGCCAATGCAGCCCTTAATTAATTTTTGCGCTACATAATAATCCTCGGTCTGAAACTGCCCCGAGCCATACATACAGATAGAATCTGGCCCGCGCTGAGCAATAGACTGCTGAATTTCTAGGGTAATGCGGCTAAAAGCCTCGTCCCAGCTTGCTTCTTTAAACGGCTGATCTAAGGACTCACGCATCATCGGCACCATCAGCCGAGACTTGTTCAAAGATTCGCCCACCGAAGCTCCCTTAATGCAAACCTGCCCCTTACTAGAAGGATGCGCCTTGTTTCCCACCGCCTGCCAGATCGGTCTGCCCTCATTGTCGCGAGTTACGCCCCGCCCCGGACGAGCCGGCGGAAACACTTCTAGCCCACAACCCACGCCGCAGTAAGGACAAAGTGTTTTAGTTGACAGTGTTTTCGTTGACAGTGTTTTAGTTGACAATGTTTTAGTTAACAGTGCTCTTTTAGTCGTCGCCACCGCAGAACCTCGCACAAGAACAAAAAAATGCAGTAGAAATAAGTGCTGAGCCGAGGCCAAAAAGAAAGAAATAGTCGTACGTTCCCTTCTATCAACCTAGTGAAAGCTAGCCTACGAAGGCAGCGCTAGCTTTCGTCTTTTGCAGTTTCAACAATTCCAACAGTTTCAACAGCCTGATTTCACCTTCGGCACTAGTTCAGCGCCCTCGGGCCGGGTACTGGCATTGGTACTGGCTCGGCTATCGGCAGTAAATCATCTGCGTGGGCCTCTGCAAATGAACTCTTAGGTTCGTCTAGGAAGAACGCGCAAAGAAAAGCAACAACCAAACCGGATACGCCTAAAACCTGGAAGAAAGCCGCATTTGATTGAGCTGTTCCGGCTGCTACCACTGCGGGATCGAGGCCTTCACCTGCTGGGATAAAGGCTTGCTGTAGCAGTAGCAGAATCGTCAGGTAAGCCACTGCGCCCACATTTCCGTAAGCGCCCACGTTGCCAGCAATTTGCCCGGTCACGCGACGCTTCACTAACGGCACGAGTGCAAACGTAGCGCCCTCAGCCGCTTGCACAAAGAAGGAGCAGACCATAGTTAAGATAATGGCGGGTAGCAATGCCCAGCCGCCGCTAACCTGGCTGAAGAGCAGGTAACCGATGCCCATACCTCCTAAGAGGAAGGTCATCGTCCACTTACGACTACCGATGGAATCAGAAATGATGCCGCCACCCGGACGGGCTACCAGGTTCATGAAGGCATAGCAGGAGGCAATAATTCCTGCAGTGGCTTTGTCCAACGTAAACGTACCTTCAAAAAAGGCGGGGAGCATCGTCACTACAGCTAGCTCGGAACCGAAGTTTACAATGTAGGTTAGCTCTAGCAACGCAACCTGTTTAAATCGGTAGCGATCTTCGACCGAGTACTGCTTGCGACCGGCTAGCAATTCCTTATTTACCGTCCAGCAGTTGTAAGCCTGAAATGCGTAGAGTCCTAGTAGCGCCAGCCAAGCGAAGTACATTGCGCCAGTCGAAAGGAAGGCAACTTTCTGCAATCGCCAGGCCAAAACCATCAGAATTCCTGTCAGCGGGATGTTCATTACCATCAGGAACCAAAAGTCTCTGACGGTGGTAACTTCTAGGCCACGCGCGCTTTTGGGCCGACGGTAAACTTTTCCGGGGGGCGTGTCGGTAACGTTGAAGTAATAGAAGATGCCGTAGAGCGCCGTGATGATACCAGAACCAGCGATCGCAGCTCGCCAGTTCAAAGCCGCACTCGCTAAAGAAAGGCCAAGCACGTTGAAAGGTTGAGCCTCAGGAAACTGGAAAGCGCCGGGCAAAAAGGTTAGAGCACTGGCAATAATCACCATCGTAAAGGCAGAAAACGCAGAGCCGAAGTTGCCCCAGCCGCCGTAAATACCTTCAGCGGTGCCGACTTCCTTGGGCGGAAACCATTCGGCTGTCATGCGGATACCAATGACAAAGCCCGCGCCGACAATACCCATTAACAAACGGCCTACTACCAGTTGATTGAAGCTAGTTGCTGTTGCAAAAATCAAACAAGGGATAGCGGCATAGACTAGCAGCACAGAGTAGGTCAATCTAGGCCCGTATTTGTCTAGCAGCATGCCGATGATGACTCTAGCGGGAACGGTTAGCGCCACGTTACATAGACCAATGGTTCCGGCCTGTTGGGCGGTTAGGCCAAATTCTTGAGTAATGGTGGTTGCAAACGGTGGAAAATTAAACCACACCACAAAAGACAAAAAGAAGGCAAACCAGGTTAGATGAAGGATCTTGTACCTGCCTTGAGTTGGTTTTGTCAGAAACTCTCCGATCATTTGCGCTATGCTCCTAAGTATGAATAGAACTTGTTTTGGCATTGCCGCTCGGCAAACTCCCAAGCAAGTTGTTAGATTGAAGCCTTCAGGTTGCCGCCTTGGGGCTTCTTTTTTGGTGGCCCGACACCTCACTCAGCCAAGCTGAATAACCGTCAGGCCAGGGACGTTGCGTCTAGTGTGGTGGCAACAGATTATTTGGCCGTGGCCCCGAAATTAGCTTTGAGGAGATCGGTTAAAACGCCCTCTAGATCTTCGCAAGGTACGCTTTTCATTACTCGCTCGCCGAGCTGAGCATGTTTGCCCACCTTGCCACCCATGTAGATGTCTACCGCTTCTACGGTTTTGCCATCTTTGCGGGCTTTGGTGCCCATCAACCCGATGTCGGCGACTTGCGGCTGACCGCAGGAGTTGGGGCAACCCGTCCAATGCATTCGCACTGAGTCGGGGACGTTGAGCTGGGCGTCCAGTGATTGAGCGATCGCATGTGCCCTTTGCTTCGTCTCAATCAGCGCAAAATTACAGAACCGCGACCCCGTACAAGACACCTGAGTGCGCACCAACGTCGAAGGATTTGTTGAAAACTTCTGTACCGGCTCTTCTTGCAAAAAAGCATCCAAACAAGAGTCCGAAATATAGGGAATAATCACGTTTTGCTCTACGGTCAGGCGAATTTCACTCTTGCCATAAACCTCTGCTAGTCGAGCCATCTCGAACATATCATCGGCGTGGAGATGGCCCACCGGCACATGCAACCCTACATAGTTCATCCCAGGCTGCTTCTGAGAATGAACGCCCAAATGATCGCTCTTGCCTTCTTCGGTAATGGCATCTTTCGGCGCTGCGGGGGCTAAAAACTGGCCCATTTCTCTTTCTACCGCCGCTCTAAACGATTTCAGACCCATTGCCTCAATGAGCCACATTAAGCGAGTTTGCTGCCGGTTGCCCCGAGCGCCTTTGTCTCGAAACACCGAGAGAACCGCCCGACAAACCTCCACGACCGTATCGTCAGCAGGCACCCAAGCGTTGAGCGGAATCGCCGAATCGCAGCGCCGAGCTGAAAAGAGGCCGCCGACGATGACATTGAAGCCCAGCTTGCTCCCCTCTTCGCCGTCTTGGAAGGCCGGGATAAAGGCAATGTCATTAATTTCTGAGTGAATTGAGTCTTCCCGACTGCCCTCTATCGCACTGTTGAACTTGCGAGGTAGATTACTGAACGCCGGATTACCCTGACTGTTATGGGTAATCATGTCCTGTACTTTCATCACCAGGCGTTGGGTGTCAATTAGCTCGTTAGCCGCGATGCCCGCAACCGGAGATCCGGTAATGTTGCGCACGTTGTCCATCCCCGACTGAATAGACGTAAGCCCCGATTGCTCGAAGCGTTCAAAAATGCCGGGAATGTCTTCTAAGCGCACGCCGCGTAGCTGTAAGTTCTGCCGGGTGGTGATATCGGCGCAGCCATCGTCGCCATACTGCTGCACAATCTCTGCGAGCACACGCATTTTTTGACTTGAGAGTACGCCATGAGGCAGGCGCAGACGCAGCATAAACTTGCCGGGCGTCACTTCGCGGTAAAAAACGCCTAGCCATTTGAGTCTGCCGGTTAAGTCCGTCTTATCAACCGCTTCCCAGCCCATCTTGGCGAACTGCTCTAGCTCGCCTTTAACCGCTAGGCCATCTTTTTCGGCCTTGTATTTCTCAAACTTATTGAGCTTTTCTACCTTCGGCGAAGTCTTTGTCGAAGTAGCGATCATCTTTAACCAACTTTATTACTAGCTACGTTGTGTTTGAAGTTGTCCTTGAAGTTTTGCTTGAAGTCGTTTTACAACAAGCAGCTTTACAGCTCACTCACCCGGCTCAGGCTAAGAAAAGGGATAGGTGTCTTTTCTAGAAGTCTGCCAACGTTCCAACTAAGACACCTACCCACCACGCTTATAAGGAACCGTTTTGGGGTTTTGTCCCACTCATCTGCTGTTGAGTTGCTATCAACATAGAGAAGTTCTATTCAACATTTTGTATTGATCAATACTGTTTGTTGTCGTTGATGCCGAATAGAAACGGTATGTGCATACCTTCTATGCGAATTCTGCAAAAGCCTGTAAGAAAAGAACTATAGAGATTTTGAGAGCAAAAGAAGCTGATGGAAAAAGTTTTGAATACGGTCTTTAGCAAAACAACAAAATGACCGCAGTTGTGTCAATATAGGGCGTCAATATAAGGCGCATTAAAATCAGATTCCTAGACAAAATCTTGCAACCTAGTACTTGAATCTAGCTCTTTATAAATGTTCTTTATAAATGCTCTTTATAAACTAAGAGGTGAATTTCCAAAATGACGCTCGTAAACGATATGTTTCAGTCAAATTTGACCGCCGCTGATAGTGAGATTGGGTGTAATGAAATTGGGTGTAGTGAGATTGGGTGCGAGGATTTGTTGTTTAGAGAGCGAGAAATTCAGCAGGCGATCGCCCAACTGACTACAGGTGATTTTCACCGCCGTTGGGACAGCGCCAAGCAATGCGCCAAACAGTTTGTTGAATGGGGAGATGGCACTATTCCACCGTTGATTCGTCAGCTGCAAGTGGAAACCAATCCCGCTAATCAGGGCTTTATCGTTCGCGTCCTTAGCCAGTTTGATCGACCTGCGGTGATTGAGGCGATCGCCCAACTCCTTGTCAGCACACCTGATGAAGATTTGCAAAAGGAAGCTATCACCGCCCTCACCGCGCTAGGCAGCAGCGCCATCAAAACGCTATCAGCGCTGCTCGAAAGCTCGGCGATCGCGCAAAAAATCCTCGCCGCCAAAGCCCTAGCCCATGTTCGCCGCACCCCGGTGATCGAACCTTTGCTCAGCGTTGCCCATCATCCTGATATAACGCTGAGAGCGATCGCCCTCGAAGCCCTCGGCAGCTTCCACGATCCGCGCATCACGCCCGTTTTAATAGCCGCCACCGCCGACGAACCCGCCATCAGCCAAGAAGCCATTCGCGCCCTCGGTCGTCGCCGCGATTTACTAGAAAATCAGACATCAGCGCCAACAATAAACCTCATTGACGCGCTCAGTCGTACGCTGAGATCGCCGCATGTCGCCGTGGCCAAAGAAAGCGCGATCGCCCTTGGCAGACTCGGCACCCCAGAGGCTGTGCGATCGCTCTCTCATCTGCTTAGTCAACCTAGCCCAACCGCTGTTAAGGTCGCCGCTGTTCAAGCGCTCGGCTGGATCGGCACCTCGGCGGCCGTTCAAGCCCTAGCCCAGGCTTTTAGCGACACCGCCCCCGTGATGATGCCAGCCGTTCAGCAAGAAATTGCGCGATCGCTTGGCCAAACCAGCTCACCGAGCCTGAAACCCATCGCCGCTCAGCCCCTAATAAACTGGCTAAAATCGCTGCAAACTCAGTCCAACCCCTTAGATCCGTTATCGGCAGTCGCTCTTCCCGATCCGTCCACCTTGTCTCTAAAACAAACTGCTATCCAAGCCCTGGCCCAACTCGGCCCAACCGACGCCATTGAGATTTTGACTGGGCTACTAGATGACACAGACGCTCGCATCAGACTGCACGCCCTGAGCGCCCTCAAACAAATCGATCCTAACTTCTCCGCATCCGATTAATCGACCATCGCCTAATCGCCCATAACCTAATCGACCATCGCGGACATAATTTGCGTAGCCGTAGCAATCCCTACAGAATCTGCTTTTGCCAACCGCTACTCTAAACGTAAAAAGCTGCATTAAACTCTACATTCCAACCTTATGCGTCTAGAGCAGCTCCAGGCATTTTTAGCCGTCGCCGACACCGGCAGTTTTCAAGCTGCCGCCAAGCAGTGTGGCATTACCCAATCTACCGTCAGCAGGCAAATTCGGGCGATTGAAGATAGCCTGGGCGTACCGCTCTTCTATCGCGCCGCGCAAAGTAAACTTACCCTAGCAGGCAATAGCCTACTGCCGCGCGCCACCCGAATTTGCCGAGAATGGGGACAGGCTCAGCAAGATATCAACGACCTGATGAACGGCAAGCAGACTGAGCTATGCGTGGCGGGTATTCAGTCGGTCTGCGCCTATTTGCTGCCGCCTATCGTGACTCAGTTTTGTCAGGATCATCCCAACGTGCAGCTTCGCGTGACGGCCTTAGGGAGCGATCGCTCACTCAAAGTCCTCCGCGACGGCCTAGTCGATGTCTCTATCGTCATGCACAATCCGCTGCTCACGAGCAATCAAGAAATGGTCGTTACCCCACTTTACGAGGAACCCGTAGAGATCCTGATGCGTGTCGATCATCCCCTCGCTGCGCATGAAGCCGTTTCCTGGGCGGAGATTGCTCGCTATCCTCAAGCGGTGTTTAAAGACGGCTACGGAATGCAGCGAATGGTTCAAAGCCAATTTCAAGATCGCGATGAAGATTTCAAAATTGCCTTAGAGCTAAATACCCTCGATGCCTTTCGCGGCGTTGTCCGTCAGGGCAATATGATCGCGCTGCTTCCCCGGTCTGCCTTAACTGAAAGCAGCCGAGACCTAGACTTGACCGTTCGGCCTACTCGCGAACCTATCCTCTTACGCAAGGTCGTTATGGTCACCACCCACGATCGCCTGATGATTCCACCGATTCAACGGTTTTGCGATTTGGTGCAACAACAAGTGAAAAGCAACATGAGTCTAGTCGATTCGCTCACAGACTTGCCTGCTGCTAGTGAGCGTTAGCCGCTCGCCTAGTGGTCGTTCGTATTGCCTCATCTGCCTTAATGTCCTTAATGTAAAGCTTACAGCCATTATTTTTGCCGTCATCAACTCATGAGCCATCCTAGCGACACCACGGTCAATCAATTTCGAGATCTGCTCAAACAAGTTGGCAGCGGCACTCACACCTCTAAAAGTCTCTCTCGTAAAGAGTCTGCGATCGCCACCGAACTGATGCTGCGCGAACAGGCTACCCCCGCCCAAATCGGCGCATTTATGATTGCCCAGCGGATCAAACGCCCCACCCCCACCGAGCTAGCCGGAATGCTAGACGCCTACGATCGTCTTGGCCCCAAGCTCACTGAAATTGAGAGTGAGTATCCGGTTACGGTCTTTTGCAATCCTTATGACGGGCGATCGCGCACCGCTCCGATTACGCCTCTTACCGCGCTTACTTTGGCCGCTGCCGACTGCCCCGCTGTGATACCTGGAGGCGATCGCATGCCCACCAAAATGGGTCTGCCCACCGTAGATATTTGGCGAGCCTTAGGACTGGAAATTTCTCGGCTCTCACTCGATCAAGTTCAGCCAATTCTGGCCAGCACTGGCATCGGCTTCATCTATCAGCCCACCCACTTTCCGCTAGCCGAAGCGATGGTGCCCTACCGCCAACAAATTGGCAAACGCCCTACCCTCGCCACCGTCGAAATTATGTGGTCGCCCTACGCCGGTAAAAGCAATTTGGTCAGCGGCTACGTCCATCCCCCTACCGAAGAGCGCACCCAACTGACCTTCACTCAGCGCCGTACGCCTTTTTTCACCACGGTCAAAGGCTTAGAAGGCAGCTGTGATCTGTCGCGCGATCGCACCGCCATTCTCGGATTAAACGAATTAAAAGCAGGAGAACTTCATACCGAAAGATTGTTGTTGCATCCTCGCGATTATGGCTTTGCGGGGGCCGATCCAGCGTTCTTACCGTTAGCGCAATTGATAAAACAATATTGGGAAGTTCTAGAAGGCAAAGAGAACGAAATTGGCCGCTCGGCGATTTGGAACAGCGGATTTTATCTGTGGCGGGTGGGCCGCGTAGAGAGCTTGGAGCAAGGGTTTGAGTTGGGGCGATCGCTCCTTAAAACCGGCGCAGTCAAAGCTAAGCTGCAAAGCATCGCGTCAGCGATTACCTGTAGAAAAACCTGACTGGATTCTCTTTGCTGAACGTATTATTTCGCTGAGAGTATTATTTTACTGAAAGTGTGATTTTACTGAAAGTATTATTTTCTCTGCGCAGCGCGGCCCCTTTAAATCGCCAGTCTTGAAAGAACACTCTTTACCGTTTCCTCTACAACATCATCGCTCACAAACGCTTCGCCAATACCGGTTGGCAGCACAAAGCGCACGGTTCCTTCTTTCACCTTTTTGTCACTCTTGAGCGAAACTAATATCTGGTCAATGTTAATACCCTCTGGCAACCGAGTCGGCAGCTTAGTTTTCTCAATTAGGGCATCTTGACGCTCAGTCGCAGATTTTCCCCACAGGTTCATATCCACCGCGATTTGCCCAGCGGCCACCATGCCAATGGCCACCGCCTCCCCATGATTAACTTCGCTATAGCCAGTCAGACTTTCTATCGCGTGACCAATGGTGTGCCCGTAGTTCAAAAGCGCGCGGATACCGGCCTCTTTTACGTCCTGGCTCACCACATCTGCCTTCGCCTGACAGGAATGCTCCAGCATGTACTGCAACAAGTCGGCGCTAACGTGGTTGTAGTCATCCAAACGCTCAGCCGCCTCTAGCGTTTCAAACAGCGGTTTGTCCCAAATCACGCCGTACTTAATCACTTC
>JBBSOB010000068.1:0-18047 GCA_038260205.1 Phormidesmidales cyanobacterium
GTTCCTGGCTAGATCGAACATTTTCTACAAAGTCGCTGCCGAGAACTAAAGTCATGAAGCTGTCGTCTTGCCAGGCGAACCACCAGCCAATGGCTCCGCCAACGATAAATAGCAGCGTAGCAACGGCAATATAGCCCCAGCATTGCTGCACCACTTCTGGAAAGCCATAGCGATAAAAGTCTTTGAGCGCCTGCCATTCTTGCTGCCGCGACCCCTGGTAAATTTGGCTGTAGCCTCGGGTGGTAAGTCCTCGCAAATCTTTGACGATAGCGGGGCTAACCTGATGGCTGGTGGCGCGGGCCAAATCGGCACAGACGCTTCGATAGAGGCTGGCCATTTGCCGCACCTGCTCGCTCTTAAGAGACTGAATGCCTTTGGTTTCGGCCTGCTTTAAAAGCTGCTCAAGCTGTCGCCAGCTCGTTTCTCTGCGGGCTATCCATCGCTGCACGTTCATCCAGTTGCATTCACTTTTTTCATCTGTGGGCGTACTCACTATAGCCAAAGCTAAGCCGCGCTACCGCTATAGTAATGTGACCCCAGCCACTCATCTTTACCGCTAAGGAGCGATCGCAATGACTTCGGCTTCCTCTTCAAACCTAGGGCCGCTAAACCCTGGTAATGTTGTTAGCGCAGCGATTCGGCTGTATCGCGATCGCCTCAAAATGTATCTGACCCTATCGGCAACAGCCTACCTTTGGCTACTCGTGCCGATATATGGCTGGGCAAAGTACTGCATGTACACCGGGCTAATGTCGCGTCTGGCGTTTCAAGAGCTGATGAACCAGCCCGAAACGCCCCGAGAAGCCTATCGGCACGTCAGTCCCAAAACCTGGGCGTTCTTGGGGCTGAGCGTTCTGTTGTTTCTAATTTTTGTGGCGTCTTATCTGACCATCGTTTTAGTCGGCGTACTCGCGGGTGTCGCCATAGGCGGGCTGTCGAGCTATGTGCTCACGGCTATTTTTGGCCAGGGCGGCAGCACGTTTGCGATTATCATCACGGTATTAGTGGTGATAGCAGCGGTGCTGTTAGGGCTACTTTGGATCGTCGGGCGGCTGATTGTTGCAGAAGTACCGATGGCGGTAGAGCCGCGAGTCGATCCAAGTACTAGCATTGGCCGGAGCTGGCAGCTTTCTAAAAAGTCAATTGTGCGCATTCAGTTTGTAGTGATGGCGGCGTATTTGATTACCCTGCCCGTGCTGATCTTTTTGAGCATTTTGCCGCAGGTCGCCGTGGCTTTTGTCGAACCGGGGTCGTCTTTGGCCATAACGCTCAATATTTTAGTCCTGGTGCTGAGCTTTACCTCAGGTATTCTGACGCTGCCCTTTTGGCAGGTGGTGAAAGGGGTACTCTATTACGACTTGCGCAGCCGTCGCGAGGGACTAGACCTGAAGCTGGTTACCGATACGGTCACCGACACTGCCCCGGATACTTTAAGCGATGAACCTTTTTAATAGCGTCAGGATTCGAACGCCTGAGAGCGTCGAACTGGAGTTTACCCTGGCTGGTGTGGGCAGCCGTGCCGTCGCGCTGGTGATTGACTACACGGTTCTGAGCCTTTTTCTGCTGCTGACTTTTTGGCTGTGGATACTGGCGCTCACGCAGTTTGGTCAGTGGGAGGCGATTCTCTCTATTGACACCGATACCCTTCAGCTTTGGGCCACGGCCATCTCTAGTTTGCTGGCGTTTGGCCTGTATGTGGGCTATTTTGTGGGGTTTGAAACGGCTTGGTATGGACAAACGCCGGGTAAGCGCTATGCCAAAATTCGGGTCATTCGCGATGACGGTCAGCCGGTGAGATTGTTTCAGGCGACGCTGCGATCGCTCGTTCGTCCTATAGACGACATTTTTTTCTTAGGTTTTTTTTGCGTTCTCTTTAGCCAGCGCGAAAAGCGAATAGGCGACTGGCTAGCGGGCACTTTGGTCGTTCAAGTCGATCCGCGCACCGCTGGGCAAGGTCTTGCCATCTCGGAGGCCGCTAAAGCCGTAGGCAGCGACCTGCTAACCCGGTTAAACTTCAATCTGATCAGCCCGGACGACTTTGCCACCGTCCGCGAATATCTTCAGCGCCGCAGCTTTTTGACCGAAACGGCCCGTCAAGACGTGGGCCTTCGGCTAGCTCGTCAGCTAAAAGACAAGGCGCAGTTGGACGCGCTGCCAACCGAAATGACGGCCAATACTTTTTTGGAAGCGGTTTATTGGAGCTATCAGCAGCGAAATCGGTAGCTTAGAAGGGGGCTGAAAGCGGCAAACTCCTGTTCAAGCGAAAAGGGGCGATCGCAAATTAACGCGATCGCCCCTTTTACCTATTCCTCTTGTACCTACTGAGTGCTTACTGATTGTTCAGCTCAACTTGCATTGACCTGATTTTATCGGTTAGCCAGCTTTTTCTTGTTCACCTTACGCAAGCGAATAGACTCGGGCGTCACCTCAACCATCTCATCTGGGCCGATGTACTCCAGCGCTCGCTCTAGCCCCATTTCCATGGGAGACTGCAACTGCACCAGCTCATCGCCTGAGGCGGCGCGGTGGTTCGTCAACTGCTTAGCCTTACAGATGTTCAGCTCCAGATCTTGCGGGCGATTGTTCTCACCGACAACCATGCCTTTATAAACCTTTGCACCCGGTTCAATAAAGAACGTGCCGCGATCTTCAGCGTTCTTTAGCGCATAGAACGTAGCCACGCCTTCTTCAAAGGAAATCAACACGCCATTGCGACGCGTATCAATATCGCCCGACATTGGACGATACTCCAAGAAGCTGTGGTTCATAATGCCAGCGCCCCGAGTCGCCCGCATAAACTCACCTCTAAAGCCAATCAGTCCCCGAGCGGGAACGACAAACTCAAGCTGAGCACGGCCATCACCCGAAACCATCATGTCTTGCAGCTCTGCTTTCCGCTGACCCAACCGCTCCATACAGCCCCCGACGGCTTCTTCAGGCACGTCTAGCACTAGCTGCTCAAATGGCTCGCAGGGCTTGCTGTTCACTTCGCGATAAATGACCTGTGGCTGAGAAACCTGAAACTCGTAGCCTTCGCGGCGCATCGTTTCAATCAAAATGCCGAGGTGCAGTTCGCCTCTACCCGACACAGCAAAGCGATCGGGAGAGTCGGTTGGTTCTACGCGCAAAGCCACGTTGGTTTCTAGCTCGCGAAATAGGCGATCGCGCAATTGACGAGAAGTCACAAAGTCCCCCTCTTGCCCGGCAAACGGCGAATCGTTCACGGCAAAGGTCATCTGCAGCGTCGGCTCGTCTACCTTAATGAGCGGCAATGCCTGCGGATCGCTCGCACAGGTAATCGTTTCACCAATGTTCGCATCGGCAAAACCAGCCACGGCCACCAAGTTACCCGCTGTGGCCTCTTGAATTTCTACGCGCGATAGCCCCTGGAAGCCCATCAGCTTTGTAATTTTGGACTTCACAATCTTGCCGTCTTCTTTCACCAGCGCGGTCATTTCGCCCTGACGAATCGTGCCGTTATGCACCTTCCCAATCACAATCCGGCCCAAGTAGTCGGAATAGTCAAGCGTCGTGACCTGAAGCTGCAAAGGCTTGTCCGGGTCGCCAACGGGCGGCGCCACGTGATGCAGCACCGCTTCAAACAGCGGCTGCATGGTGTCGCTTTCTTCTTCCATTTTGTTCTTTGCAAAGCCCGACAGTCCGGAGGCAAAGAGGTAAGGAAAATCGCACTGATCGTCATCTGCGCCCAGCTCTAGAAACAGATCTAGCACCTTATCGACCGCGACGTGGGGGTCAGCTCGAGGACGGTCGATTTTGTTGACGACGACGATTGGACGCAAGCCCTTTTCCAATGCTTTTTTCAGCACGAAGCGAGTCTGCGGCATGGGGCCTTCGTTAGCGTCTACGATTAGCAAGCAGCCGTCTACCATGCCGAGTACGCGCTCTACTTCACCGCCGAAGTCTGCGTGTCCGGGCGTATCTACGATGTTGATCAACGTGTCTTTGTAGTACACCGCCGTGTTTTTAGACAAAATGGTGATCCCTCGCTCTCGCTCCAGGTCGTTGGAGTCGAGTACACAAGTTGGGACGGCCTCGTTGTCTCGGAAAATGCCAGATTGCTCTAGCAAGGCGTCCACTAGTGTGGTCTTACCGTGGTCTACGTGGGCGATGATTGCAACGTTGCGAATAGGAAGGCTCATTGAGGTCTCTCGAAGGTGGCGATAAGCGCCTAGCGGGTAAAATGCCGACCATAAAAACTCACTGAGGGTCTCAGTGAGCGCTATGAAACAGGCTGATTTTGATATTAAAGGCGCTAAAGGTTCTTTCTGTGCGGGTAATAGATTCTGTGCAGATGATAGATATTTACTTGCCACGCAAGAAAGCTTAACCAATTGTAACGTACACTATGGCGACTGCGGAGCCGAACCCTGGCTAATTTCTATACTTATGTGGATTTGCGGATGCGCGATCAAGGTGCGAGACAAGAGAAGCCTTGCGGGCTGGGTGATGAGCTGGATAGCTGGGCGATCGCGAATAAAAATTGCTCAAGGAATAATCGCCATATCCGGCAGCTTAGCGCCACATCGGCGACAAAACTGAGCGTCGTCCTCATGGCCTAGCAGATTGCAATTTTTGCAGACGATGCGCACCGAATCTTTGACCTTGGTAAATTGCCGAATCAGATTGCCAATCTGCGTTGGAATCAGCGCGATGCCGGTCAAAATCATGGTGATGGTGAGGCCGCGACCGGCTTCAGTCGTGGGGGTAATGTCGCCGTAGCCTACGGTGGTCATGGTCACGACGGCAAAATAAACCGCGTCTAAAAAGGTGACAAAGTTTCCGCCTTTGACATCATGCTCGGCCTGGTAGATTGCGCCTGAGTAAATAAAGATGATGGAAAACAGCGTGAACAAAATGCGGGCGAAAATCAGGCCCTCGGTGCCGCTAATGCGATTGAACCAGGTTTTTTCTTCAAAGAAGCGCGCAAGCCGTAAAATTCGCAGCCAGCGAATCAAACGCAAAGATCTGGCATCGACAAATCCCAACAGAAGCGGCAAAATCGCCACCAGATCGATGAGTCCATACAGGCTAAACACAAAGCGCAGCGGTTTTTCTGCGGCCCATAGTCGCAGCAGGTACTCCACCGTAAACAGCGTCAGAATAATTTGGTCGGCAATGCTTAAAGCCAGGCAAATCGTCCTGGGCAGCTCGTAGGTTTGAATGGCAAAAAGAGCGGCTGATAGAAGGATGAGAAAAGCGATCGCGCCATTCACCACAACATTCAGCCGGGTATCCGTCTCCTCAAATGCCTGCCGTACCTGCTCCCGAGAAACCATAAAAAACTAATGGGGAATAAAGTTATAAGACGAATACCTAAGAGCGTCTGTAATCTCTGACGCCTTTCAAAAAAAGCCGATAGGATCGAGAGGTATATACAAGCCTAACCAAAAGGGCCTAAACAAAAGGGAAAGCCCGGTGAAACTCCGGCACTGTGCCGCAACTGTCAAAGTCAGAATACCTTTTGCTTTCGTCTGCTCGTTCTTTCATCTCCATTGTCCGCGTCGCACGGGCCAGTGGAAAACTAATTTATGACGCTCATTCAAACCTCAGATACGCTCGTCTACACGCCCCATCAGCCCCATCTATCGGCACCCTCGGCAGTCGCCACCGCTGTAGCCGAACCTACCGTCACCGCCCAGGGCCTCCAGCTCCCGCCTTTACCGATTAAAAGACCTTTGCTGATGGTTGGCCACGGCACCCGCAACCCGCAGGGACGCCAAACCCTGATCGACTTTGCCAACATCTACCAAGCGCTAGACTCCTCTCGTCCTGTTCTTCCCTGCTTCCTAGAACTAACCGAACCCAGTATTCAAGACGGCATCGACCAGTGCGTTGCCCAAGGCCACACCGACTTAACCGTGCTGCCTATTCTGCTATTTGCCGCCCGCCACAACAAATTCGACGTAACCAACGAGCTAGATCGGGCCAAGCAGCGTCATCCCGGCCTTACCTTTCACTACGGCCGTCACTTTGGCATCACGCCCGGCATTCTCGACTTGTGGAAAGACCGGCTGGCCCTACTCGATGAGCCAGCGCACAATCCCAACGGCATTGCTAGAGAAGATACGGTACTGCTATTTGTCGGTCGTGGCTCTAGCGACCCGGATGCCAACGGCGATGTGTCTAAGCTGGCTCGCATTGTGTGGGAAGGCAGCGGCTATCGCACGGTGGAAACCTGCTTTATTGGCATCACCCATCCGCGCCTAGAAGAAGGCTTCGACCGCGCCAGACTGTACAAACCCAAGCGCGTTATCGTCTTGCCCTACTTTATGTTCACGGGCGTATTGATGGAGAAGATTGCGCGGATTGCCGACGAGCAGCAGGCCGCGAATCCCGATAGCGAAGTGGTGATGCTGCCAGAGATGGGGCTGCACCCACAGCTCATTCGAGTGCTGCGCGACCGAGAGATTGAGACTCAGCTTGGGCAGGTCGCGATGAATTGCGAAATGTGTAAGTTTCGACTTGCGGCTGTTTCCGCAGATCAGGCGCATGGTCACGGTCACGGGCATGACCACGGACATGCTCACGGTCACGGGCATGCGCACGGTCACGATCATGGGCAGGCTGAAATGCCCGATCCTTATGCTCAGCCTGAGAAATATCACGAGCGGATCTGGCAGGTGCCATAATCAGGGATAGCTGAACGCGAGTAGATGAGATTTTATGGCTGAGAATGAGAGTGCAAAGGCGTTTGTGGTGGGCGATCGCGTTAAAATCGTCAGTCTCCCGCCCTATCTGAAAAGCGCTGACCCAATGCCCATGCTGCGTCCACCCGATCTAGTAAAACTGGGCGATGAAGGCACCATTCTCAGCCGTAAACCCGGTGGCTATCTAGGCGTTCGCTTCAGCCAAGGCACCTTTTTAATCGACGGGCAATACTTAGAAAAAAGCTAAGAATAGAAGCTTAACTGTCTTTCATGCTTGCTTATCAATAAATTCGTGCAATCTTTACCTGCTGGCTTCGGATAAGCCAGTACAAATAGACTGAGCGCAGAATGTTGGTGCAACTCTGCGCAACCGCCGGAAGTCTATACAAGTATTGTCATTATGATTAAAATTTTATCTCAGTGTCGGTTCCCCATACTGGGGCTAGCCGTCGCTTCAACCATAGGTGGTGCGATGTTGAGGGTGCAACCATCTGTTGCCGCACAGCCCGCTAATAATATTCAAACATCGAGCCAGACAAAAGACAACACCGATTCATTTTATCAACAAGTCCGGACAGATCTAGAAGGCAACCTTGGTTCCGTCGGTGGAGACTACTATGCGATTTATCGGATCGTTGAGCGCGTTGCCAGAGCCAACGGGTTAGACCAACAGCCCTGGAGAATTCGGGTGTCCTCTGCGGATGTAGTCAATGCGTATGCCTCTGAATTAAACATACTTACGTTTGAAGGTGGCATATTAGAGCAGCTACAGGGTGATACTGCCGCGATCGCCTGCGTCGTCGGTCATGAAATGGCGCATCACACAGAGGGGCATGCGGCGGAGAGAACTAAAGTGGCAGCGGAAATAGAAGCCCTGCAAGTAGAAGCTCTAGAAGAAGCCCGCGCAGAAGTCGAATCATCCAACCGGCAAGCCAGCATTTTTAACACAGTGATTGGTGTTGTCACGAATACTATCGGCGTCAATATTGGAGGTTCATCAAATACAGGTAGAATCGCAACTGGCGTTGCCAGCGGAGTATTGCAGGGGATGAACGCCGAGCAGGCGAATCAAGCCGCTGCTAGAGCCGAAGACATCTACAAAGCGCGCATTGAGAAACTAGACAGCGAGTATTCGGCTGTCAGCCGAGCCAATGAATCAGAAGCCGATCAGGTCGGTTATCAGTACGTAGTCAGAGCAGGCTTTGATCCGACCGGTTGCGCTCGAGCGATGGGCGCACTCACACGAATAGCAACTAGCCAACTCCCTGGCATTTCTCACCCTAAGGCCGCAGATAGATTAGCCGCGCTGACTGCGCTAAACACGCCTACCAACAATCAACCTCTCATCTCACAGGGAAACGCAAACTTAAGTCGCTCTCCTAAACCGCTTGAGTATGGCCTCGGTAGAGACGGCGCATCTCTCCGAGTAGAATCTCGCTTTGGCAGTCAAGATATTGACGATGGTTTTCCTCAATAGTCCACACTGTTAAAGCTTTGAAAATCTGTAGATAGGCAGCCCTAGACAAAAGAGCATCAGAGTTTCAGGACTTATGACGCTCTTTTGTTTGAGGAGTATTTTTCTATGGATCGGGGCACAGGGTCAGCACTTATTTTTTCCGATCAAAAATATTGCTGCCAAAACGGTTCAATTCATGTGGTAAATTAAATACCCGTGCAGGGCACTCAAAGCGCTGACGTACGGAAACACAAATAAGCGGGTCGCTAGCTCAGTGGTAGAGCATTCGGCTTTTAACCGACTGGTCCTGGGTTCGAATCCCAGGCGACCCATTTTTCCCGCTTTACCTTTCATTTATTTGCGTTTAGCAGTTACCTCTCGATGCTGAGCGGCTGAAGGCATTGAGCGATCGCCATTATTTTTTGCAGTGACCTTTTTAATTCCTAAGAGGAATAAATTCATCGCGAGAACCGTTTCATCGCGAAGCCTTTTGCAAAGCGGATTAGTCTACTCTTTTCTCAGTCGAAAAGCGATCTGGGTGATCGCCCGCTTTAAAACAAATCGTCGCGGGTCAATGTTTTGGCCTACTATTAAAAGATAAGAACCTACGCTAATCAATCAATTACTAGCTCAGGTTTAGCCACCCGGCAACAAACAATTAGGAGGATATGGAATGGCGCTTGTACCTATGCGGCTGATGCTAGATCACGCAGCTGAAGAAGGCTACGGGATTCCTGCGTTTAACGTAAACAACATGGAGCAGATTATTTCGATCATGCAGGCTGCGGATGAGACCGACAGCCCGGTGATCTTGCAAGCCTCACGCGGTGCGCGTAGCTATGCGGGCGAAAAGTTTTTGCGTCACTTGGTGATGGCAGCGGTAGAAACCTATCCTCACATCCCCATCGTGATGCACCAGGATCACGGCAATGGCCCTGCGACCTGCTACTCGGCGATTCGCAACGGCTTTACCAGCGTGATGATGGACGGCTCGCTCGAAGAAGATGCTAAAACACCAGCAAGCTTTGAGTACAACGTTAACGTTACTCGCGAAGTGGTTAAGGTTGCCCATGCCGTTGGCGCTAGCGTAGAAGGCGAGCTAGGTTGCTTGGGTTCGCTCGAGACCGGCCAAGGCGAAGCGGAAGACGGCCACGGTTTTGAAGGCAAGCTAGACAAAGATCAGCTGCTGACAGACCCCGAAGAAGCGGCTCAGTTTGTAGAAGCGACTCAGGTGGACGCCCTAGCAGTCGCGATTGGCACTAGCCACGGCGCGTATAAGTTCACTCGCAAGCCAACGGGCGAAATTTTGGCGATTGACAGGATTGCAGAAATTCATAAGCGCTTGCCTAATACGCACTTGGTTATGCACGGATCTTCTTCTGTGCCTCAAAAGTGGCTAGATATTATCAACGCTAATGGCGGTGCTATCCCTGAGACTTACGGCGTACCGGTTGAAGAAATTCAAAAGGGCATTAAAAACGGCGTTCGCAAGGTAAACATCGACACCGATAACCGTCTAGCAATTACGGCGGCTATTCGCGAAGCGGCTTTCGCCGATCCTAAGAACTTTGACCCTCGTCACTTCCTCAAGCCTTCGATTAAGTACATGCAGCAGGTGTGTACCGATCGCTATGAGAAGTTTGGCGCGGCTGGCAATGCTTCTAAGATTAAGCAGGTTGACGTTGATATCTTTGCTGCTAAGTACGCCGCTGGGGAGCTAGATGCAAAAATTAAGCAGTCCGCAGCGGTTTAGTCGTAGCTTAAGACTGAACTGAACGTCTTGACGGTTAGACGTCTTGACGATTAGTTGAGTAAAAGAAGTCCCTTGGAAGATATTTTCTTTTGAGGGACTTTTGCTGTGCGATCGCAGAATTTTTATAGGTTGAGCGATCGCGCTAATCCTGCTTTATCGCCACGCCTCGGTAGAAATAGCCCATTATCTTAGGCAAATCATCGGCATAAAATTCCTCAGACTCAACCCGATCAAAAACGTGACTCAGCAGCTCGTCAATTTTTCTATTCAAGTGACAGCCATCGGCCACCACCTTCTGAACCGGCGTCACCCAGTTTTGCAGCCGTGCGATGCCGCGCTCGTCGCTCAGTCCGTGCTCGATAAAAAAGAATTTTCCACCGGGCTTTAGCACCCGATAGGCTTCGCGTAGGGCCTGCTCCACGTTGGGAATGCTGCACAGTGTCCAGGTACAAACCACGTTGTCGAAGCTGGCCTCTGGCATCGGGAGATTTTCACCGCTGATGGCCTGAGTTTTTATAGGAATGGGGCTGGTGTCGATGCGTTTTTGGGCGATCGCACTCATCCCCTCATTCGGATCAACCGTCGTTAACGAAGTCACCGCATCCGAATAATGTGGCAAGTTCAACCCGGTGCCAAACCCAATTTCCAGTACATCTCCGCTCACCTCGCTTAGCAGCCGCTGCCGATAGTTCGTCATCGACTCGGACGACATGGACAGCTCTAGCAATCGAGGAAAAATTAGCTTTGAATAAAGGCCCATCGTTAATGCCCGTTTGGTAAGACGAGCCTGCGCAACTTCAATTAGATGCTAACGTCGTTTTCCGTCTATCTGGATCCCTATTCCCTATTCCGAAAACTTCTGCTAGCTTTTTATATTGCGGTTTGCACAGCCCCTTCTTATCAGGAACACAATATGGCAGCACTCAAAGGACGAAATCTTCTGAGCCTAGCGGATCTCACCGCAGAAGAGATGATGCGTCTGATCGCCACCGCCGCCAAAATAAAATCAGGCGAAATCAATCCTCAGTGCCCGCAGAAAATCCTCGGACTCGTTTTTAAAAAAGCCTCCACTCGAACCCGCGTTAGCTTTACCGCCGCTATGTACAAGCTAGGCGGCCAAGTCATCGACCTCAACGCTAACCTCACTCAAATTGGCCGAGGCGAACCCACTGCCGATACGGCCCGCGTTCTCGACCGCTACCTAGACGTGGTCGCCATTCGCACCTACGACCAGTCAGAAGTTGAAGAATTTGCCCAATACAGCAGCATTCCGATCCTCAACGCCCTGACAGACCTAGAGCATCCCTGCCAGATTTTGGCTGATTTGCTGACGGTACAAGAAGAGTTTGGTGGCCTTAAAGGGCAAACCATGACCTATTTAGGGGATGGCAACAACGTAGCTCACTCGCTGATTTTGGGCTGTGCGCTAGCGGGTATGAACGTGCGCGTGGCGACGCCTAAAGGCTACGAACCGGATCGCACCATCGTGGCGCAAGCACAGGCCATTAGCCTGGGCAACAGCGAAGTTGTAATCACTCATGATGCAAAGGCTGCGGTTGAGGGCGCACATGTCCTCTACACCGACGTGTGGGCCAGCATGGGACAAGAAGACGATGCCGCCAAACGCATTCCGATTTTTGAGCCGTATCAGATCAATCAGAAGTTGTTAGATATCGCCGATAAATCAGCGATTGTGCTGCACTGTTTGCCCGCGCATCGAGGTGAAGAAATTACCGAAGCCGTCATGGAGGGTCGCCACTCGCGCATTTGGGACGAAGTGGAAAATAGAATGCATGCTCAGCAGGCGCTGCTAGCCGCAGTTTTAGGGGCTGTGTAATAACTCAAGTCTCTCAGCTCTTCCAAGTATCCCGAGTCCTAAAGACAAAAAAAGACCTGGCATTACCAGGTCTAGAGGGTTCCATGAATGATTAAAAATGTAGTTTAAAGGTTGGATTTAAAGGTTAGAGAAGATTCTCTGGAGAAGCTCCAGCAGGCTCCAGACGCGCTGCGGCTGAGCGTTGGTTAGGCACTACTCACAAGCCTGTTTAGAGCAAGCGCCGAGGGGAATGCGGCCTTTGCCTACCGAAGTGTTGCCGCTAATATAACTAGCTTGATGAGTTTATACTGTGCCCTACGCGACAATTTAACCCGGTGAACTCGGTGGCGGACGGCGAACAGGTGTGTCCTGAGTGAACGCTATGACTGCTCAATCGGGCGACTGAGCATTAACCGGGCGACTGCGTATTGAGATCGCGCCATTCGTGAACGGCAAAAGGCGGAACGACCAACTGTGCGGTGCTGCCATCGCCCAGCGGAATATTAATCTGCAAAGGAATGTCGCCTTTGATTTCGGAGATTGCCTGCGCCACGTCATATTGCGCCGCATACTCAGGTAGTTCTGGCGTCTGAGGATCTAGCTTGGCGTTGGCCTGCCATTGGGTACTAGCACCGGTGGCAATAGTAATGGGCTGTTTTTGATTGACCGAAACCATTCCTGGAAAACCAATGAGGCGCAAATAAAGTCCTTGGATTTCCTGGGCCTGATAGCGCTTGAACAGAATTATCTGCCACGACCGATCTGACCGGTCGCGTAGGCTTTGCTTAGAGCGAAAAGTGGTTTGCCCTGGCTGTTCTTGATAGGTGTGGATAGAGGCTAGGGGCAGCGGTGAGGCGATCGCCTTAGGCACAAAAAAGTAAACAGACCCCACCAAAACCAAGCCAATGCAGCAGCAAGCTGTTAGCTGCCAAAATCTGTTTAACCAGCGGTTTATAACAAAAGCTAAACCCTGAGACCGGCCGCGTTGAACCTGGATTTGCCAAAACCGTATCCGCTGAAGCATTGATGAAAATTAAAAAGGACTGCACTTAGTGTACAGTCCCTCTTCTGCCAAGGCTCGGCTCCGATTTTTTTAAGTTTTAAAGATTCTTCATCCGGTCTAACACTGCCCGATAGCCATTGGCCTCGCCGCTAGCTAGGTAGCGTTCGGCAGCCACCTGAAAATCGTTGTGGGCCGCAAAGCTATCGCCTAGCGCTATCAAAGAAAGTCCCCGGTAGTAATAAATATCTGCGTTCGCAGCCGGGTTGCGACGGATGACCGCCGAGAAATCCTGGTAGGCTCCGTTGGCATTGCCCGATTCGTACAGCGCGCGGCCACGAGCTGCCAACGCGGAATGGTTGCTGTTATTGTTGCCATTGTCTAGTTCAATTGCGTAGGTATAGTCAGAAATGGCCGCAGGCAAGTTGCCATATACCGCGTAAGCATCGGCGCGGCCTTTGTAAGTGTCTTTGTCCGCTGGGTTTAAGCCGATGGCACTGTCATAATCGGCGATCGCCTCAGCCAAATTATGATTAGCCGCATGAGCCGCCGCCCGCTGCCGGTAGGCGTCACTAGAATAAGCATCTAGCTCAATGACGCGGTCAAAGTCGGCGATCGCCGTTGTCTGATTGCCCTGAGCGCTATGCAGTGTGCCGCGCGCCATATATGCCTTAATCGAGTCGGGCTGGCGAGTTAGGACAGTGTTGATATCTTGAAGGGCGGCGTTGGGTCGGCCGAGCGCGGCGTAAACATAGCTGCGGTTGAAGAAAGCTTCGCTACTGCTAGCGTCTAGGTCGATGGCTGCGTTGATGTCCTTAAGCGCCGCCGGTAGCGTCCCTAAGTTGTAGTAAGCAACGCCTCGGTTAAGATAGGCTTCGGCGTAGCTATCGCTGTTTTGGATGGCTGCTGTGAGCGGTGCGATCGCGCTATCAAATTCTTTCAGCTCAATCAAAGCCGCTCCCCGATGCATCAACGCCGGTGCGTAGGTTGGGTCAAACCCTAGCGCCGCATCATAGTCAGCTAGCGCCCCATTAAAGTTACGAGCCGCCGCCTTAGTGAGGCCTAAATAATCGTAAGCTTCGGCGTAGTCTGGCTGGATGGCGATCGCCTGATTAAACGCACCCATCGCCAAAGCTAGCTCATTCATTTCATAAAGCAGTGCCCCCTGAGCAAAGTAGGCCAGCGCATAGTCCGAACGCACCGAAATCGCCGCTCTGTAGTCATCCATCGCCGCTGCTGTATTATTTAGCGCCCGATGAGTTGCCGCTCTAAACAGATAGGCTTCGGCGTAGTCCGGCTTAGTCGCAATGGCAGCATTAAACTGCTCAAGCGCCGCCGCAAATTTCTCTTCTCTGTACCTTTTCACGCCTTGGCCGTACGCATTCATCGCATCTGCAAGCGTTGGCGAAACCGGCAGCACTTCTTCTGGACTCGCCTTTAGATCCTCATCTAAACTAGGCCACCCCGGCTCAGGCATGGCCCGATTCTCAGGCGCATCACTTTCTGTGCCGGTGGTTTCTAGCCTTACGTTTTCTAATGGCTCTAGGCGAGACTCAATAAAGGCAGGGTCAATACCAACATCAAGAACTGGCAAAATAACCGCGTCAAAAGTGTTCTCTACGCTCTGGCTTTCTGCTTGAGCTGGCAAGGAGCCAACTAAACTGCCAAAAAGAGTAGCAATGCTCAAAACCGTAAGGCCGCTGCGATTCATGACGTTCTGGGAGAAAAGGTGGGCTAGAAAGACTTGCTAAAAAAGCTTGCCTAAAAAATTTGTTTGTAAAGGAAACTAAACTAGGTACTTGTAGATTTCCCAGTTCGGCCATCAAACTCGGCGACCGTAAAACATGGCCACTTCGCATAAGCTCGCTCAACGGCTGGTTCAACAAACCGTTACCACCCTCAGCCAGCCCTTTAGCACCCAACATCTGCCCTCGCCCATTGTGGGTAGCTGGCTCGTGCCTTTTAGCCAGCTTGCGATCGCTAACACGCTCTCAAATTTGATGGTGCCACTCGCCGGATTAATCGATACGGCTTTTTTAGGTCACCTATCGGACATTCGCTATCTCAATGGTGTGGCCCTAGCCACGATCATTTTTAACGTGATCTACTGGAGCTTTAACTTTTTTCGCATGGGTACGACTGGGCCAACCGCGCAGGCTTTGGGCAAAGGCGACTTAGACGAAGTGTGGCTAATTATCGTGCGCAATTCGCTGCTGGCGCTGGGGACGGGTTTAGCCGTTTGGCTATTGCGATCGCCCATTTCTACATTAGGGTTTGCGCTGTTACAAACCGGGCCAGACGTGCGGCTCGCGGCGATAGATTTTTACAACGGGCAAATTGTCGGCGCTCCGGCAGTGCTGCTCAATTATGTGCTGCTCGGCTGGTTATTGGGGAGAAGCCAGGGCAGGCAGGTAATGGCGTTGGCTGTCGTCGGGAATGGCAGTAATATTGCGCTCGACTACTGGTTTATTCGACGTTTGGGGCTAGAAAGCTACGGCGCAGGGCTAGCGACAGCGCTCAGTCAGTACATCATGCTGGCAATGGGGCTGGGGCTAGTTCTCTCGAACGGGGTTCCCTGGCAGCGATGGGCCGCTATCAAAACTCGGCTCTGGCAACCGGCGGCGCTGATGGCTTTGTTCAACCTGAATCGAGATATTTTAGTGCGTACTTTTGCGCTGGTGATTTCGATGTCGCTGTTCACTAACTTTAGTGCGGGGCTAGGCGACACCATTTTGGGCGTTAATGCGCTGCTAATTCAGGTGGTTTTAATGTCTGCCTATTTTATGGATGGAATTGCCCTGGCCGTAGAGAGCTATGCGGGGCAATTTTATGGCAGTCAGTCGAAGGGCAATTTGTATGGACTGCTGCTGCTAGGCATAGGGGGCAGTGTGGCTTTGGGAAGTGCGATCGCTATTTTCCTCATCTTTGCGCCGATGGCCTTCTTCCCTTTACTGACCGACCACGCTGTTTTGCTAGATGCAATTCCTCACTATATTGTCTGGCTGCTGCCGGTACTGGGCTTTGGCGGCATTGCCTTTACGCTAGACGGTTATTTTCTAGGACTGACCGATGGGCGATCGCTGCGCAATTCAACGCTCATCGCCGCCCTCATCGGATTTTTGCCGCTAGCTACCGTTGCTAGATATTTGGCGCTACCGCATCTACTCTGGCTAGCCTTGGCTACTTTGATGGTGACTAGAGCACTTACGCTGCTGAGAAAAGTACCGGCGACCGTTTCGAGAGGGGCCGTTTAATTTTCATAAAAAATGCGGCGATAGCTGATGCGATCGCCGCCCCTTGAATACAGGAAAATCGTTGGGTTAAAACGCTCCTGGTCGGGTTGCTACAGCAAGGACTTACTTGCCAATCTTTTTGGCCATATTTCTAAACATGTCCATGTCGCTAGAAGACGATTTGCGGCGAGGCGAAGCCGAACTGCTTTGAGCAGGCGACTTGGGAGCAGCGCTAGATTGACCCTCGAAAGAGGGCGTAGACACATCGCTAAAAGCAGGTGTGTTTACGGTCGATTCAGACAGGCCGTAGGAAGCCTGCCCTTTTACAGGCGTGCCATCTAAGTTGACTTTCTTCATTGCCGAGATCTGCCGAATGCTCTCCATGTGCTCGGTTTGACCCTTCTTCTTAGCAAAGGTTCGTCTCACCGTTTTGTTAGAGCGCATGTATTCGATGTTGCCAAAGCTCTTAGCATCATCGTCGCTAAGATAGAAGGCTTGCTTTTGCGCGGTATCGTCCTTAGGTGCGCTCTTACCGAAAATTGCCTCAAAAAGACCCATTGTTCTCCTGGAAATAAATAGTTAAGCAAATATGTACTCCCATATTAACTTTTATTTTCTTTATTAGAAAGGAGATTTTGAAGAAAGTCCAATAAAGCCAAATTCAGTCAGGCCAGCTAGTCTATAGCTGGCGCTGAAACTCCTCTAGCAAGTCGATTAAGCTCACATGGCACTGCATCGGCATCAAATCTGCTAGCGGCAGGGTTTTCTTCCCGCCGCCTAGCTTAATAGGAATATCTTGCAGCACTTTAATCACGCTGTCTTCAGAAATATCGCCGCTCGTCACCATCGGCAGCAACCTTTCAGCCAGTGGCATGTGCAGTTTGGCAGCGCCTAGATACAAATGCCATTTAGCGATATCCATATAGATATTTTCGCCAATTTCAGCAGCTAGCGCTTCTACATTCTCGGTGGAGTTAGCTGTAGCCATGATGGTTCCTAGTGGTTAAGTATTAAGTCGTTGAGTATTAAGTCGTTGAGTGTTAGGTCGTTGGGTATTAAGTTGAAAGCGTTCTGTCTGCCTGATTCTGTCTGGCTGATTCTGTTTGCCTGGTTCTGTTTGCCTGGTTCTATTTGCCTGATCCTGCTGGTTTTGGAGAGTAGTCGGCGATCGCAAAAATATAAATCGCATGGAACACCAATCCACCCAACCATACCAAAGACACCGTTTTTGCTAGCGGTAGCGAGCCGGGATTAATGGTATTAAAAAACCACATGCCAGAGTTAATGCAGGCAAATAGAGCAACATGCACTGCAAAATTAAGGCGGTCTTCTAGCTTGCGGTATTCAGGGTCGTTAGCGCGATCAGGTTCGCGAGGCCAGCGGGGAGGCATAAGGTTCTCAGGGGGTGCAATTGCTTAAATCTATTCCTAAATCCATTGTAGAGGGCTATTGAATGTAGAGGGCTATTGAACAGAAGCTTTCTGCCAATGGCCTGACTTCCCACCGATTTTCTCAACGAGCTGAATATCGCTAATCCGCATAGATTTCTCCAGGGCCTTCGCCATATCGTATAAAGTTAGCGCTGCCACAGAAACCGCCGTCAAAGCCTCCATTTCCACGCCTGTCTCAGACTTCGTTTTGACCGTTGCTTCAACTCGATAGCCCGGCAGCTCGCTATCTGGCTCAATCGTCACCTCTATCTTTTTTAGCGGCAATGGATGGCACAGCGGAATCAAAGTCGATGTTTGCTTGGCGGCCATAATTCCGGCGAGCCGAGCCGTTCCGATCACATCACCTTTGGGAGCGTTGCCTGCGCGAATAGCGGCTAACGTGGCGGATTGCATAATGACTGAGCCGCTAGCAGTCGCTTGGCGAACGGTAGAGTTTTTGGCAGAAACATCGACCATTTGGGCTTGGCCTTGAGTATCTAAATGGGTGAGGCGCTGGCTGGGCATCTCCAGAGGAGAATCGCTAGAATGATTCATACAGTTGGAAAGAAAAACAATTGAAAATTTTGATGGGCTTTCGGTGCAGCCGGTGTGTTACTATTAAAACCCGGTGAGGGCCTGTAGCTCAGTGGACTAGAGCACGTGGCTACGGACTACGGTGTCGGGAGTTCGA
>JBBSOB010000069.1:0-17975 GCA_038260205.1 Phormidesmidales cyanobacterium
GTCGATTATTATCACAGCAGCAAACCATATTCTAGGCATAGAGCTAGATCAAGAGGTGAGTAAAAAGCGCTATATAAGTGAAGTGACGGCATTGTCTCAGGCATTTGCGATCGCCATCCCCCACGAACAGGCAATGGACGCCAAAGATGAAGTTGGCTTCTTCCAAGCCATCAAAGCCCGCCTGACCAAATTCGACAGCCCGAGCGAAGGCCGCAGCAATGAAGAACTCGAAACCACCATCCGTCAGGTGATCGATCAGGCGCTAGTCTCAGAGCAGGTGATCGATGTCTTCGACGCCGCAGGCATCAAGAAGCCCGACATCTCCATCCTCTCCGACGAATTCCTCGCCGAGCTAAAGGACTACGAGCATAAAAACATCGCCCTGGAAGTGATGAAAAAGCTGCTGAACGACGAGCTAAAAGCCCGCGCCAAAACGAACCTGGTGCAGAGCAAAACGCTGCTGGAGATGCTCGAAAACGCCCTCAAGCGCTACCAAAACAAAATCCTCACCGCCGCCGAAGTGATGGACGAGCTGATCGGCCTCAGCAAAGAACTCGTCGCCGCCGACTCAGAAGCCTCAGCAATGGGCCTATCCGAGTACGAATACGCCTTTTACACCGCCGTCGCTAACAACGACAGCGCCCGCGACCTGATGCAGCAAGACAAGCTGCGCGAACTCGCCGTCGTCCTCACCCAGAAGATCCGCGAGAACGCCACCATCGACTGGGCCATCAAGGAAAACGTGCGGGCCAAGCTCAAAGTCATTGTCAAACGCCTGCTGCGCCAATATGGCTACCCACCTGATATGCAGCTATTGGCGACTGAAACAGTGCTGAAGCAGGCTGAGGCGATCGCTAGTGAGCTAACGCACTAGCACCATATCTATAGGCAAAGACTTATCTACCAAAACGTTTGCGCAATCCAACTACAGAGCATCGACGAAGAAAAGTATGAATGGAATATGTGAATTATGTAAAGGCGAAGCAAAGCTCAGAAAGAGTCATTATCTACCCAAGAGCCTGTATAAGGCTGTAGCAAATACTAACTCACCTTCAAGTGAATCTTTAGTCCACGTCAATAGACCTAGAAAAGAGACTTTCTCTTCAGACCGGCAGCAAAAGAATTATCTACTCTGTGCAGACTGCGAACAGCTATTCTCAAGTAAAGGTGAAACTGTTGTTGTTGGCGGGTGCTACAAAAGCGAGGAACAGTTCAATCTTCGCTCTCAGCTTGAGAATATAGATCCTTCATTCACTTCGTCAGATGGAAAGAATCACTACTACGGTAAAGAACTGAGTTCCCTCGTTAGCTCTCAGGACTATATATACTTTGCACTTAGTGTAGTCTGGAGGGGATCAGTGGGAAGATGGGGCGAATCATACAACGCCTTGAGTGGTGCGTTAGGAGATAAATACTCAGAGCTGTTTCGACAGTATTTGTTGAACCCAACTCATCTACCGGAGAAAACAGCGGTAATTGCTTATGTAGACTTCGACTCGCCTTCGCAAATGGGTATGTTTGCCTCTCCTACAACAAGTGGAAAACGTACTAGCGTAGCAGGCTCTAGAGTTTATGAAGTTATGATTCCAGGGATCTTCTTCTCTGTCATGGTAGGGGGTGACATAGAAAAAATGCTTAGGTCAAGCCTTATTTTCGATAGAATTATGTTTAACGAATGGAGTTTTACCAGCAGTCCACAATATAAAGACCTGGTTGCTATCACTCAGACATCCAGTTTGAGGGGAAAACTTGCCGACCAACTTCCAACCTCCACAAAATCTAAGTAACTTAAGCCTGATAGTTCAGGATCTGCCCTATTCGCCAGCTACCAAGCGCACTTAAGCGGCCATAAAATAGAAAGGCAAGGTGATCGCAGCCTTGCCTTTCTCAGATCTCCGATCCGTAGAGCCTCAAAACCTATACCTTGCTAGACGCTCGGAAAACATGTCTCATTCGATGTCTCATAATAGCTTTCTCAAAAGGTCAAAGGGATATTGAGACACGTTAGATCGACTGATATGCTTATCTCTTTTCATCACTGAAATCGTATAACGCCTAAGCTCACCTGCAGCGATTTGTTAGCTGTCAGCGTACACCTCCTGAATGAGGTCTTCCCACGGCCAATTGACCGTGCAATATTTCCGGTATAAGAGCAATTGCCTGTCGACGACCAAGACTTCCCCCTCCGCTTGGTTGTAAGCAACAACCAAGCCTCGGCCTTCGGCATCGACCTGTAAGCCTTCAAGTTTTTCAAGAATTGTCCGGAGGTTGCCCTTTTGAATCCTTGGCTCCCTTGATTGAGCAATTTGGAAAATATATTCAAGAGGGATGCCACTCAGACACATCTCGTCTGAGGCATTGACGATCACCGCCATAGCGTGAGCATAGATGCCAGTTGAATCTTGACGTGTCCGAATACCTCTAGCCACCCGCCTCGCAAACTGTTGATAGAGCGCATTGAGCTGATCGGCATAATGCAAGGCGGCAGACTGAAGTGCTTCATCACTTCCAATCTCTTGCAATGTGTCCAGAGCTTCATTAATTTTCATCGAATCCAGAGATTTCAGCGCGAGTGCTTGCAGAATCCCGGCATTGCCATAGCTCAAGCCAGAACACTTGTCAGTGAATGCATCACTGAACTTCAGATTGAGCGCACCCCCACCTTTCTGAAGTATTCGTTTAAGGTCTTCTTTTGACCAATACACCGAAATCTCTTCAATCCTTCCGGCCAAATCTTGATTGAGAAAGATGAGCATATTACTTTGGCTCCAGACACCGATGATTACCACATAAAGTCTGTAGTCCCAAAGCGCCTTTAAATCGAAAGCGAGGCTTGTTCGCTCACTAATCGACAGGTAGTGAAAATCCTCTATAACTAAACGACGACCACTCTCGCGAATCAAATCGGCAATAAAGCGAAGGTCATGGATGTCATGCCCTACCGATTCTTTCTCTTTTTCACTCGAATGTGAAGCAGATGCACCAGCGGTGAGGCTACCCGACAGTCCGAGCACCTTAGAAATAAGACCTTTCCCAAGCTCCCCTTTTGCCTCAACACGCCCTTCAACCTTGCCGGTGGATTTGTCGCTAACGATGAACTTGACATCAAGTTGCGAAAGAGCATCAATGTAAATATCGATAGCACCTCTCCCTAGTCGGCATTGAACCACTAGGGCATTGGCAATGTTCTTCTGACGGAGCCACGACTTGCCGCATTTAGACTCGCCTTTAAGAGCTATATGTGTGTCTCGATGCAATAGATTCCCAATCTTTTCATCGAGATCGCCTCGGTTAACATATGACTCCGCTCGGATTTCACTATTAATCCCGAACACTTCGGATGTTCTTTTCTTTTTTGACATTACATCATTATCTTGTTAATTCACTTGACAGCTAACTATTTATTAGAGGAAAAGATTCTACCTAATCACCATAAATGACAGATTAGGTAGAAATATGCCTGCCTAAATATAGCTGATTGTAGGCTGTTACCTCGAAAAGTTACTGGCTGCGGTCACACCGGCTGTACTAATGTGTTTTAAATGACCGTTTTTGGTACTATCTGGCAAAACAGCAAAAAAGTGGCTTTTGGGGCTATATCTGTGTGCCGAAAGTTGTGTCATAATCAAAGTGCCAAAAGTAAGTGACCTTTGCGAGTTTTGGAACTGTGAAAATTGGATATGCCAGAGTTTCGACCGCTGACCAGAATTTAGACCTTCAAATGGATGCTTTACAAGCAGCGGGCTGCGAGAAGATTTTTAGCGATCGCGGTGTGAGCGGTGCCAAGACCGAACGCCCTGGATTAGATAAAGCGCTAGACCAGATTCGCAGAGGCGACATCCTCGTAATTTGGAAGCTCGACCGTTTAGGGAGATCGCTGAGCCATCTGCTGAGTATTGTCGAGGACTTGAAGCACAAGGGTGTAGACTTCGCTAGCGTTCAGGACGGCTTCGACACCTCTAGCGCATCAGGGAAGATGGTGTTTTCGGTGATAGGGGCAATGGCTGAGTACGAACGTAACCTCATGAGGGAACGGACGATGGCCGGATTAGCGGCGGCGCGATCTCGTGGCCGGATGGGTGGCCGTCCGAAGTCTTTGGATAAGAGCCAGGTGAAAGTGGCGATCACACTGGCCAACGAAGGCGAACTAGCAATCAAGGAGATCTGCGAGCAAGTAGGCTGCTCACGCTCTACCTACTACCGACAGGTAGCACCGAAGCTATCGAAGCTATAGAAAGGATTGGGAGCACTAACGAATGAGTCCTGACGGATTCTTAACGACTAACGACTCGGCCAACTTATTTCCGTCGTTAGAGACGGATAGATTACGGCTGCGACAGGCCACAGCGAAAGATAGTCAAGACATTCTCACTGTATTCGCAGACCCGAAGGTCACCGAGTTTCACGACCTTGCGACTTTTGAGTCAGTTGACGAGGCACTCAGAGTAGTTGAACGCAGATCCGACGTTTTCACGAATGGACAAGGTGTACGGTGGGCTATCGAACTCAAACCAATCCAACGTGTCATCGGCTCATGCGGTTTTTCCTGGCACCCAGACACAGCAATCAGGGGAGCTGAGATAGGCTATGAGCTAGCCAGCGAACACTGGCACAAAGGCATTATGAGCGAAGCCTTAGCTACCATCCTACGATACGGGTTTGAGACGAGAGCGCTTGAGTTTGTCATTGCTCAAGTGATGCTAGATAACGTAGCGTCCAAAGGACTGTTAGAAAAGCTTGGATTCACAAGTCAGAGAATTATAGAGAAAGGTGGCTTCTGGAAGGGAGAACATCACGACCTAGAGCAGTTTTTGCTAGAGCGAGAAAACTTTGTAGATTTGTGACTGAGCCCTCTATTTGCCTAGCTGCGCCCTATGCAACTGGGCGAAGCTGTCAGAACGGCCAGAGTAGTAGTGGAAAACTGAGTGTTCTTGGTATGTACAAGTTTGCTCCAGCCTCAGACAATGAGTCTGTCGTTTTTGGTTCCGCCCGCCCTGGATATAGTCACGAGCAAGTGAAAAAATGGGTTGAATTCATGCAATCACGGGACATTCAACGAGTGTGCTGCTTGCTGGCTGACGTTCAGCTTAAACGCTACGACGGGTTGCTTGATGCTTACCGCCAGGTTTTCGGAAACGACCGAGTTAGTTGGGCACCGATCAAGGATTTTCAATTAGCCGATCATGGTATGGTCATCCACCAGATTTTGCCATTTTTAATCGACGCCAATCAGAGCAAGGAGAGAGTCGTTGTCCACTGCTCCGGTGGTATTGGTCGTACAGGGCATGTCCTAGCAGCTTGGCTTGTTGCTGAACGTGGATTTTCTAACAAAGCAGCAATCGCCGCTGTCAAAGCGACAGGCAGAAAACCCTATGAAGCAGTTATCGCTGCACCTTTCAAAGGGCGTAGTCCCTGGACAGTAGCTTCGGAGCTAGACATGCTATTAGACATCAGCAGGCGGTTCAGAAAGCCCTAGACCTTTCGAGAAAGCTATTTTGAGACACAAAAAGGGACACAGTTTTACATACGTCTCAAAAGGTCTAAGTTTTGAGACTATTAGAGACAGCTAGTTTTCACTGGCGGCTTTCTCTTGATGCAAAGTATCAGGGGTACTCTGCATCAATAAACTATGGCTAAGACCAGATGTACTATTAACCTGCCTAAGAGCGTCTGTTAGTTAGTACTTTTCTGGAAGGGCTATTTTTTGGTGGCTGTAGCCCAGTTACCACCACGCTTTCGGCCTATGGCTGGATTTTGCAAGAGTCGGGGTCATACCCCGTGATCAGGGGATCGAGACGTAGAAGAGCGATCACGCAGCGGATTTTCTGGGTTGTGCGATCACAACCTCTGAATGAATCGAGTGGATAGTTTGAATTCTGGGCTAGTCCTAAACAGATTCAGATGTTAAATATAATCATGCGTCCGTAAAGCTAGATGAAGCTACTGTTGTATTCAGTAGCTTCCAGTAGATTATTGTGCTGAAAAGCTCGATATTGAAAGGAAGATCATTCAGTATTATCACCCTCTAAGTTTATGAAAAACCCTAAAATTTTTATAGGTATGCTAGCTGCCGTATGCAGCATAGGCTTTATAGGTTTTCTCGTCAACGCTTACAGTGAGTACGACACTCCTGAGCCTATTCCTCCTGTCGCTGAAGAACCTGAACAAGTACCAGAAATATCAGAGGTTGAAGCTGTGCAAGCGCAGCAAATAGAGCTTGAGTTGTTAGAAAAACAGCGTCAAGAGGCTCTTGAAGAAGAGCGCCAAGCTTTCGTCCAAAGGACGGCAACTGCGTGGCATCAATTGAATTCCATAGAAAACGATATCAACCAGGAGCAATTTGAGGAGATGACTCCTGATGACGTGGTGCAAACTTTTAGGAATTACTCTTCGAGGGTTAAGTCTATTACAGTTTATGACATCGATCCCGAGCTTTCGGAGGTTGTGTCAGATTACAACGTCTTCCTCGAAGACGCACTTGAGGTGACTACATACATAGTTAGTAAGCGTAAAGAGATAGAGAGAAACCCAGAGAAAGCATTCATTGATGCGTGCGGTCGTGCTGGTACAAACGCTCAGATAAGAGGAGAAGCCCTCTTCAGTCAGGTGTTTAGCTGTTTTCTAAATGGCACAGTTACTGCTGGTGGTTCTGCAATGTTAGAAGAGTATCAGAAAGATCAGTTTGCTTCTGAGATAGAAGTATTAGCTATTGAGATGACTAAATCACAAGATGCTCTTAACAGTAAGTTAGAAGCAATGCCTCAATACCTGTCGTCGCAATATGGAATATAAGTAGCTGCTCTAGCAGCAATTCCGAATTCCAAGATACGGACAAGCAGTCAGTGCAGAAGGGCTGACTAGCAATCGACCAGAAAAGCCGTCAAGAGGTGTTTCTCATTTGCTTGGCCGACTTCTTCTTCTCATCAAGCATGAAGTCAAGCAACGCTGTCCACTTTCGAACCATAAATACTTGGTGAGCGCGAGGATGTCTTGAAAGAAGCCTTTACGGGTACCGCGCTGCTGACGAATCTGTTGATAGCGCTCGTCAGCCAGATGCAGCACCGTGTGAAACAAGAACGCCAACAGGTTCAGCATCAGAAAAAAGGCGGCTAGATGCTGTTTGCCGTGGCCGAAGTTGTGTTCGAGATGGTAGCCCTGGGTCTTGAGCACATTGTAGTTCTCGTTTTCGGTCTTCCAGTGGCAGCGACCAGCAGCGGCAATCTCCAACGCTTGCGAGTCAGTGATAGGGTGGTTGGTGACCCAACTGTTGAGGTGGAGCACCTTGCCGTCTGAGGGCCGCAATACTGCCCAATTTCTTTACCCTGGTTTGGTTTTGCACAATCCATAGGCGAGGGTTCTGGCAGCAGAATCAGTAAAGAGGATATAGCTCTTCGCAGTCACGGCTAGGATCTAAGTCTATGCCTTCAGGTAATATGGTATTGCATAGCAGTGCTTCTGATAGCTGTGCTTTGGTCACGTTTCTGGCACTGCGCAAGTCGGTAGAACTTAGATTGGCACTTCTTAGATTGGCACTTCTTAAGTTGGCCTCGCTCAGGTCGGCCTCGCTCAGGTTGGCATAGCTCAGGTCGGCACTGTACAAGTTAGCCAAGCCAAGACCGGTACCTCTTAGTTTGGCATAGCTCAGCTTGGCGCTGCTCAGGCTGGCAAAACTTAGGTCAGTATAGTTTAGGTTGGTAGCGACCAGATAGGTCCAACTCAGTTCTGCATCAGATAAATCTAAACCTTCAAAAAGGGCTATACCGCCCCCCCTTTCTTCAGTAGAGCTAGCAGAGCCACTGACACCAAGTAGATCTGCTTCACGCAGGAAAACAACTAGCAAATGATTGCGTTCAGAATCTAACCCCTTTATAGCGGTAGCCGTAATAGCTCTGGCAATAACAAAACTTTCTATGTTTTCTGAAGACTCGCGCAAGTCCCTATCTAGCAAGAGCTCCTGCATTTTTTCTAGATAGCTGTCTAATATTTCCTGCCTAGCTCTATCATCTGCAATACTAGCTTCTTGTTCGTACCGCTCAGCAGCGATACGCTCCTGTCGTTGCTCTACACCGTTATCGAGATAAAAAGCGCCTATTGCTAGAAATAATGGCACGATAAACAACTCTAGCCATTCCCACGATGTTTTACCAGATAATCCATTTACGAACCATCGCGCAGGAGTTAAAGCCTTTCTTTGCAAGAAATTGGCACGACACAAAGAATTTTTCAAAGGGTTTTTAGCAATTCTCTGAGCTTTTGCCCAATCACTATCACGACAACCAGGGTGATTAGTCTTTGTGCGCTGTAGATAAAGCAGATAGGCAAGCCTCTCGGTTCGCTGCTGTAATTGAGCTGTTTTTTGCGTAGCCCACTGGTTCCTTATCTGTACAAGTTTTGCTTTAAGCCCCAGCATGATTGCCTTAACACTGAGAGTAATCAACATCATACGAAGGCATCTGCGTCGTACCAGGCACCTTGTGAGAGGCCTCGCCAAGCTAACTGTATTACCCCTGATAGGCTCTAAAGTAGCGAAGCTGCGATTTTGGGCCAATTACCAAACAAGTCCTTGCTACACAAGGATCACAGTAGTACACCCATTGGACTACATCTGAACTAGACTTCGTTCAAAAGTAAGTAGTACACTGCTGATTTTTAGTCTCAAAAATCGCTGAAACCTACATTCTCTCGTTGCATAGTTACGCCGCCGGCAAACAAGCATAAAAGCCTTAAAACCTCATCTGGTAGTGCATTTCAGTAAATCCTAATAGCGGAAAAAAGGATTGGAAACTGTTAGCGAACTCCAGTATAGTGTACTTATAATGCTTCAAAATCCTTCGTTTTAGAAAGTGCCAACTCCTTCCTTCTCTGTCTCAAAATTCAATATTGGATTCATCCTGTGAGACGAATGAGACAGCAATATCTAGTCCACTAATCAGACGTTATAAATAGCCGTAAGTCCTTTTCTGAAGCGACTTACGGCTATTTTAACCAGTCGCCTAGTTGCGACATGAGGCAACTAACCACCCTTGTCCTGCAAGGATTTTAGGCATGTCTTAAATTGAGACGTTGAACCGAGCGGACTAAATTAGCGATCACAGTCTCATCTCACAGTGAGTAAATGTATTCTTTCATTGCGACTAAAGACGCACCCGCATAGTTCTATATAGAACGTTTGAACTAGACCGAAAGGGAGGGTTTGCGTTGCAGTTCATATGTACTTATAGGTTTGCTAGTAGTATTCACCATTGCTACAGACGGATTGATAGTCTTTATGTACTGGAAGCAACACTACAGGTAATATCTTAAGAACGTAACTTTGAACACTCCTGTGGATATCCGAGAACTTGGCTTTAGAAGCAAGACCCCACTTTCCTCTGTTCCCTATCTTCGCTACCAGGTAAGGCTGCTATCAGGCGTTGCTGCTGAAGAGCAAGCAAAGGAGCTTGGCAAAATTGCTAGAAAGCTCAAGTCTCAATACTCTAAAGCCATCATTTCTCATATCCCTAGCTGCTCAATACTCAGTCCGATCAAGCTGACCGAGATCAATGACGTAGAGATTATTGCTCAGCAGAACATCAATTTAGTTTCAGATGAATACGAGCTTGCTTTACTAGAAGCCTGCAACTTTCATCTTACTCAGGCTTTTAGACAAGCAAAATCCTCGCCCTGGATAGACTTTTATAAAAAGCGGGTCTACTCAAGCACTACCTTTCAGCTATCCTCTAGCCGTGATAGCACGAGCCCGTTAGAGGATGCAGACTCAGACCTTATAGAAGGGCAAAGATATCTAAACTATGACTTCTCGATTGACAGAAATAAGTTTCTGATGCTAAACCTGGACTTTGCCAGTGAATACCACTCTCGAAAAACCCTCGACCAGTTGAATCTGAATGATATAAGGGTAGGGCAAAAACTGATTCATGTCTACGACAACAAATCGTGCGAATTTGCTGGCGTAGCAGGACATGACATATCGGCATCATTGCCAGAATTAAGTAACAACAGCGTCATTCAATATCATCAATACAAAGAAAATATTCCTGATCCATTGCCAAAAGGTTTTGACACTTCCGTAATGGCAGTGAGGGTTGTATATTCTCGCAATCGGGGGGCTAAGGCACTAGAGGCATCTCAAGCCCCCCAATTGCTGAGGAAGCTTTACGACAGAACTCAGATTAATAGTGAAGAGTTTGACAGCAGTTTGTGGCCTATCAGCAAAAAGGTTGAACAAGCTATCAAGACCGTTGGCTTCCTAAATCAAGATGATAGGTTTTGTCTCAATGGTTTGCCTATTGCTTTTGAGCAAGCGCCTTTGAAGCCTTTGAAGCTGAGACAGGTGAACAGGGGCGATCGCAAAAGTAACCTCTACTTTGGAGAGCATCAAGAAATTGGTCAGGTGAATTCTATAAAGGTCGCATACCCGTCTGCGGCCTTACAAAGGCATTATCTGCTCGACAAGCCTGCTGAGCCGGTGAAATCAGTCGTTTTGTATCCAGCTTCTGTAGAAGCTTCTGCTAGGAAATACTCTGACTCTCTCAAGGCCGAGTTTCAGCTATTTGGAGTTGAGTTTAAGTGGGCTTATCAAGCCTATGATCCAGAGTCTCCCCTAGCGATGCGTCGAGTCTGTAAGGAGCTTAAGGGCTGTGACATCATATTGGCCTTTGTTCCCGAGCAGGATAGCTATGTAGATAGCAGTGAAAGCGATCCGTATAAAGTACTCAAACGGCAATTGGTGCAGCGAAGAATTCCTTCTCAAATGGTCACATTACCAATGCTTAGAAAAGGTTGGAATCAACACATCGGCCAGAACTTGATTCTCGGCATCAATGGCAAGCTCGGTTATACCAGTTGGTGCGTCGATTCGATGCCTGGAGACACTGATCTATTCATTGGGCTGGATGTGAGTCGCAAAGAAGGGGTTACCGTCGGAGCGTCTTCCTTCGTCTTTAATAGCAGTGGCCATCTTTTAGAATGGTCTGCCACTGATTTTCAAGCCTATCAGGAAAGCTTCAATTCGGAGAACCTAGAGAATTTACTCCTCGACTTATATAGCAGGAAGCCAGTGAAAAGATTGGTTATTCATAGGGATGGAAAACTACAGCCGGAAGAGTTTAAGACCTTGCAGAGAGTTGAGTCTATTCTGAAGCAGGAAGGACTTGTCTCACTAGATGTCATCGAAGTACTCAAATCTGGTTTCTACAGGGCAGCAGCGTGTCATTCTGATTTGGTAGGTACGACCTACACTAACCCTTCTAGAGGCTGGGTTTGGGAGCATAGCCATAACGAAGCAGTAATTCTGACTACTGGGGATAGAGAATCTAAAGTTAGTCAAAACAGCTCTCCGCGCCCAATACGGATCCGCAAGCGTATGGGAGAAACGGACTTGCTGATACTTGCTGAACAGGTGTATTGGTTGAGCGAGATGCAGGTTGGTTCCACGCAGACTGTCCGTTTACCTATCACAACTTACTACGCTGATCGTGCTGCTGGGTTTGCCCAGGAGAAACTCCTGCCTTCAGGACTTCAAAACGAAAAGAGGCTGTGGTTCCTTTGATTCATTTTGAAGTATGAAGACCTTTCTACTCGGGAGCTTTTTGCATATAGCCGCAACTAGACAACGCTTTTTGATGTCCTGAAGTAGTCTGTGAAACTGACTTACGACCATTTTCCGCTCAGTAACAGATAGGCTATGAGACTCACGAGTTTTCGCCGTTTGAGCCCTAGTGTCGGAGCCTATTTTAGGCCAAGTCCAGTTCAGCCCATCGAGCGACCGTGAGACTCATCCTGAGATTTAGATTAGCTCATGTCTTAATCCATGAGTGGCTGAAAATATCGAGGACAGAAAGATTTTTGCGGCGTAGTGCTATCTTCTAGCAGGCATGTGATCGCACTGCTCCATTTTATATAGATCGTTTGTACTACAAACCTTAAGCCGGTAATATAGTCATGCTCACGTCCTGGCTTCGTATTGAGTAGCCTGCTGTCCGAATGCTGAAAGCCGCAGAAGCTATATCAATGGTCAACCCTACTGCACCTAAACCCTTTGTGAAATGGGTCGGTGGGAAAACGCAGCTTTTGCCTGAGTTAGCCGAGAGAGTACCTGACGATTTCGGTCGTTACTATGAACCATTCGTCGGTGGGGGAGCCCTTTTCTTCCGCCTTCAGCCACAACGAGCGTGTTTGACGGATATCAACCCTGACCTTGTGAACCTATACACAGTCATCCGGGACAAGGTTGACGAGCTGATTGAAGACTTGAGCCAGCACGTCTATGAAGAGGCGTATTTCTATCAGATTAGAGGCGCTGATAGAACGTTAGAATATGAGAAGTGGTCTGATGTGCAGCGAGCAAGCCGGTTCATATACCTAAATAAGACCTGCTACAACGGCCTCTACCGTGTGAATTCAAAGGGTCAGTTCAATGCCCCGTTCGGGCGCTATACCAATCCGACTATCCTTAACTCAGATAACCTGTACGCCTGTCATGCGGTCCTTCAGAAGGCTGTGATTGAAGTATCCGACTTCTATGCTGTCAGGAGGCGAATAAGAGCAAACGACTTTGTATACTTCGATCCGCCCTACGCGCCTTTGAGCGCGACGGCCAAATTTACCAGCTACACAAAGAATGGGTTTGATGCAGAAATGCAGTATGCACTTCGCGACCTCTGCCGTGCCCTGGATAAACGGTCGGTTCGGTTCATGCTGTCCAACTCATCAGCACCGCTCATTCTCGACCTCTATGCCGAATTTAATATAGAGTTCGTCTATGCAACACGGTCTATTAACAGTAATGCCGGGAAGCGGGGAAAAATACCGGAAGTAGTAGTGACCAACTACGGGCACTGAACTGATAAAGGCGATCGCAATGACCAGAACCCAGGGAGGCGCAGCCAACCATCAGGGCAGAATACTCGAAAGAACTGTGGTGCCAACATTTGAGTCTCACGGCTTTGAGGTAGTCGCTTACAGTGCTTGGAAAAAGCAACCGGCCAACTATGGAACGGAGCTGCTTTTGAAGCATGTTCCCTACACCACAATCTATAACCAGAAAGGTTTTACTGAGTTCTTAGTTAAGTCTGAGCGGTTCGGCCTGAACGTCCGTATCGAATGTAAGTGGCAGCAGTCAAGCGGTTCGGTCGATGAGAAGTTGCCGTATCTGTATCTCAACTGCATCGAGACTATGCCGGAGACAGACATCATTATCATTGCGGGCGGTGGTGGTATGAAGCCCGGAGCGATTCCTTGGCTTAAAGATGCAGTGAGTCAACAAAAGTACATGTCTTCAGAGACGCCAAGGAAAAATATACAGATCTTTTCCATAGAGGAATTTATGACCTGGGCTAACAAAAAGCTCAGGTAAGCCGAGCCTACAAACCTAGCTTACAGTTTTCCTTAGCGATTGAAATCTATAGGAGACTGAATGGTAATAGAAAAGTCTAGAGCAGTAGCAGTAGAGAAGCTCAGAGACGAAATGCGGGATCTAAAAGTTGCTATCAGGGATCTATTAAAGTGGAAGCTGGTGCTGACCGGAAGCGTTACAGCCGTTGGCCTTGGCTTAACAGGCCCTAGCAATCCGAATGCTTATCTGGCAATTAGTGCTGTGCCATTAATTGCTGCCTACTGCGACCTTCTGATCCGTGATCATGAGCTGCGTGTTGCAATACAAGCGGCCTATATTAGGACGAATGGGGATAGTGAATACTCAAAATACGAAATTTTTTTGGAGGAGCAGGAGATAAAAGACACAGCATGGTGGACGCTACGCCGCAACGGTATGCTACTGTCATCCCTCATCGTATGTGTCTTCATAGCTTTGATAGGGGGCTTTCAGCAAGGTTTCCAGGACTCTTCTCTCGGTTTGTTCAGATTGCTTCCGCTAGTGACTGCTTTCGTAGGTACGGTTGCGGTGATTTTCATCCAAATCTTATATGCAGCAAAACGTCAAAGCATATCAAAAGCAACAAAGAAGGTACATCCTTCTTTGTTGCTGTACAAATGATGGGTTCCATTCACCAAAACGTGTCATCAGGCTATTGTGCTCACTGACTGCTCGCAGCTTGGATGTGACTACCTCATAGTTAGTGAAACTGGCTCACTCTATATCGGTTTTGGTCGGAGTTTTGGCGGAATACAGATAAGCGCAAATAGTTGGGCTTTGGAAGAGGGCGATCACATGTCCGAATGAGCTAGTGTCCCTTTCAGAACTTGAGATCGCTTAGAATGAGGCTGAATCCAGCCAGCCAGGTAAAAAGTTTAGGCAAGCACAACGGGCAGCGCCATGGTACAGACCCCCACAAAACTATTTTCCCTAGATGAGTTTCTGGCTCGACCTGAAACTGAACCCGCCAGTGAATACGTCAACGGCAAAATTATTCAGAAACCAATGCCTCAAGGAAAGCACAGCATTATCCAGCGGGAACTGAGCTTTGCCTTGACCCTGGCCTTTCGGCCCACTGGCATTGCTCAAGCTTTTCCAGAACTGCGCTGTACCTTTGGTGGCCGCTCAATTATTCCAGATATTGCCGTTTTTCGGTCAGAGCGCATTCCGTGCGATCGCGATGGTCAAGTTGCCAACACATTCGACATACCGCCAGATTGGACAATCGAGATTCTCTCGCCCAGTCAGAGTCAAACACGAGTCACTCGCAACGTCATCCATTGCCTGAATCAAGGGTGTGAAATGGGGTGGATCATAGACCCAGCAGAGTCTTTGATATTTACCTATAGCTCAGGTAGAGCAGTCGATATATTTGAAGACCCCTCAGAAAGCTTGCCTACCCCTAAATTTGCAGAGGCCGTAGAACTAACACCGGGCGAAGTCTTCTCTTGGCTGCAAGTCTAGCCCAGCGCGAGGTTGTTAGCTAAGGCTCTTCGAGAGTTTGAACCATGGCGGCATCGGGGGTGGTGCCCACCTACAAATTCCCGTATGCGATTGCGTACACAGCCTATGTCCTTCAGGACTATCAACCCCTCGCGACCATTAGCCTATAGCTATGTAGTGTAACTTTTAGCGTAACCCATATAAGGGAATTTATTTTGGGTAGGATTCGCGCCCAATAGGGCGATCGCCACCCGCTGCACCTTTACCGTTGTGCGATCACTTAAAAATCAGGAGCGTTTCTGAACGATTTAACCCCCGCCACATCTTTGTCGTAAGATAAAGCGAAACTTATACGACACGCTGTCTGATGGACGAAGAATTTGCTGTGCTGCTGGACACCCTCGATCTGATTGAACATCGCATTCGGATAGTCGGGGAGATCGCCGTGCCGAAAACTGTGGTTGAAGTGGTGCCCCATAGCAAGTCGGGTAAGCGCTATGCCCGCAAACGAATTCCCATCGATGGCAAGAACACTTTTGAGGGCTGTGGCCAAGAAGGCAGCGCACAACATCTAGCCGCAGTCGCTGCTATGCAACGGCGACGGCTACTAGATAAAGCCCAAGATCTCATTGGACAGATGGAAGCATGGCGACAGTCCGAGGACTGGCAAGCGCTCAAGCCTCCTGCGCTCAAAACAGCCAACGTGTCAGAAAACCGTGAGCCGGTAATAGCATCGCCGCCAGCGCCGCCCCCGCCGCCTGAAGAATCGGATCTAATTAGCTTTGGATTTAAGGGCGGGAAAGGAGCAACGCTGGATAACCGAGTAGTCCATGCTATTCCTGGCGAACCCGCCCCGCCCTTCATGCTTTGGTTCAAGCCCGCCTTGTGTGGAGCTGAACCTAACTTCTTAAAGCACTGGGGGTGGATAGGCGACTGCACCATCATGTATCTGAGCTGCCGCAAGTGCGAGAAGAAGCTGAAACAGATAAAACACACCATCAAGCTACCTGGCAGCATGTCTGGTCGCAGCAGAAACATCGTCATCGACTGAGCCGCTTGAGATGAGCAATCTAGTAGTAGGCGTTTTAACATTTCGCCAATTTGAAACTCTAAGTTTTTAGACAGTCGAAACGTTGAGATGCTAAAATTCCGACATTCTGAAGTTTCAGATTGGCAACCAAAATGATTATTACCGTCGCCGGTTTTAAAGGTGGCATTGGCAAAACCACAAGTGCGATCGCATTTGCCTACTGGCTCTCCCAAAACAGAGGTAAGACATTGCTGATAGATGGCGATCCGAACCGTAGCGCCATTGGGTGGGTGAACCGTGGCCCTGGTATGCCGTTTGGGGTTTGTGATCAGCTATCAGCCCCACGCGAGTCACGAAATTACGATCATCTAGTAATTGACACCCCAGCTAGACCGAACCGTGAAGACTTAGAGTCGCTATCGAAGGGAGCTGATCTGCTAGTTCTTCCCTCAGCTCCTTCAGCGCTGGCTCTAGATGCTCTTAAGCAATCCATAGATGCCTTAGAAAGTCTTGGGGCTAACTATCTCTGCTACCTCTCTATCGTTCCATCAGCTCCTCAGAAAACTGGCGCTGCTGCGCGAGCAGCGCTATCCAGACTAAAAGCACCACTGGCAACCAATGAGATCCGAAAATTTGCCGCGTGGGAAAAAGCATCAGCAAAAGGGTTAATAGCTGGGGAAGTCAAAGGCGACTCCAACGCCAAGAACGCTCAAGCGGATGGTGATGCGTTAGCTGCTGAGGTCGTAGCGCTCACTGAATCACTACTAGCAGGAAATAAGGAGGCATAAAATGAGCGATTTCGATTTTCTTACGGAATCAAGATCAGATAATAGTGATGCTGTAGAGCAGCAGGAAGAAAAAGTTACTTCGAAGCAGTCATCTGGCTCAGTGGCTAAGCCGAAGCAACTCAAAACTCAAAACACGCCTCCCAAAGCTATCGGCAGACCCGCTAACGGTAAACGGTCTGATCCCGATTGGGTTGGCAGAACCTTCTACGTGGAGGCTGAAACAGACGCGAACTTTGGCATTGTAATCGCGACACTCAAAGCTCAAGGGGTTAGCGTTGATAAGTCTGATATCGTACAGACCCTTCTATCTGAGTGGATGAGCAAAACCTCTGAAGCCAAATTGAAATGGTGCCGTTCTAAACTGCCAAAATTTTAGCTTTTCAAAGTTTCGCCAATTCAAAACTCTAAATTTCTAAAACTCTGAAGCTTCAAAGCTTTAGAAATTTGAAATTCCAAACATTTAAATGTTTGGAATTCTGCGCTGTGGTATTTGCTTCGGCTCTCCTCAGCGCTATCTAAATGTATGAAGCTTGAACTTTCGTGCTGTGAGGCGAATGGCTTCGGTGTGGGCCTCGTCTAGGTCATCTGAGTAAAGCATGGTCACAAGGCGCTCACAGAACTTGACGGCTTCTAGTCCTTTTTCCTCGCTGATGTAATTTCGCGCGATTTTCGGATCACCAGCCATTAAATGCCATTTCTCTTTCATTTCAGCGGCCTTCAGCCCGAATAGCCCTACGTAGACCTCATTTGTCCGAATAGCAAATTCAATTTCGGGAATACCAGCATCGCTCAGAGTATCTGTGTAATCCTTTCTCGTGTACTTGCCAGATTCTCGCTTTTGAAGCCACCGACTGAGTGCCCTGTCATCCTTGGCCGTGGCTACGCCCTTAGCTGCGATATTGGCGCTGAAATAAAAGCCTTTGACCGCGAACCACTTCAGAAAATCGGCTATTTTCTGCTTAGTCGGTTTGCGAGTTTTTCCAGGGTTTATCAAAACATCAGTAGACAAATCGAACCAGTCTGAAGCTTCAATCACGCTGTATCTATTGCCATCTGACCCATCGATTCCGATGACCCTGAAAAGCTTGCCAGATGGGTTCTTCAGTACCTCACCATCGTCGATTCCGATGACCCTCTCTGAGAGGGTTGCTTGGGGGATACCAATGTATTTAGCAGCCATCATGAAGCCAAACCCGTAAGCGGGTTGTCCAGGCCCAAGGCCATCAGGATCGATAACGATTACCTCAAATTGCTTATCCGCATAGGTAACCTCGATGCGATCGCCTTTCTTAACTGCTGGGGTAGTTGATTCGTCCATTTTCAATTTTCTCAGTAGAAA
>JBBSOB010000070.1:0-17970 GCA_038260205.1 Phormidesmidales cyanobacterium
AAACCGGATCTAAGGTCGTTGAATTTTAATAGCTGAACTGCTGTGATGAGGGTTCTGTCAAGACGTCGGTGGGTTGATGACCGATAGCTGTGATGAAAGCGGCTCTATTTTTGGGGGAGACTCGGATAGAACGCTGCCGTCCGTAGTCAATTCTGAGGCGGTTGGCTGAAAGTGCAGGCGCTGCGGATAGCGATCGCTCGGCGGTGACATTCCTAATTTGATCGAGTGGAATTGACCAGCAGAAAGGGCCTGCTTGAACGCGCATAATCGTTGAGTCTACTCGGTAGTAGGTAGACATTAAGAGCCACGCTGGAATGAGAACCAGCGGGATAATCGTGAGGGCCAAATAGAGGATGGTCGAAACCTCAGCGTTGGCTAAAGAAGGCGCGATCGTTGAGATAACGATGAGGGGTAGCGCGATCGCAAAAACGTAGATCCAAGAATCCACAGTGGATCTAAAAAACATACCAGACACCTGTGATTAAAGATTTTTGAGTTAAAAATTCACAGCAACTCAAATAAACTGCGGTTGGTATTAAGTTACCCACTGTGAAAAACGCGATCATTGTCCTTGTATTACAGTTCGCGAAGCCAGCATGTCGCTTCCTCATGACGCTTATGACTTCAGCTCAAGGTTTTTCTGCTCGCGGCCAGCTCGATAAAGGTCTCTATGAGAAAGACTTTTATGCCTGGACTCAAGAACAGTCGGCGCTTATTCTTCAGGGGCGATGGGCTGATTTAGATGTTTCTAACCTGATAGAGAAGATTGAATCTTTGGGGCGGTAGCAGCGTTCGGAGCTACGTAATCGGCTGAGCGTTTTGCTGGCACAATTACTGAAGTGGGAATATCAACCGCAAAAGAGAAATCGTAGCTGGCGTAATACCATTCGTATTCAACGGTTAGAAATTGCTGATTTGATGACGGATAGTTCTAGCTTGAAACCTTATTTGTAGGAGGCGATTGGCAGCGCCTATGCAAAAGCTGCGATCGCGGCGGAAGAAACAGGGCTGAGCAAATCTACTTTCCCGGCTGAGGCGAACTATACAGCGCAACAGGTTTTAGATAATTTGTTTTTTCAGGTTCGTAAACAGCCAGGTGTTGCCGATAATAACTGTTTGAATAACAACCTGCCCCGCTAAAATTAGCAGTGACGTTCTGCATTTAAGTTGAGAACTATGTCCTACTTAAGCCGCGCTAAGTTTTTGTCTTTTGCCCTCTTGGGTTTATTAGGTGCAATCAGCGCTGTGCTGGTGAGCTGTGGCAGCGGTGAAACAGGGGGCAGCTCGACAGATATGCCGTTCGTTGCGGTCTCTCAGTTTGTGGAGCATCCTTCTTTGGACGCGGTGCAAGCAGGGGTTAAAGCAGCGCTAGAAGCGGCTGGCTATAAAGAGGGTGAAAGCTTACGGTGGGAGCTGCAAAGCGCACAGGCGAATCCGGCGACGGCGGCTCAAATTGCCCAAAAGTTTGCGGCAGCTAGGCCAGATGTGATTGTTGCGATCGCCACTCCCAGCGCCCAATCCGCCGTTTCTAAAGCGGGCAACATACCCGTTATTTTCTCGGCGGTGACCGATCCGCTCGCTGCCAAGCTAGTAAATAGCGTTGAAAAACCTGGCGGCTCGGTGAGTGGCGTCAGCGATTTGTCACCGGTCAAACAACACCTAGCCCTGATCAAAGAGATTTTGCCAGAGGCCAATACTGTAGGCGTTATCTATAGCGCTGGTGAGGATAACTCGGTGAGCTTAGTCAATCTGGTCAAGGAGAACGCCTCAAAAGCCGGGTTTAACGAGGTAAAAGAAGCAACGGTGGCCTCTTCCAGTGAGGTAGCGACGGCTGCGCGTAGTTTAGTTGGCTCGGTCGATGCCATTTATGTTCCGACCGATAACACGGTGGTCTCGGCGCTAGAATCTGTGGTGCAGGTGGGAAAAGAGAATGGCTTGCCTGTGTTTTCGGGCGATACTGACTCGGTGAAAAGAGGAGCGATCGCCAGCATAGGATTTAACTATTACGACATCGGCGTTCAAACGGGGGAAATGGTCGTAAAGGTACTAAAAGGCGCTAATCCAGAAGATTTACCCGTAGAGTTTGCTAATGTTTTGCGGCTGTACATCAACCCCTCTGCCGCCGAATCAATGGGCGTGACTCTGCCAAATTCAGTGACTGACAGAGCCGACGAAACCGTGCAGTAAAAAAGACTTTAGGTCAATAAGGCCACCTAAAGTCCGCTCAAGAAAGTGCGGTTACTAGTTGGCAATGACGGGGCTAGTCGTTTGGCGAGCGCGAGATGCCCCTTGTTGAGACAGCACATCTTCGTCGATGGCTTTATCGCTAAGGTTGTTTTGCGCTCGGTTAATGGCCGCTTCGCTAGCTTCAGGAACGGCGGGGTTAGCATCTACGCTGGCGGTGGTATCTGCTTGGCTGCAAGCCGTTGTTATCATTAGAGTGAGTCCGGCGATAAAGACAATCGCAATGCGGCGTAATGTGGAAAAAGCTGACAATGAAAAAAGGTTCATAGAAAAAAATCCTCTAACGGCCTACAAAAAATATGAGCGCGAGAATTGAAAAACATCAAGATACTCTTGAGCGTAGGGGGCGATGAATTTTTCGTCGTCTGTCTGCGGTCAGACGTTGAATGGAGTCATTCGGTCTAAATTAGAGACTAGATTATTTTTGATTAAGTAATTTTTGATTAATTTTTGATTAAGTATTAGGGAAGGAAGTTGTGATGAACAATAGCTGGGTTCGGTTGACTATTCTGCTATCTATTTTGCTGTTAGTGGCGTTTCCGTTTGCGGGGCTAGCTCCCGTGACGCTGTTGTTTTTTGCGGCGGTTGCTGGCTGGGCTTTTCAACTGGCAAACACCATCATTATGGCAACAGAACCCAAAGATGCAGAGCGGTAACAGGGCAACACAATAATAGAGCGATAAGCGATAACAGCTCGGTAAGTCTAAGGTCAGCGCTAATGCCTCTTATGGCGTATTTTTGATGGGTGGAGCCGGGCGCTAAATTCTACTTTTGATAGTGAATAGAATTAAAAAGAGCTGTTCTTATGTGAGGAGACTCTCCTACTAGAACAAATTACTGGAACGATTCAATGTCAACTATTACACCTGATCAAATTCCGGCTCAGTCTCAAGACCGTCAGCCTGCGCGCGAGTATGAGATGACGCCCGCTCCGATTTATGATCGCGAGAGCTATAAAGGGAGCGAGAAACTCAAAGGCAAAGTCGCTCTGATTACTGGGGGCGACAGCGGTATAGGCCGCTCGGTGGCAGTGCTGTACGCCAAGGAAGGGGCGGATGTTGCCGTGTCTTATTTGGATGAGCACAAGGACGCCGAGAAAGTGAAAAAGCTGGTAGAAGCCGAAGGCCAGAAGTGTTTGCTGCTGCCGGGTGATTTGAGTAACGAAACTTTTTGCCAAGAAATTGTGCAAAAAACCATGGATGAGTACGGTCAGCTCGATATTTTGGTGAGCAATGCGGCTGAGCAGTACATGGAAGAAGACTGGGATGAGATTGATGCTGCTCGACTTGGAAGTATCTTTAGCACCAATGTGTTTCCTATGTTCTATCTTTCGAAGGCGGCGATTCCGCTGATGAAGGAAGGTAGCTCGATTATCATCACCACTTCGATTAACGCCTATAAGGGCAATGCGCCTTTGTTGAGCTATTCGACGACTAAAGGGGCGAATTTGGCCTTTTTGCGATCGCTCTCCCAACGCCTGATTGAAAAGAAAATCCGCGTCAACGGTGTGGCTCCTGGCCCCATCTGGACACCTTTTATTCCCGATGCTTTTCCGGCTGATAAGGTAGAAGGCTTTGGTAAGCAGGTGCCGATGAAGCGAGCTGGGCAGCCGGTAGAAGTGGCCACTTGCTTTGTATTCTTAGCGTCTGAAGATGCGTCTTATATGACCGGACAGGTGATGCATCCCAACGGTGGCGTCGTCGTTGGCGCATAGAACCGATTGGTAAAAGCCATTCCATTTTAATGAGGGCCGTGCTTTGGTTTATCCGGGTGCGGCCTCCTTTATGATGGGGCGAAGTGATTAGAAGGATTCGTTTGTGAGTTCGATAGCTTTTTGGGGCGCAATCGAAACGGGTTTGATCTATGGCTTTTTGAGCCTGGGCGTGTACCTTTCTTTTCGAGTGCTGGATTTTCCTGATTTAACGGTAGATGGCAGCTTTCCTTTGGGCGCAGCGGTCGCGGGGACGCTGATTGTGGCGGGCGTGAATCCGTTTCTGGCAACGGGCTGTGCGATCGCTGCGGGTCTGTTAGCCGGTTTATGCACCGCTTTGCTCAGTGTCCGTCTCGGTATTTTGAATCTGCTCGCCAGCATTCTAACGATGACGGCGCTTTATTCTGTCAATTTGCGAATTATGGGTCGGCCTAATCTGCCGCTGCTGGGTCAGCCCACGGTGATTGATCTGTTTAAGCCTTGGCTGAGCGTGGTTCCTAGTGAGATGGTGGTGCCGCTCATTTTGCTGGTTGCATTGGTCATTGCCAAACTGCTAGTTGATTTCTTTTTAACCTCTCAACTTGGTTTGGCGATGCGAGCGACGGGTATGAATCCGGGTATGGCTCAGGCTCAGGGGATCCGCAGCGATCGCCTAATTTTGCTAGGAATTGCCATTAGCAACGGACTGGCAGCGCTGTCGGGAGCGCTGTTTGCGCAGCTCAATGGATTTGCGGATGTGAGCTTGGGCGTGGGGACGGTGGTGATTGGGCTGGCAACGGTGATTGTCGGTGAAGTGCTGCTGCCGTCGGGGACGGTTCCGCTGGCGACGTTAGCGGTGTCGGTAGGGGCCATTTTGTACTGGTTGGCGAGTACGCTGGCGCTGAATGTGGGCGGCAACTTTGGGTTTGAGGCTTCGGATCTGAAGCTGGTGACTGCCATTATTGTGGTGATTGCTTTGGTGTTGCCGAATGTGCGATCGCTCAATTACTTAAAAAAGCGTCGTCCTCTATAGTCTTCTCTTGTTGCCTAAATAGGCAGCTTCTGGCCTGCAAACTTTTAGGGCCAGTTAGCGTAGCGATCGCCTGACTCGCGCGAATGGTTCGAGCCGTCGGTTTTGCCAGAGGGCGTAGAGGTAGAGATGGTTTCTGTTTTTTAAGAAGACGTAGAAATAGACGCTGATAATCGCGATCGCGCAAACAGTCCCAATGCCGTTATAGGTATCAATAATTCGCTGATCGCTCCAGCCGTAAACTTCAGTGAGCTGATTCATATCGCCGCCCGCATCGCCCGCGCCGCCGAATAGGGTGCCCCAGGGAATAGCCTCTAGCCCCTTGTCGATTTTTTGCCAGCGCGAAAACGAGCCGATGAAGGTAAAACCCGCCGCGATCGCCGCCGGATAGCGATAAAAATCCCAGCGCCAATAGTCGGGCAGTGGAAAGAAAAAGCTGACGATAAGCAGGGCGGAAAGGTAGAACTCGCCGCCAATACCGCCAAAAGAAAAGAGCAAAAAAGTGGTGTGTTCTGAAATCATCCAGGTTAGATAAAACTGGAGAACGGCCAGAATCCCTGCGAGTACGATTGGCCAGCGCCGCTTTTCTTTGAGTCCCGACCAGAACAATAGGCCAAATAGCGTGAGAATGCCGAAATAGACGAAGAGCGATCGCTCATTGCTAATACTCGTCCAGCCAAAAGGCAGCGGTAAGGCCCGATAGCCGCATAACCAGGCAACGGTGGCATGTCCGCATTCATGTAGCCAAATGCTAATGCCAAACAAGAGCGATTTGAAAGGATCTATGTTTAAGCCCGCGGCGAGTAACAGTAGTCCTGGAAAAAACAGCGTGCTGCTCAGCCGATTATCAAATGAATAAAGGTCGGTGTCGGCCTCGGTCAATTTCAGTCTAGGTAGCGGAAAGGCTTTTTTCCAGATTACCTGCTGCGAAAGTTTTGAATTTTTATCTAGCCCATATAGTCGAACGGTTTCTACCGCATCTAGACCATAAGCCTCAGGACTTTCTTTGCTGAGTAGCTGATAAATTTGTCCTTTAATGGCATTAGGATTAATGGCACTAGGATCGGCGGCTAAATCGATCTGGATGCCAATATGCAGCGTTTTTGCTTGAAGTTTGATGTGGCTCGCAAACCCGAGTTGCTGCAACGCGGCAGATAAGGCTGCTATCGGCGTAATTTTGGCGTGAGTTGAGGGCGAACTATCTGAGGCGATCGCGGACGAAGACTCAGACAAATACTCACTAGTTTGCAAATGAGCCTTAAGTTTATCGCGAGCTACCTTGAGCGCCGCTAAGTCTTGCCGAGCATCTTCTCGAATTTTTTGCGCTCTGAGCTTGAAGTAGGCATCATCTACATTTTGCGAAGTAGCATCCGGTTGTAAATGCAGCTGCTGGTAATATGCTGACAGCTCCTCGCTAACGGGTGTCATGGCTTTAGTTGGGGTTGAGTCTTCTTACGCAGTTTTCCCAGCGGCTAGTTTTCCCAGCCACAATCTTTGCTCAGCTTTTTACTGTCTATAAATCAAGGGCATCCATTCCCCTTTGGCTGTAATAAATGCGGAGCTTGATACCCAAGGTAATTTGCTTCATCACCCAATAAAGCACCGTGAGAATGATGAAAGTCACAAAAACGACGGCGGCTGGGCGTTTTGTGGTCAGGGCGTTAAGCGTTGTGATGGCGACACTAGTCGGATCGGTGGCCAAATCCCAGCTATTGAGCCGAACAAATCGGCCCAGATAAATGCCGATAGCGCTCAGAGCATGAAACAGCAGTTCGGTCGGCAAAATAAAGCGCCCGTTGCCTTTTTTTTTCAGATAGTGAGCTTGATTAATCAGCGCGATCACGTAGGCTTCGAACCCTAATAGGATGGCTACCGTGTGCATAGGAATTAGCACTATCGCCACGACCCACGTACGCAGACCTCCCAAACTAATTGCTCGAATGAGATGAATAATGTCGGTGAGTACGTAAGGTGCGTTGGGTAAGAACGCTATAAAGGCGATCAGGCTGAGCCACCAGAGGGCGGTGCGTCTGCTTTTTTCTCGTTGGAACAGAGAGAAGCTGAGGATTAGAGAGAGGGCCGCAAGGGCAATCCACCAGAAGACCTTGAGTTGGGCTGTGCGATCGCCCGAAACTAGCGCGTTGATCACCTGCATTTGCGCCTCCAATACTCTGGGCAACCGAGGCCACAGCCCAACAGTGCCGATGACGCTCATGATAATAAGCGAACCCCAGATTTTTGTAGGCGAAAGGTCTTTGCGCCGAAATAAGATATAGCTAAGAAAAAGGGGAATGAACGCTAGAAATAAGTTCCACAAAATCCAGCCGCTGTAGACGCTGGAAAAAGCGGTGGAAAGATCCCTGAGCACTGTGCGCAAAAACATAGCGTGGCATTAGAAGATAATTGAGCGTCCAATCTCACCACAGCCTAACCCGGAAGGATTCCGCCTGCATTTGGAGATCAGCGCCCTTTATAACTTGTCTGGCTAGTCCTGATCAATGATGTTGACTAGATGACATCCAACTGGCCCTACGACTTTGAGATGGGACTACCTCAATCTAGCTAACCGTGGTGGTAATTTTGCTTTCCTCGACAGCGGCTTCTAGGTTATTGGCTTCTAGATTATCGGCTTCGGAAGGTGGCACCACTTGCCAAAACTGAGGGAGGTAAGTATCCCAGTCCGCCAAAATTTCCTTAGCTTTGGCGCTGCCCGTTCTTTCGGCATGAGCTTCAATCATAGACTTTAGCTGCTGTGCGCCTGCCTCGCTGCGAACTTTTTGCACCTGCACAATCTCAGGATTTACCCGCGTTTGGAAGTCGCCTGCTTCGTCAAGGAAATAGCCCAGTCCGCCGGTCATCCCTGCACCGACGTTGCGGCCGACGCCCCCGAGAACGACGATGACACCGCCAGTCATATATTCGCAGCAGTGGTCGCCCGCCCCTTCGATCACGGCTTTGCCTTTGGAGTTACGCACGGCAAATCGTTCGCCCGCGATGCCGTTGGCGTATAGGGTGCCGCCGGTTGCACCGTAGATGCAGGTGTTGCCGAGAATAACGTTGTCGGTCGCGGCATAGGTCGCTTTTTCGAAGGGCCGAATGACAATTTCGCCGCCGTTCATGCCCTTGCCGACGTAGTCGTTGGCTTCGCCGATGAGAGTGAGATTCATGCCGGAGAGGTTGAACGCGCCGAAGCTTTGGCCAATGCTGCCGTGGAAAGTGAGGTTGAGCTGGCCCTCGAAGCGATCGTTGCCATATTTTTGGGCGATCGCTCCCGAAATCCGCGCTCCCACCGTCCGATCAGTATTCACGACCTTCCAGCTTTTCTCAGCCGCGCCCTGATCTTCAATCGCGCTAGCAATCTCTGCATCTGCCAGAATCTGATCGTCTAGAACGGGGCCGTTGGTGTGAATGTCGCCGTGATTTAGCCAGGTGCGATCGCTTCTTACATCTGGCAACTGCACCAGCGTCGAAAGATCCAAAGACTTTGTTTTTGCTAAAGACACATCATCGCGAGGCACTAGCAAATCAGCGCGTCCGATCACCTCAGTTAGCGAACGATAGCCTAGTTTTGCGAGCAAAGCGCGTACTTCTTCCGCAATAAAGTAGAAGAAATTGACTACTTTTCCAGGTGTTCCAGAAAAGCGCTTGCGCAGGACTTCTTGCTGAGTGGCGACGCCCACAGGACATTGATTGGTATGGCACACGCGGGCCATAATGCAGCCTTCAGAAATCATGGCAATAGAGCCAAAGCCATATTCTTCAGCGCCCATCAGCGCGCCCATCACCACATCCCAGCCGGTTTTAAGACCGCCATCGACTCGGAGCGTGACGCGATCGCGCAGCTGATTTTCCATCAGCACTCGATGCACTTCAGTTAGACCCAGTTCCCAGGGCATCCCCGCGTGCTTAATCGAGCTGAGCGGCGATGCGCCCGTGCCGCCATCATGGCCCGAAATCTGAATCACATCGGCGTTGGCTTTAGCCACACCAGCGGCAATGGTGCCGATGCCAATTTCTGCCACCAGTTTTACCGAAACACCGGCCTTCGGATTAATTTGATGCAGATCGAAAATTAGCTGCGACAGATCTTCAATCGAATAAATATCGTGATGTGGCGGCGGTGAAATTAGCGTGACACCCGGTTTGGACCGGCGCAGAGAGGCAATGTACTCGCTGACTTTCTTGCCCGGTAGCTGACCGCCCTCACCCGGCTTTGCCCCCTGAGCCATTTTGATTTCAATTTGCTGAGCGCTCATCAAGTACTCGGGCGTAACGCCAAAGCGACCTGAAGCCACCTGTTTGATTGCTGAAGACGCGGTATCGCCGTTTTGTAATCCCTTAAGATGAGGCAGCGTCTGTGAGAGTCCTTCGCTATCTACGTCGTCTAGCACTTTGAAGCGCACCCTGTCTTCGCCGCCTTCTCCAGAGTTTGATTTGCCGCCGATCCGGTTCATGGCAATGCCCAAAGTCTCATGAGCTTCGCGGGACAAAGAACCCAAAGACATGCCGCCCGTGCAGAACAGACGCATGATGGACTCGACGGGTTCGACATCGGAGAGTTCGATAGATTCTCGGTCGCTCTTAAAGTCCAACAGGTCGCGCAAGGCGGCACTGGGCCGATCGCTAAGCTGCTGATGATATAGCTCGTAATGGTCGTACTGCTTGGTTTCTACTGCTTTGTGCAATAGCTTAGTCATGGCCGGGTTGTTCATGTGATACTCGCCCGATGGCCGCGACTGCACAAAGCCCATATTGTCCAAACGTTTGCGCGTTAGCTCAGGAAATGCCTTTTCGTGAAAGGACATCGTTTCCTGTGCTAGCTCCTCAATGTTGAGTCCACCTAGACGCGAGACGCTGCCTTTAAAAGCGATGTCTAGCAAGTCTTTGCCAATGCCGACGGCTTCAAAAATTTGAGCGCCCCGATAGCTGCTCAGCAAGGAGATGCCCATTTTAGAAAGAATTTTCAGCAGGCCATTGTCCACTGCTTTACGATAGTTGGCCTGAGCGCCGTTGAGCGTAGAAACGGGCAGCCTGCCAGATTCCATTTGCTTCTGCGTTTTGTTGTCGGCCCACCAGTGGCGAATGCTCTCTAGCGTCAGGTATGGGCAGATCGCGGTCGCACCGTACCCTAGCAAACAGGCGTACTGATGCGTACTCCAGCATTGCGCAGTGTCCACAATCAAGGAAGTCTTCATTCGCAGCCCTTGGGCAATTAGGTGGTGATGAACCGCGCCCACCGCGGCGAGTGGTGGAATGTAGGTTTGGGTATCGGAAAGGGTGGTGAGATGGCCTTCGCGGTCGAGGCGATCGCTCAAAATCAAAATTTCACCGCCTGCTCTGACCGCTGTAGCGGCGCGATCGCACAAAGCCTCAATTGCCGCTTTCAGTCCCGTTGGTCCACCTTCGAGGCTATACAGCGTCGAAATTTCTGCCACTACAAAGTCTGATGCTCGAATCAGCGCCATCTCGGTATCGTTGATGACGGGCGACTCTAGCTTTAGCAACCTAGCCTGCTCGGGATGTTCTTCGAGCAAGTTACCCTGAGCGCCGAGCTGCAGACCCAAAGACATGACGAGCCGCTCGCGTAGAGGGTCGATAGGCGGGTTCGTGACCTGAGCAAAACGCTGCTTGAAATAGTCGTATAGCAAATGAGGCTTATCTGATAGAACCGCTAAAGGCGTGTCGTTGCCCATGCAGAAAGTGGGTTCTTTGCCCTGTGCGGCCATGTCTTGAATGATCATGTCCATATCTTCAGCGGTGACGCCAAAGGCCGTCTGCTGTATGAGCAAGTCCTGTTTTTCTAGGTGAGTCTCTTCGTTAAAGAGCTGAGGCAAAATCTCCTGGCGTCTTTCTGCTAGCCATTGGCCATAAGGCTGCGATTTGGCAATGCGCTGCTTGATCTCCCAATTCTTTAGAATCTCGTGACTTTCTTCAAAGTCTACGGCAATCATCTGACCAGGGCCAAGCCTGCCTTTTTCGACAATATCTTCAATCGGAATATCGACTACGCCTGCTTCAGAAGAGACCACGACGTACCCCGATTTGGTGATGACGTAGCGAGCCGGACGTAGGCCATTGCGATCGAGCGTTGCACCCACCTGTTTGCCATCGCAGAACACGACTAGCGCCGGGCCGTCCCAGGGTTCTTGAATGCTGCTGTAATATTCGTAAAAGTCAACAATCTCTGGATATTCAGTTAGCTCTGGCTGATTTTTATAGGCTTCTGGCACCATAATCATCAGAGATTGGGCGGGCGATCGCCCCGTTCGCACCAACAGCTCCATCACGTTGTCTAAGTTAGCGGAATCGCTATTTCTCACATCAACAATGGGCTTAAGAATTTCCAGATTGTTTTCCCACACCGGATGAGACAAATCGGCCTGGCGCGCGGTCATCCAGTTGATGTTGCCGATCAGCGTATTAATTTCGCCGTTGTGACCTAGCAAGCGCATGGGATGAGCGAGCGGCCATTTGGGAAGCGTATTCGTGCTAAATCGTCGGTGATAGACCGCAAAAGCACTTTCGTAATCTGTGTCCTGAAGATCTTCGTAGAAGCGGCCTAAAACGTCAGATTTCACCATGCCTTTGTAGACGACGGTGCGGGTGGAGAAGGAACAAACGTAGGCGTTGTCGAATAACTGGGGATGATCTGATTGGGCAATGACCTGATTTCTCGACTGCTCGAAGCGGCGGCGGGCAACGAAGAGCGATCGCTCCAATTCATCCCCGGTCAGATTTCTCGAAATCACTACAGCTTGAGCAATCTGCGGCTGAAAATCTCTGGCTAACTGGCCCAGCGTATCCGGCTGTATGGGCACTTCTCGCCAGCCAATAAAAGTCAAATCCGTCGCACTAACTGACTTTTCAAAAACTTCTTTGACCGCAACGGCAGCGTCGTTGTCTTGTGGCAAAAACACCATCGCCACACCTGTTCTTCCAGGCACTAACTCATCTATTCCCTGCTCGTCAGACCATTTTTTCAGCAGCTTCCAAGGAATAGCGGTCATAATCCCCGCGCCATCACCAGATTCTTGATCCGCACAGCAACCGCCTCGATGTTCCATGCAGGACAGCGCGCTCAGCGTATCTACAACCAGGCGATGGCTAGCTCGGCCTTGCTGGTCGGCAATAAAACCCACGCCGCAGGCATCGCGCTCTTCTACTAGCCAGCTAGGACCTAGCGACTCTAATACATCTGTTTGAAATGTTGTTTTGTGGGCTGTCTGAGGAGCGGTCGAATTTACAGTCACTCGTGCGTTACCTATTGAATGAGAATGAACGAAGCTGGATCAATAAGACTGAATCAATGACCTATGCCTTAAAAAATTATAGAGAATTATTAAGCGATATTGAAACTGAAACCATCTGAAACACCACTGATTTGTTGGTTAGCGGTTTGTACGGTGTTATACCTGCAGGCTGCCTTATGAAATAATAAAAACAGATTCAAAGGTCTGAAATTGTATCTGAGACTACGGTTTTTTACGCACTGCTCTGGTTAACTGCTCAGATTTGGCGTCTGCCAGCCACCCTGCTTTGACTATTTGACTATTTTTGTTGATGTCCTACCGGCGATCGCAGGCAAAAGCTGTTCAAAACATCGACTGTCTTCTCCGTACTTTTACAGAAATACGCAGCGTCTCTAACGAATCTCCACCAAAACTGCCTGATATTTTGTAGACAATAAAACCACTGTCAGATTGCTAACGAACTGGCTCTGCCATCCACTTAAGCTCTAAGTACCGTTTGTCGCTCAGGGCGCAGTGGGGAAGCCTTGAAAGAGTCGAACATTCCTAATCGCACCCTTAGCCACACTCTTAATTACCCGTTGCCTAATAGCCGCAGCAACTTTTCGTAAAGCTCTCTTAACTAAAAGTCTTGAACTTATGGTGCCTTTTTGTGTGAACCTTGTCACCACTTACGGCTCCAACTCTCTTGTACTCGTCTGGAATCTACTCAGCAATCTATGAAATCGCTATTTCGTCGTCAGCCGGTTTCTCCTCGCCGATTATCCAGTCGAGCGGGTAGACAGATCCCTCTAAAAGCCCCGATTAACGAAAGGTCGGGAACACCTAGTTTAACGTCGCTCAGAATCGCTTTGCTGATCGCTACAACTGCCCTAGCCTGGGTGTTTGTGAGTTCAGTGGCGCTGAAGAAGTCTCCGGTTATTCAACCCGCTTTAGACCAGACGACGCTATCGTCAGATGCCGAGTTGACGTCGGACATTTCTCATCTGGAGCCGCTTCAGCCTTTTCAGCTAGCGGCTAGCGCCAATGATTTTCCAACTTCATCAGGAACTAGCCTTCAGATCCAGGGGCAGACGCTAGCCGGAGCCTGGCAGCAACGGGACGGTCGGCTAGGGCTTTCGAGTGTGGCTGTTTCGAGCCTGATTGGAGCAGAGTTGCTATCGACAACAGATGCTTCACAGCAGCCTATTCGCTGGTTTCCAACGACTCAAGACGGGACGGATTATCTCCCGGCTTGGTGGGACAGTACTAATCGGTATGTAGATATCACTGATTTTGCTGCGCGAGCGGGTTGGACAACGCAGGTTTCGGGTTCTACGCTGAAACTGGGTCTACCAGTGGCTACGGTTAGCGGGGTTCGTCAGGGAAAGCAGACTTGGGGCGATCGCATCGTTGTCGATCTCTCTGGCCCAGCGACCTGGCAAGTGGAGTCTTCGGATGTCTTCACGATCAAAGTCATGGGTACAATTACGCCCCAAATGGTCTCCGGCTTTAAGGCGGCAAAAGGCAATCTAATCACTCAGCTTGATGTGGCACCGCTCGGCGGTCACACCCTCGTCAAGGTAAAGACGAAAGACGGCGCGAGTCCTCAAGTTTGGTCGACGGGGAACCCGGCGAGAGTTGTTATCGACATTCGTAAAGACGCGATGGTCGAACGAGATATTGCCTGGGCCACTGGGCTGCGCTGGCGTCAGCAGTACGTAAGCTTAGGTGCTAACCGTTTTCCGGTGTACATGTTTATTGCCAAGCCCGATCCAGCTATGCTGTCGATGCGGCCTATTCGCAGCAATCCTAACAGTGCCATTGGCATCGCGCCGATGATTACGACGGCTCAGCAGCAGCGGGCGGCAGGCGCAGTTAACGCAGGCTTTTTTAATCGCAATAATCAAATGCCTTTGGGCGCTGTGCGTAATGCTGGACAGTGGCTTTCTGGGCCAATTTTGGGTCGAGGGGCAATGGCCTGGAATGACCAGGGTGATTTGATGATGGATCGGCTAGCGCTCTCGGAAGCGGTCAGCGTCGCCGGTAAGTCGTTCCCTGTGCTGACGCTCAACAGCGGCTATGTGCAGGCGGGCATTGGCCGGTATACCTCAGCTTGGGGCACTGCCTACAGTCCTATTGTGGACAGCGAAACTGTGGTGACCGTTCGCAATGATGGGGTGACGGCTCGACAAACGATGGGTAAGGCGGGTAGCGGTAGCATCGCCATTCCCAATGATGGCTATTTGCTGGCGTTTCGTAGTAACAGTGGCAATTCGGCTGGGTTTACCAACGGCACCCAGGTGGGACTCTCTAGCCAGAGTCAGCCTTCAGCATTCGATCAGTATCCGAATGTGATGGGGGGCGGGCCGCTTTTAATTCGCGATCGCAGTATCATACTCAACCCACAGCTAGAAGGATTTAGCACTAACTTCATTCAGGGTTCTGCACCTCGTACCGCCGTGGGCAAAACCGCAGATGGCACTTGGATAATTGCCACCATCCACGAGCGCGTGGGGGGAAGAGGGCCTAACCTGGCCGAAACCGCTCAAATTATGCAGCAATTAGGATCAGTAGATGCGCTGAATCTAGACGGCGGCAGCTCATCTAGCTTTTATCTGGGCGGCCAACTGCTAAACCGCCCACCCCAAACGGCCGCTCGAGTGAATAACGGCATTGGTTTATTCATTCTAGGCCGGGAATAATTTACACAACCTTCATTAAAATTTCTCTATCCGCCTTTAATTTGAGTTCATGCGGATGAAGACTTAGTAGGGAACGCTCTTCGGCTAGCGCTGCCGCTGACAGACCAGGGAAGCAGATTGTTAGAATTAACCAGCGCTCTGAAGTCTTTCAGCAGTCCGTCAGAAACTTGTCAGAAGCCTGTTATCTGTACCAGCCATCACACAGCCTGCTCTTACTGCGGGTATAAACTCTATCTCTAAGAGGGAGATTATTAATATCATGGTTCAAACTAAAGAACGTACTCAGTCGGACAAGGCCACCGTTACGCCCAGCTCTGCTCCTGACTTTAAGGGCGTTGCCTCTAACGAACTCAGACCATGGGGTTCGTTTACGGTGCTAGAAGAAGGCTCGGGCTATAAAATTAAGCGCATTGAGGTCAAGCCGGGTCACCGTCTGAGCCTGCAAATGCACCATCACCGCAGCGAGCACTGGATTGTGGTTTCGGGCACGGCTAAAGTGACCTGCGGCGACAAGGAAATTATGCTGTGCACCAATCAGTCCACGTATGTCCCTGCCTGTACGACTCATCGCCTAGAGAACTCTGGCGTTATTCCTTTAATTTTGATCGAAGTGCAAAATGGTGAGTACTTGGGCGAAGATGACATCACTCGCTATCAGGACGACTACGCCCGTCACTCGGATAGATAATATTTGGGTAATGCTCAATAGTAATGCCCGATAGGTAGGACTAGACGGCAGCGCCATCTAGCTAGCTACAGAGCCAATCGGTAGGACTAATCTATCTACCTGCTAACCAACTTTTTAAGGGGAGCACTGAACGTTTGGTGACCCCCTATTTTTGTGGCTTTATACTGCTAGAGATGGTTTTATAGAAAATAGGTTTTCTTTCTTGTATTTTTATGATTGAGCTGACAGTGGCTGCTCGCCAGGAAATTAATCGGCTGCGTCAGAGGCAGGGTAAACCTAAAATTTCTTGTCGGCTGAGTTTGCAGCCTAGTAGCTGTGCCCAATGGGCCTATGCGCTTAGTCTAGATGCTGAGACTGAGGCGGATGATGAGATATACGCATTTGATGATGTGAGACTGGTGGTGCAGCGCGATCGCCTGCCCTACATCCAAAACCTCAAAATCGACTTTTCCGAAGACCTAATGGGCGGTGCCTTTCGCTTCGACAATCCGATTGCAACCGAAACTTGTCGGTGCGGCTACGCCTTTTCAGCCAAAAACTTTCAGCTCGATCCCGATGTGAGTCTAGATCAAAGATTGACAGGATGAAAAAATAATTGGTACTATCGTTTTTCATGACAAATTATCTTGCGGAGTAATTACCCCCCCGCCTTATGCCAACGATTCAACAGCTCATTCGCAGTGAGCGCTCTAACGCCACCAAAAAAACGAAGTCTCCCGCCCTCAAGAGCTGCCCTCAGCGCCGTGGCGTTTGCACCCGTGTATACACCACCACACCTAAGAAGCCCAACTCGGCCCTTAGAAAGGTGGCCAGGGTTCGTTTGACGTCTGGTTTTGAGGTCACTGCCTACATTCCTGGTATCGGTCACAACCTTCAGGAGCACTCAGTAGTCATGATTCGCGGTGGTCGAATTAAAGACCTACCGGGCGTTCGCTACCATATTATTCGCGGCACTTTGGACACGGCTGGCGTCAAGGATCGCCGTCAGGGCCGCTCTAAGTACGGTGCTAAGAAGCCTAAAGCGGCTTCCTAATCTGCATTTTCGGGCACTGAAGGCAAGTTTATAAGCGTAGACTTGGCGGATCTGATTCAAAAGAGTGATGCTGAAGCTCGTTTGACAATCAATTCGCTAGTGACGTTGTGTTTCTACCTTTTTGCCGCTGTGCTTTGGAAATTAGCAGAGCGATGTAGCGAGTTGGGTTGCCTGGCTGCTTGCTCTACAACCTAATTAAAATCTTTTTTTGAGAGTCTTGCCGTAACAGAGACTCGTGCCACAGGCATAGATTCATTTCTTCCCACTATCTAGTAAAGGTTAAACCCCCATGTCTCGCCGTTCAGCCGCCCAAAAGCGTACCGTTCCCCCAGATTCTGTCTACAACAGTCGCCTCGTTAGCATGATGTCTCGTCGCATTATGCAAAGTGGTAAGAAATCCGTTGCTAACAAAATTCTCTACGGAGCCTTTAAGGTGATCGAAGAGCGTACAGGCAACGACCCCCTCGAAACATTTGAAACGGCAGTGCGTAACACAACGCCCCTAGTTGAAGTGAAGGCGCGCCGAGTGGGGGGTGCTACTTACCAAGTGCCGATGGAAGTTCGCTCTGAGCGGGGTACGGCGCTTTCTTTGCGTTGGCTGACCCAGTTTTCGCGATCGCGCGGTGGCCGCACTATGGCTTCAAAACTTGCTAACGAACTCATCGACGCAGCCAATGAAACGGGTGGTGCTGTTCGTAAGCGTGAAGAGACTCACCGCATGGCTGAAGCCAATAAAGCGTTTGCTCACTACCGCTATTAATATTTTTGGCGCTAACTGACCGTTCTTAGTCTTTGCAAACAGGTCTTACTGGATAATTTTCAGTGAGACCTGTTGTGTCTGATTAGATTAACCAGATGCAGCGCGATCGCCCTAGCAGATTGCAGACAACGCTCCAAAGAACGTACGGTTATCCGTTGCGTAAATTTTCTCAAGTAATTTCTATAATAGTTCAGTCGCAGAAAAGCTCCTTCATTTTGCGACAGGCTTCAAGGAGGTTTTTGTGGCCCGTAAAACTCCACTCGACAAAATCAGAAATATTGGCATTGCCGCTCATATTGACGCAGGCAAAACAACGACGACTGAGCGTATTTTGTTCTACTCAGGCGTTGTCCATAAAATTGGCGAAGTCCATGACGGTAACGCCGTCACCGATTGGATGGAGCAGGAAAAAGAGCGGGGCATTACTATCACCGCCGCCGCCATCACGACAAATTGGCGCGAGCATCAGATCAACATCATCGACACGCCGGGCCACGTAGATTTCACCATTGAAGTAGAGCGCTCCATGCGAGTGCTAGATGGTGTGGTAGCAGTTTTTTGCTCCGTCGGCGGCGTTCAGCCTCAGTCGGAAAC
>JBBSOB010000071.1:0-17640 GCA_038260205.1 Phormidesmidales cyanobacterium
CGATCGCCTGCTTAGACAAACTCGTAGAGTCCGTCCTCATATAGGTAATAAACCCTTTCTCATATAGTCCCTGCGCTGTCCGCATCGTATCGCGAGCCGACAAACCCAGCTTACGATTCGCCTCCTGCTGCAAAGTAGAGGTCGTAAACGGGGGAGCTGGCTTGCGAGTATTCGGCCGCTCATCTAGCTGAGTCACCTGCCAAGCACTCTGCTCCAACCGAGCCTGAAGCGTCTGCGCCTCCTGCTCATTCAGCAATAGAACGTTGCGGCCCGCCTTAATCCCACCCGTAGACTCATCAAAATCGCTCCCGTTCGCCACCCGAGTTCCGCCCACCGAAACCAACTTTGCATCAAAAGGACTCTTCGCCTTCAGCAGCGCCGCCTTCAAATCCCAATAAGACCCCCGCCTAAACGCCCGGCGCGCCCGCTCTCTTTCCACCAGCAGCCGCACCGAAACCGACTGCACCCGACCCGCCGACAGCCCAAACGCAATCTTCTTCCACAGCAAAGGGGACACCGTATAGCCCACCAGTCGGTCTAAAATCCGCCGCGTTTCCTGTGCATGCACCAGCTTGTCGTCAATCGTTCGACAGTTAGAAAGCGCTTCTTGAATCGCCTCTTTTGTAATCTCATGAAACACCATGCGTTTCGTCGGCACCTTGGGCTTTAGCACCTCCATCAAATGCCAGCTAATGCTTTCCCCTTCTCGATCTTCATCAGTTGCCAGCACCAGCTCATCTGCATCTTTCAACGCATCTTTCAGCGTCTTTACCACCTTCTTTTTATCCGCCGGGATCACATACAAAGGCTCAAAATTTGCCTCCGTATTCACGCCAATCTGCGCCCACTTCTCCTTTTTTACCTTCGCCGGAATCTCCTTTGCCGACTTTGGCAAATCGCGAATATGCCCCATAGACGCCTCCACTCGATAGCCCTTCGGCAAGAAGTTGCGAATAGTTTTGGCTTTAGTGGGAGATTCAACAATAACGAGCGTAGACATGCGACCTATGCGTTTTTTAAGGGTGGTTAGACGGCGGTATAGATTTTGACCAGCCAGATTTTGCACGGCTAGAGAGAACTAGCTAAATTGACTGGCTGAATTTGGATCGGTAGCGAACATAGCGTTCATTCATAAACATCTATAAAACGGGCGTCTCTATTTATAGCGATAGCTCAAAATGGTTCAATCCATCTACCCTAATTTCTGCGTTCATGGCGTTCCGTCTAAGCTAACGAAGATTCTCAAATCAAGCAAACCCTTTATGAATGGGATAGTTGCGGCCCTGTTCTCTTTGTAGCGCCTCTTGGCAAAATCTGTCTATTAATTTTTTAGTCACGGCCAATTCAGACGAATTCGAGAAAATTCAGATAAACCTTTGTCTACAGATCGTCTATATATGCAGTCTCTGAGCAAATTTGTTTGCAAGGAATTTATTGAGAAAGACCCGCTTTTAGCAGACTTATTTTCTAAAAACAGTAGGGGAATCGAAGAATCCAAGGTACTATTTCAAGTGGAAAACCTTAATTCGCCCCAATCTGGGCCGTAGTCGATGGACTTTGCCAACCTGGTCGCTCAGCTAAACGCAGGTGTCATCCTGCCAGAGGGAATCGTGATTACCACGATTATGGTGCTGCTAGTTACTGACATCATCGGCGGCAGAAGCGTAACTAAATGGACACCCTACATCGCCGTCAGTGGGTTACTGCTAGCCGTACTCAACCTCTACACCCAGCAATGGGGAACCGATAATCCCATCGCCTTCCTTGGCGCATTCAACGGCGATAACCTCAGCGTTGTCTTTCGCGGCATCATCCTCCTTAGCGCCGCCGTCACCGTCCCCATGAGCATTCGCTACATCGAACGCTCCGGCACCGCCCTTGCAGAATTTTTAGCGATCTTACTTGCGGCAACGCTCGGCGGCATGTTCCTCTCTGGGGCTGACGAACTCGTAGTCATTTTCGTCTCTTTAGAAACCTTAAGTATCTCCTCCTACTTACTCACTGGCTACATGAAGCGCGACCCGCGCTCTAACGAAGCCGCGCTCAAGTATTTGCTGATTGGGGCCGCTAGCGCCGCCATTTTTCTCTACGGCCTATCCTTACTCTACGGTCTGTCCGGCGGCGAAACTAACCTCAGCCTTATCGCCAGTCGCATTGCCGAAGAAAACACTGTCGCTCCGCTAGGACTCATCATCGCCCTAGCTTTTGTCATTGCCGGAATTGCCTTCAAAGTTGCGGCCGTGCCTTTCCACCAATGGACACCCGACGTTTACGAAGGCTCTCCCACTCCGGTTGTTGCCTTTCTATCGGTTGGCTCTAAAACTGCGGGCTTTGCCCTTGCTATTCGCCTACTGCTCACCGCTTTTCCGATGGTGTCCGAGCAATGGCGCTTCGTCTTCGCGGCCCTAGCTATCCTCAGCATGATCCTCGGCAACGTCGTGGCTCTAGCTCAAACCAGCATGAAGCGTCTGCTCGCCTACTCCTCCATTGGGCAAGCAGGCATCATTATGATCGGCCTGATCATCGGCACCGATGCAGGTTATTCCAGCCTGGTGTTCTACCTGTTCATCTACTTGTTTATGAACCTGGGAGCTTTCACCTGCGTTATTTTGTTTTCCTTGCGCACAGGCACCGATCAAATCAGCGCCTACAGTGGCCTTTACCAAAAAGATCCGCTGCTGACTTTGTGTCTGAGTATTTGCCTATTGTCTTTAGGCGGGATCCCGCCGCTAGCAGGCTTTTTTGGTAAAATTTATATTTTTTGGGCGGGCTGGCAGGCGGGAGCTTATACGCTCGTTCTGATTGGTCTGATCACCAGCGTTATCTCCATCTACTACTACATTCGCGTTGTCAAAATGATGGTGGTTAAAGAGCCTCAGGAAATGTCTGATGAAGTAAGGGCTTACACCACCAGCGACTGGTCAATTGAAGGGATGCAACCGCTGCGGGCTAGCTTAATCTTGGCTGTTGCCGTCACTGCGCTCTCTGGCGTACTTGCCAATCCGCTGCTCATGTTGGCTAACAGTGCTGTCGCTAGAACGCCTTTGCTTCAGCAGGCAGTCCTCATTCGCAATGCTGAGCTAAGCGGCGACTTAAATGCCGCCGTAAAGACAGCGCCTGAGATAGCACAAGTCAGCTAGATTTCGACCCAAAGGTTCCATTTATAAGACGCTTGCTGTTAACTCAGTGAGCGTTTTTTGCCTCATGCCGTGAGCAAATATTCCAGCTCATTTTCGTGGCTGCGGCGTTTAGCCAGGATATTTTTTACGTGCTTTTTTACCGTATCCACGCTAATCCAAAGCGCCGCAGAAATTTCTTTATAACCATCGCCGCGCGATCGCATCTGCCAAATTTCTGTTTCGCGCTCCGTTAGACCAAACAGCGTTGCATCCGATAATGCCCGATTGCGAATTGTTTGCTGTCGATCTTCTAGCACGATCAGCAGGTAGCTAGTCTGCGCGATTTTGATGTTTTGTACGCGCACTCGTACGGTGCCAATATCCGGCAAAATAATCTCAGCATCTAGACCAATCTTTTGAAAGGAAAGAACATTTTGATTAGTAATTGCCGATTCGCAAATCCGCCAAATTTCTATCGGCAGTAGCGCAGTCTGCCTTGGGTCTACCTTTATCGGCCGAAGCAGCTCACAAATCCGCTCAGCAGGCTCATTAATCTGATGCACCTCGCCTACCTGACTCGCAATAATAAATCCATCTTGTAAACTTTCTAGGGCCGCGCGCAAAATGCCAACATGCCCGATTGACTGTGTAGCAACTTCGCTAGACGAACCGAATTGGGAACGGACAGCTTTCATAAAACCTCCTGGGTGAGTCACTAGCTTGATTAGCCTATGTAGAACTATCAAAAGAACTAGCCGTGATTCTGCGGATAGTGCAAAACGCTTATTTTTTCTTTACGGTTGGGCGATCGCCTCAATCATTTACAACCCGCCTAAAAGCAATGTTGAGCTATTTTTTGACGGCTGCAAGCAGATCTTGTGACTCTCTTGAGCAATACATGATCTCGTAGCGATTTATAACCGGCAGTACAAGTTAGGAATCTCTAAAAACGGAGGGCTGTGCTTAAACTCTTGAGATTAAGATGCGTACCAAACCGATTAAAAAAATCAGGCAACCATTCATCAGGTGACCATTCACATTGATGCAATGGCCCTAGTATTTCGATATTCTAAAATCTATTCAAGGGAAAATCTTCGAACCATTTTTCACGACAAACGGTGACTCCCCAGAGAACACCGTTGACGTCTTATTGATCGCGAGGCGATCGCCCCCGATCTCTCACCTGCTCAATCACCGATTGTCTTGGCACTTCTCTCTTTTCCGCTTCAATCGGCATAATTTCTTCAACCGCCTTCACTTCAGGCTCTTCCGCTCCAATTTCCGTTAGCTTACAGCAGTCCAAAATGGGCGCAGCCGTCAAATCCTCTAAGCCCAATCCGCTTAAAAATCTAACCCAATCCGCTGCAATCTCTCGATTGTCTAAGTCTGCTAACCGCAACATCGCCAATTCACTCAGCGCATCTTGCACATAGCCGTAGTTTGTATACAGCGCCACCCGATTGAGCGCCGCTGCCTGCGTCAAAAGTCTAGCCGAATTAGGATCAACAGCCTGTCGCACCACCCAGCCATCCACACTTTCCGACGATGACTCACCGCAGTCTAAAGCCAAAAACCAGTGGTAGGCAGACGCCGGTTCCATTGCTATCGGCATCGGCACATTAATAATTCCACTGCCGTCAGTACTGCCTGATAGCCGCCCTCGATATACCAGCTCATCGCGCTCGTTCTTTACTATTAGCTCCGCTCCGGTCTCGCCTGACATTGCCCTGGGCATATAAAACCACAGCAAAGGCTGAGCCTGAGTCGTAAACGATCCCACTGACTCACTCATGATATCAACCCCTAAGGACTGACTAGACTTGGTTTCTGAATAAGCGATCGCACTCAAAGGCACATCTCCCACCGTACATTCCCCTCGAGATCCGCCCCCTCGTCGTCGTCCCCCCGGCCGCCCCGGACTCCGCAATGTCTCAGGATTAAACTGAATCGACATCGGCGGCAGCGCCTGCGCCTGCGCCGGTTGCGAAGACATGACGAAAGATATAACGAGTGAGCCAACCGCTGCTAATAGCGTTGTGCAAGCCAGCGCTTTGATCGAAAAGGCGGCGGTCAATCGTGGACGAAGCGTAGAATGCATAGCGATTGTTTTGTCGAATCAGGGTGGGGTGGGATAAGTCTAAGAAGACACAAGCTGTAGAGTCAAATGTATACAGCAGCTTATGGCGTCGTCGCAGCTGATCCCCTTATGACCTCTCAGACTTATGAACAGATATTCTGCAATGTTCAGATTATTATTCTCAGATTATTATTTTCAGGTTATTAGAAATCTGCACAAGACCCTTTTTCTGCACAAGAGCATTTTTAAGGAAATGTCCCTCGGCGCTCCGTAACTTTAAGCGCCGCCTGAGTTGACAAAGCCGCTGTTGGTATTGCGATCGCCCCCGGCACCCAGGGCACCCAAACCCCCAAATCCACCAGCCACAGCCAGCAAGCCAACAGCAGTAAACCCTCCGCCATCAACAGCCTCAGCCATAACCGGTAGCCCCAGCGCGAATGAGAATACGCCCCCACCCACCCACCCGCCATCGCCCAGCCCACAATCCAAACCATCTCCTGCCATTCTGCCCAGCTCGTCAAAAACCGCCGCCCATCTAGCCCCGCACTCACCATCTGACTCACCATCTGCGCCTGCAAAAACACCCCCGGCACCTGCTTCACCACAGAACGCGCCTGAGTATAGGGCGTCAGCCAGCTATCTTCGCCTCTATAAGCCGGGTCAGTCGTCCCAATCAAAACAATCCGGCCCGCCACACTCTTTTTTAAAGTAGAAATATCGGCATCAAGAAAGTCAGACACCGTCATACAATCCGCAGGCGTCTCCTTAAACCCGCCACAACCCGTCGCCTCTTCTGCAATCCGATAGTTCAACAACGTTTGAGTGCCGCCCACATTCAAATGGTGAAAGCCCCCAAAAGATCGCTGGCTGTTATCAATGGTATGAAACAAACTTTTACCCAGATACAGCCGTCCTTTCTTATCCGGAGTCAGGGCAACATCACCCACTGCGCTTAAATAACGACTCGCGACCATCGTGGCAAACGTGTCTCCAGGGCAGGCAAATCCGGGCACCGGATCCAAATAGACGAGCTGTCGGCGCAGCACATTATCATCAGTCTCCACAAAATCATTAGAGGCCACTCGCTGAATATCTGCTGCTGCAATTTCGGGCGATGGCAAAATCCCTGCCGGGTCAACATTTTGATCTGGAATCTTACAAATGCCGATCAAATTTTCAGTCGTTCGCAGTTTTTTTTGTAATCCCTCATCTACCGCCCGCTGTGGCCGGTAGATATCTAAACCCACGACTTCAGGCTGTAGCAGCTCCAGCTTATCCAACAGATTCGACAGCGTTTTTTCCGACAAAGAGCTATTGCCAACTCTGTCTGTCTGCTGGGCAATATCTGCCTTGGTATTCGTAATAATCAGCATCCGACTATCCACTGCCTCCGCCGGGCGCAGCCGCAAAAGCTGATCGTAGGCCGCTAGATCCCACCGCTCGAACAGCCCGAGCTGTCTACCTAAAATAATTGCAGTTGCGATCGCCACACTACACCCTACCCCGACTCTAAATCTTGTCCAATTAGAAGACAAAGACGCACGAGAACTTTGCTCAACCGGCTTAGAAGCAATCTCTTTGGAAGCAATCTCTTTAGAAGCAATCTCTTTAGAAACAACCTCTTCCTCCCCTTGCAGAGAGAACCAGGTGGGCGGCGTCTCAGCCATATTTTGAATAATAACAGGCAGCCAAGTAGCACAGGGATAGTCAGCCTCCAATCCTTGCAGCTGCTCTCTCGCCTCTCTAACAGCTAAATAAAAAGAGCTGCCTGCTGCAAAAGACTCTAAAAACCCCTGTAAAAAAGCATGTGCCACCCGATCCGGCACCGGTTCGCGCATCACCAACACCTGCGGAATGTGCAGATCGGATAGGTCGGCCGCTAGCCCCAATCCGTCGCAAGAATTAAAAATAGCCGTATTTAGTCCTCGATCAATGGCTTTTTTTAGCGCATGTCTCAACTGCGGAATCGTCAGCTTATCGGTCTTGTTCAAAAACAGCTCGCCGTTCCCTTCCGATCCACTTGCATTGCTACGGCTATGCCCCGCAAAAAACAGAATATCCCAACCCTGACTACTCCAAAGATGACGATTAAACGTCTCTCGGCTGGGTTCTTCTAAAATGCAAATCTCTGCATTCAAAGCGCTCAACAACTGCCGATCCGTCTGCGTATTAAGGCCGACACCGTTACCAAACACCGCCAAAATTCGCACTGGGCTAGCGCGCGTGCCTCTATAGCTTGCTTGTTGATAATCAGGCGAACAAATGCCGACCTCTGCCTGGCGATAGCGATCAAAAAATTGCAGTTCGTACCAGGGCAATCGCTGCAACAGCGGATCTTTGGTTTGTAGCAAAATGCGCACCCTGTCCTGCGGGCTTAGCTGCTCCAAAAGCTTCTCGCGAATGGGCCGAAACGCCTCCTCATTTAGCCAGTTATGAACGCGATCGCGCAACTGCCGACTTAGCGTCCGACAGTACTCAATATCAGATTCTGCCGAAACATTGGTTACACCCTGATGTGCCTTAATCCGATAGGCCGCCCCCAACTGCCAATAAGACTGCTGCCACTGCCGATATAGCCCCGGCAAATCCGGCGCGGGCGACAACCGAGCCTGAGTCTCCGTCTGAGGCGTCATGCCTTCAGCGCCAATTTGTACCGCCGCCGCATAGCCCGTTTTTAGGCTGCCCGACCCAATTTTTAGCACCACCCGCTTATTTACGCTGCTCACCTAGCCATCACCCCAAAGCCATTCATCCTAGATTACAGCGAGATCTCATTCTCGGATCTGACGACTAGATTGCAAACTGCTCTTCAAAACTAGCTTCACCGAGCGCCAGTCGAATTCCAAACCGCTCTCCCGCCTCCCCGCTAAGCTGAAGCTGAATGTAGTTATCAATCGCTCTTGAGGTTGCCGAAGCCACCACCACCGCTTCATCATCTAGAACAGAAAGCAACAGCCCGGCGGGCAAACAGGCCGACTCTGCCAAAGGATGAACCTGTAAAACAATATACGTCTGCGGTGTTGCCGACTCCTCTTTTACTAGGGCTTTATTTGCTGCGGCTGCATTTACCCCGTCTTCGGTCGCGGCCACCTGAGTCAACTGCATTACCAGCGCTACTTGAACCGACTCGCCAAACTGAATACCCAAATTCACTCGCTTGGCTCGGCTCACGTCCACAGCGGACGGTTCCATCACACCTGGCAAATTGCGAAAAGCAAATCTCACCTCCGTCTGATTCAGCAGCCGATCTACCGCCTGCCATCCGGTTTCTACTAGCTCACCTAGCTCATCTAGCTGTTCGCCCATCCATCGACCTAGCTGGGTAATAGAAGTTTGATTCACCGCAGAATCCGTCGCCGCTACCGTCTGCAAACCATGGACTTTATCAATTAGGCTCTCTATCGGAGCGAACTGCGATAACGCCACCTGCGTCTGCTCGTCAACCGTTTCTGTAAACCCTACTAGCGTCGCGGTTTGATTGTCTAGCACAACGGCAATATACCCAGCGCGATCGCACCAATCTTCGGGTGGCACATAGCAAGTTTCCTCACCCGGCAAAACCACCCGGCAAGACAGCGATCCCAATCCCGGCACCTGCAAATCCGCCGTATCCGCCACTAACTGCATCATCGGTTGCCAGCTATCGCTCTTTTCCACCTGTGTCGGAATATCCATTATCTGCAAATAGAGATTGACCGCACATACTGCCAGCGTATTCCGCCGAATCTGATCCGCCTTTTCCTGAATCGGGCACTGCACGGCAAAAGCATCTGCAATGCGACGAAATTCTGACGTAATCGGGAGGGTAATACCGGAAGGATGAGAAAGCTGCATGGTATGCGTTTGAACCTCGTGAGGGTTGTTAGATGTTCCAAAAATGAATCAATACAGCCTCAAAAAGGCCAAGCAATATCGCTCGCAAAAGAGCAGATAAAAAGAGCAGATAAAAAGAGCAAACAAAAAGAGCCAAGCTAACAAACCATTGAGCGAGTACAACTGAGAAAGTACAACTGAACGAGTACAACAACTTATCAGGAACTGACTAAACAATTATGCAAGGGCTGTTACTTCAAGCAATATCAAATAGGCAATATCAAATAGGCAATATCAAGTAGGCGCTATCAAGTAGCATACGCTTACAAATATCCCTGACTTCGCCCATAATCTCTCAGCCGCTCCAAACACTGCCGCTGATAGAAGCTGCTGAGCGTTCCTACCGAGATTTGGTACTCCTGTGACAGTGCCTTCCAGGGCGTTTCTGGCGGCAACCGCTTCAAAATCAGCAGCCTCGCCGTCACTTCCGGATGCTGGTTAATGTGCAGTTCAGCGAGTTCTGGATTCTCAGCGGCCCAGCGCCTAACCTGATCTAGCCAGGGTGGAATATCCGGCGGCGCAGGCAGACGATCTATCGGATCTAAGATGTCGCCCTCATCGCCGCAGCTTTGACTAGAAACCGTCGTCGCCCGGTGTTTGTTCTCTGCAATCTTAAAGTCTTGCAGCCGCCGCTTTAGATATGCGTTCAGCCAGGTTACCGGACTGGCCACCTCTGGATCGTAAACGCGTCCTGTAGTGGCCTCACACAAATTACGACAAAAATAAATCCAGGTTTGCTGAAGCGCATCGGCATAATAAGCATCTGACGTGTGCCACAGTCGCTGACCAATGAGCCGAATCAGCTTTGTCATGCCCTTTTGTCTAGCAGCGCTGCCGCGCGGATGGCCGCAGATTTCCACCACCATTTCTCTCAACGCTATCGGATCGCTAGCGTCTTGAGCATTCTGCTGAGCGCGATTGACTTTAGAACACATAAGATCAACCCAGACATTTGGAGCTGCCGCTAAACCCATGCAACCTCTGTTCAAACTTTACGACTAATCACCTATCAGAGACAAACGGTAAGATTCTGCGATCGCCCCAGAAATTCACCCCAGAAATTCAACCGCCATCTTTAAGCGTCATCTCAAATAGCAGTGACAGCCAGCATTCTGGCCTACCTCAAACGAAAAACACTCAGTCTATGTGGATGTATAGACCTATCGAGCGGAAACAAACGATTACATAACTTCATTGTTTTCGCCCCGACTGCGCCGCCACCGTCTGAAGCAATAGTCTGAAGCGACAGTCTAAAGCGACAGTCTAAAGCGACAGTCTGAAGCGACAGCTATGACTACTTGTATCGTCAACAGCCGTGGTGACATGTCTTAAAAATATCCTGAGAAAAGAGATTCAACCATGAAAAGCTCCAATCAAGCCAATCAAGCCAAAGATCTAGCCGCTGCTGTCTTTACCAGTCTTAAAGGGCTAGTTTCCAAATGGAATCGCGAACCGAGCGATCAAACTGATGAGCGCATAGTTGTCAATTCCTTATACAGTGGAAGAAGAAAGCGCCGCCAAAACACCGGCCCCGATCACTTTTAGAATAGGCATTAGAACAAGCATTAGAATAGGCATTAGAACAAGCACAGGTTTGGATAAAAACAGACATGTTCACAGCGCTGATATCTGTTTTATCACTCTCTCTTGTAGCACCGGCGATACCGCCAGCTATGCAGTCAGCGATACCGCCAGCCCTGTTCGAGCTAGTCTTGTTTGAGCCAGGGATACACCGGTCTGTTTTGCCACCCCAAACGGCGCGAGTCCAAACCATACAGGCGCGATCCGAGAGTAGCGACCTCTCTCACCAAATTTCTCAATATATGGCGTTGGGCGATCGCGCCCAAACCCAAGCAGAATATGCTGCCGCCGCGAGCGCCTATCAGCAAGCGATCGCCTTAATCGACTCCCAACCTCAGATCGATCCGCTTCTAAAGTCTGAAGCCTTGCTTGGTCTTGGCAGAGCCTACCGCTATCTAGACGAATACAGCGCAGCCCTGCCGCCCTTAAAGGAATCACTCTCACTCGTCGAAGGGTTAGACACCGGCTATCAGGCCAATCAAGCGCTATCTAATGCCCTTTATGCCGATCTGCTGATCGATCTGTTCCGAGAACTCGGCGTTGTATATCACGCGCTCTCTCAGCCAGGCGAATCGCTGATTTATTATCGGCGAGGTTTGGTCGAACCCACCAGCTCGGCCTTCCGTCCAGAAATACAGGCCATTTTGCTCCACAATATTGGAGCCATTGAGGCCGAACTCAATGATGGTAGAGCGCAGGCAACTCTGGAAAAATCTGCTCAGCTTAGCCACGCGGTCGAACGCTTTGACGTCGAAGCCAGCGCCATTTTCACCCTCGGCTGGGTCGCCGAAAACTCAGGCAATATCGAAAGTGCGATCGCCCACTACCAGCAGTCCATCGACCTTTTTCAAACCACCCACACCCCCGACCGCCTGATCAAAGCCTACGGCTCGCTTTCCCAAATCTATATCGATCAGCGAGACTATCCCAAAGCCGAAGCCATCCTTAGCCAAGCCTACGCTCTGCTAAACGCCCAAAGCGATCCAAGCCCCAAAGAACGCGCCTACTTACTCAACCGCTCCGGCCAGCTCGCCCAAATTTCCGCCGACAGCGAAACTGCTTGGCAAAGCTATCGCCAAGCCCTACAGCTCAGCCAGCAGGTAGACGACTCCGGCCAGATTCAAGCTCTTTTTAACTTAGGCGACTTGCTAGAAGCGCAGCAGCAGCCAGATCTGGCGATCTTTTTTTATAAGCAGGCGATCGCCCATATCGAAACCATTCGTCAGGACATCCAAAAGCTCTCCACCGACCTGCAAAGAAGCCACACCAAAACCGTAGAAGACTCCTACCGACATCTCGCCGATCTGCTCCTCCAGCAAAATCGCAAAGCCGAAGCCCTGCAAATTCTAGAACTTCTCAAAATTCAGGAAGTTACCACCTATCTGCATGACGATCGCAGCGAAAGTCCTCAATCCAACCTCTATATTCCCGCCGAAATAGAGCTCCAGCAACGACTGGATCGTCTGCCCAAAAGCGCCACGCTCACAGAATTTATTCAGGCCGCAGACGCTATCGCAGTCGTCCCACCGGTTTTCGACTCCAAAATAATTGACGATTTGCGTAGCGCGATCGCCCAGCAGCCCGTCCCCACCGCCGTCCTCTACCCCATCATCCTAGAAGACCGCCTAGAAATTCTTCTCATTGGCCCCAATGGCACCATCCAACAATTTGAAACGCCCGTCGCCAAAACAGAAATTGGCACCACCGTCCGCGATCTGCAAGCCGCCCTAAAAGACAACATCCTCGATTCTAAACCCGCCGCTCAAAAACTCTATAGCTGGCTTATTGCCCCCTTAGAACAATCTCTCCAAGACCAACAGGTTGAAAACATTATCTATCTACCCGACGGCGTTTTGCGCTACGTCCCGCTCGCGGCCTTCCACGATGGCAACCAGTGGCTCGCCCAACGCTACCAATCGCACAACATCACCGCCGCGACCCTTGGCAATCTCACCCAGCCCCATCCCAAAAGCATGAATGTCCTAGCCGGGGCCTTTGCCGACACCACCTTGACCTATCAAATTAAGATTGGCGATCGCGCCCTTTCCTACAGCGGCCTCGGCGCCGCCCACCAAGAAATCGAAAACCTCACCAAAGTTGCCAACACCCAAAGTCTTTTTGATCAAAGCTTCACCCCCGAGCGCACCCTGGCCACCGTTGCAGGCCACAGCATTCTACACTTAGCCACCCACGCCCAGTTCGTCGTCGGCCAGCCCGAAGAATCCTTCATTCTCTTCGGCAGCGGCCAAACCGTAAATCTCAAACAACTCCGTCAATGGAGCCTGCCCAACGTAGATCTGGTCGTTCTTAGCGCCTGCCAAACCGCCACCAGCACAGAAGGGGAAGGCAAAGAAATTTTGGGTCTGGGCTACCAAATTCAACAAACCGGGGCCAGCGCCGTGCTCGCTTCTCTATGGTCAGTAGACGACACCGCCACCGCCGCCTTAATGAACCAGTTCTACATTGCTCTTGCCGCTGGCCAGTCAAAAGCCCAAGCCTTACGCACTGCCCAGCAGCAGCTAATAAACAACAAAAATTTTAGCAACCCTCACAGCTGGGCCGGATTCATCCTTATTGGTAACGGTCTATAGTCAAGGTTTACGGTTGTGCCTGTGGGCATTACAACGATCCTGCGCTTCTTTGGGTCACGACCGAGTAGTTACCTCATGATTGCATTAACTTTCCTTAATCTATTCTAGATTCGACAGCCAATCATCTACCATACTTAAGGAAAGATAATTGTCAAGCCTTATTCCGTAGCTGCTTAAATCTATCTAAAGAAAAGTGTTTTTACAGACGGATTTCTTAATTGTTTTTCCGCTATTAACATTCTTGCATTTTGGTTAAAACTTTCATACAGCAAGACTTTTTCAAAACCATTTAATAAACGAGGAAACAATCATGTCTCGTCACGGATACATGCCGCTAGGTGGAGATAATCCACCTATATCCAGTTATTATGACCAGGGAAAATTCGGACGAATGTTCCCTGCACTTTCCCCCTTTGCTGCCGATACACCTACATTAAGAGCAAGCCTTAGAGAGATTGGCAAGAAGGGCGGCATTATGGATGCCAATGATGACATTACTGACCCAGTTGGGCTAATTGAAAATCTAGAAAAGAGCCTCGAGAACCGGAATAACCCAAGATTGACCGCCGGGGTCACATTTTTTGGTCAATTCATTGATCACGATATGACTTTTGATCCAACTTCTAGCTTAGAACGTCAGCAGGATCCTGAGACCATTGCTAATTTTCGCACCCCAACTTTAGCACTCGATCAGGTCTATGGATCTGGCCCCGATGCATCTCCTCATTTGTACGATCAAGACATAGATCGAGGCTCTACGTCCTTTCTCGTTGAGAAAAATCTAGGCTCTGGGGCGATCTCAACAGATGGAGTTGATCGGTTTGATGTACCTCGAAACAGCCAAGAGACAGCGCTGATTGGAGATCCTCGAAATGATGAGAATCTCATTGTTTCTCAGCTTCACCTAGCTTTTCTAAAGTTCCATAATGAAGTTGTTCAGTACGTCAAAACTGTTGTGGGCCTAACTAACCCCAAGGAAATATTTGAAGAAGCTCAGCGCTTGGTTCGCTGGCATTATCAATGGATTATTCTACATGAATTTCTACCAAATACAGTTGGACAAGAGCTTGTCGATGACATCATAAATAATGGTAGAAAGTTTTATAAATGGCGTAATGAACCCTATATTCCTGTCGAATTCTCTGTAGCAGCCTATCGCTTTGGGCATTCTCAGGTGCGACCCAGCTATCGTGCTCAATTTGGTAATAAGACACATAAACAGTTCATTGCACTTTTCCTTGACGGCTCTATTGCAGCCAAGGAGTGCGATCCTAATGACCTTCGCGGCGGTAAACGACAGCCACGGAGATTTGTAGATTGGCAAACGTTCTTTGATTTTGGGATTGATGACGACCCTAACAGGAACTCTCGCCCCAATAAGAAAATTGATACGAAGCTCTCTACTGCCCTATTTGGGTTAGCCGGGCCAACGACGGCTGGCCCCAGTTCGCTAGCAGAGAGAAATCTGCTGCGAGGACTAATCTTTGGGGTTCCTTCTGGACAGAGTGTCGCAAAAGCAATGTCTGAGACCCCGCTGAGACCTGATCAGCTATCGGAGCTAAAGGCATATCAGTTGGATACACGAACGCCTCTGTGGTTTTACATTTTGAAGGAAGCCGAAATACTGGGTCTTGCCGATAAATTAGATCCCAATTCTGGGGGCAGCCGTTTAGGCCCTGTCGGTGGACGCATTGTTGCAGAAGTCTTAATTGGATTGTTGGAAGGAGATTCGTCATCTTATCTTAGGCAAGATCCTTCATGGTCACCAACTTTTGTAAATGCCAAAACTACAAAGTTTGAAATAGTTGACCTCCTGAGGTTTGCGAAAGTGTTTATTAAACTACAGGACATTGGTGAGCTTCCACCTCGACCTAATAGTTAGCTAGATTAGTCACTAGCCCTAGCTGCTATTTCTATCCCTTTGAGGGGCCATATGGAGTAATTCTTTGATAGGCATTCCATATGACAGTCGTGAACCAAAAAAGCGTGGGATAGTTCTTCTAAGGTATCAAATTAGATCATGAGTAATGGACTGTCCCTTCTGCAATCGTTTTAATGCCCACAGTTAGCGATTGCTGGCTAGGCGCATTAGCGTTAGTCTCGCCGATGAAAGTGGATTAATTCTAAAGACACGGCTGCTTAGCAAGATGGATTGACCATGTATCCTTATAGCGGCTGGATTTTTCTGCTACGTAAATTCATCTTTGATACAATTCATTGGGTGAAGCACAGTTTGGTTTGTGTTGCTAGCCGGAGAATTCCTCACGTTTCAGCCGGGAGAGCTGGTGAAATGAGAAACGCTAAAAAACTAGGAGTTTCTCCTCAATGGTTTCTTCCAAAAGCCAGTCCTCCACAAAGTCAGGTAGAACCACCTCGTCTTACGGCCATTCGCGGATCGTTCTTAGATTTTGTGGACGATCCTTTTTACGCGGCTGAAGAAGAGAGCGTCCGCTATGTATCAGACGGATTGCTAGTGCTCGAAGCAGGCAAAATAAAAGCCTTTGGAGACTACGCGAAGCTACAGCGTAAATATCAGGAGGTTCCGACCACGATCTACGCTGAACGGCTGATTATGCCAGGATTTATCGACACTCACATTCACTATCCTCAAACCGAAATGATAGCGGCCTATGGGGAACAGCTTTTAGAGTGGCTCGATCAGTATGTTTTTCCAACAGAAGGAAAGTTTCAAGACAAAGCCTACGCCGAAAAAGTAGCCGAAGTCTTTTTAGATCAGCTCCTGAGCAACGGCACAACGACAGCGCTGGTCTTTGCAGCCGTCTTTCCTCAGTCTGTAGAGGCTTTTTTTGAAGCTGCCGAACGCCGCCATCTATGCATGATTGCTGGCAAAGTGATGATGGATCGCAATGCGCCCGACTATCTTTGCGACACCGCCGAATCCGCCTATCAGGAGACTAAAAAATTAATTCAGACGTGGCACAAAAAAGGACGTCTGCGCTACGCGGTTACGCCTAGGTTTGCCATTACCTCTACGAACGAACAGTTACAGAAAGCAGGAGAGCTGCTCAAGGAATTTCCAGATGTGTATCTGCATACGCACCTCTCAGAGAATGTCGATGAAGTTGCCTGGGTGAAAGAGCTTTTTCCAGACTGCAAAAGTTATTTGGAGGTTTATGCTCAGGCCGGACTGGTCAAAGAGCGCTGTGTTTTTGCCCACGGGGTTCATTTGAGCGAGGGTGAGTTTCAGCGGCTTTCGGCAGCGGGCAGCGCGATCGCCTTTTGCCCCACCTCAAACTTATTCTTAGGCAGCGGCCTATTCAAAATTGAGCAGGCAAAATCAGCAGATCACCCCGTGAAAGTAGGCTTAGGCACGGATGTAGGAGCGGGTACGAGCTTTTCAATCCTTCAAACCGCCAGCGAAGCCTACAAAGTGGCCCAGCTCCGTCAGCAAAAGCTATCTCCTTTTCAAGCTTTATTCCTAGCCACTTTAGGCGGGGCCAGAGCGCTCTGTCTAGAACAGACGCTGGGCAACTTCGACCTCGGCAAAGATGCAGACTTCATCGTCCTCAATCCGCGTGCTACGCCCTTGATGGCCTTTCGCAACGCACCGAATGTCCCAACGACCCTAAGCAACCTCGCCGACCGCGTTTTTTCGCTGATCATGATGGGAGATGACCGCACCGTTCAGGCCACGTATATTTTAGGAAAGCTACTCTACAAGCGGTAATCTGCAAAATTAGCTGCGCTGATCGGCCTTTCTAGGGGCATCGCCTCTGCTGGTATCGCCTCTGCTGGTATCGTCTCCGCTGGCAAAAACTTATACAACAGCAGCGGCTTGCCTTGATAGCAGCGAACCGTCAGCCCGTCGTACTGCATTCCCAAACGCTCCATCAGCGCGATTGAACGCTTATTCTCCGGCGGCGTAATGGCTAATAACATGGTCAAATTCAGTCCTTCAAACGCAAACTTCGCTATACGGGCCGCCGCCTCACTTGCATAGCCAATCCCCCAGCTAGCAGGTCGAAAATACCAGCCAATCTCAATGTAATGAATGGGCAAGCTCTCAGTGTCAATCAGCGCCTCGTAGCTGCTTTGTACCCGCTGAGTCTGGCTCATTTTTATGTCCGGCAGCGGCATCAGCATTATATGGCCAATCACTCGGCCAATCGACTTTTGCTCAACCGCCCAGCTCCCCACTTTCTGATGTCCGCACACAGAATGATCCCGGTAGCGCTGTAGCCGTCTTTGCACCTGCCAGATAGACGTATCGCGCCCATCATCATCCACCCACGACATTACCTGGGAGTCGCCATAAATATCCATCGCGTGGCGAGCATCCTGATTGGGTTGCCAAGGGCGGATAATCAGTCGCTGGGTTTCGAACTGCATGACGATTATTGAGAGACCAAATGAAATAGCAAATGAGATAGCAAATGAA
>JBBSOB010000072.1:0-17610 GCA_038260205.1 Phormidesmidales cyanobacterium
CCTTTATTGAGAGTCGGCACGATTTGCTAGAGTTTAAGGCAGCAGGGTCTCCGTACGTACGATTGCTCTCCGGAAAAGCGGCACAGCCTAGAACCGCTAGCCCGGAGAAACGCCCAGACTCTCCAGAGCGGCCAGTCCCATCATCTAGCCAGTCGCCAGTGCTGGCCTCGGCGGCTGTGCCCAAGCCAAGTAAGCCAAAAATCAACCTTCATCTCACTAACTTTGCTCGATTGGGCGAAGAAGATCTCAACCAGAGCATTTACGAGTTGGCTGAGCTAGCGGATGACGAACCCTGGCACTTCGGCTCTAAGCCACCCGCCGACTTTCCTTATCCAATTTTGAGAAACTACATTCGTCATCTGTTTACGCGGTTGCAGAGTGAGGGCAAGATTGCCAGCAGTCAGGGCGGACAGTTTTACGCCTTTCATACCAACTTGTACGACAAGCTGCGGCGTCCTATCTACGCGCTGATGACCCAGCGACCGAGTGAGGGCGATGAAGCCTACGGCAGATCCGCTTTGAAGCTAGAGTTTTGTGTGCCTGGAGAAGATATTGGAAAAAACTTAGTAGGTCACTTTGACGTGCTGCCGCCTGCCGCTAACTTTATGAGCGTGCCGCAGCGGTTTTTCTATCATTGCGAGGCCGGATCGCCCACCGTAAATTGGAAGCACGTTATTGAAGACAACATGGATCGGCTGCCGCCCGTCTTTTTGCGTCAGTATTTGCCTGACTTTGAGTTTTGCGATATTGAGCCGATGAGCAAAATTGAATTGGGCGAGTACAAGGCTCGATTTGTGGCGTCGCTAGGTGCGAATGCAGCGGCCTATCGGGAGATTGTGGGGCGATTTGAAAAGGCGCTAGAGCTGACGATGCTGCGAATTCAGATGAACTATCAGGTGGCGGTGCCGACGTATTTTGCTTCGCACGATCGCATTGATCTGATGCTGCCGCTGAGTTTGATCAATGAGGACGCAACTGACTGCGTGATTGTGGTGAAACGCGAACGCTCGGGTAATTACAGCGGCAACACAATTTTTACCCTGGAGCAGGCATACAACAATGCGCGGTTAATCTACAAACCCGCGCAGCGTTGGCTGGTGCATTCTGAAGCGCTAAGACCCCCTAAGACTGAACCCGAACAAAGGGAATCGAGCGACCTAACAGCTCTTTCCAGTTCTTTCGAGTCCTAGCTGAATGAGTTTATCGACTAGTTCTGGAAACTCAATGCCTGAAGCTTTCCACATCATGGGATACATGCTGGTGGCGGTAAAGCCGGGCATGGTATTAATTTCGTTGATCAGCAGCTCGCCGGTTGATTCGATATAGAAAAAGTCTACGCGGGAAATGCCAGCGGCATCGACGGCTTGGAAGGCGGTAATGGCCATTGCTTGAATGCGATCGCGCACCTCATCAGCCACGGGCGACGGAATCAACAGCTCTGCTCCACCCGCTTTGTACTTCGTCTCATAATCATAAAAATCAGTGCTGAACTTCGTTTCGCCCAGTACAGAAGCTTTCGGGTTGTCATTGCCCAAAATCGAGCATTCAATCTCTCTAGCCACCACGCCCGCTTCCACAATGACGCGGCGATCGTAGCTAGCGGCATTGTCTAGGGCCGCTTCTAGCTCCCGGCGGTTGGTTGCCTTAGCAATGCCGACCGAAGATCCTAAGTTGGCAGGTTTTACAAAGCAGGGATAGCCCAGATCCGCTTCTATGTCGTCGCACAGCTTAGGAAAAATGCAGGGATTTGAGTAAATTTCTGCGCGGGTTACGCCGCGATATTTCACCTGGGGTAGCCCTGCTTGGGCAAACGCACTTTTCATCGCTAGCTTGTCCATGCCCAAAGCCGAGCCAAGTACGCCGCAGCCTACGTAAGGCACCTGCATAAGTTCAAGCAGACCTTGAATGGTGCCGTCTTCTCCGTTTGGCCCATGCATTGCCGGGAACCAAATGTCGATAGAACTCATACCCAAATTAGAGCCAGATGCGGTTGGGCTGAGGTTGGGTAGGCGCTGGGCCAAATTCGCTAGCGCTGGTAGCTCGCCTATATTTGTTCCGTCGTCTGCCAGCGCTTTGCCTGAGTCAAGCACTTTTTGGGCCGCTTCGCCCGATAGCCAACTGCCGTCTTTGCGAATATGTACCGGAACGACTTCGTATTTGTTTTGGTTGTTGCCGGTGCTTAGGGCTTGGGCGATCGCCTGACTGGATCGAATCGAAACCTCATGTTCTCCCGAACGCCCGCCAAAAAGTAAGCCTACCCGCATTGCCATTTTGATTTATGGTGACTTTCGTCATAAACGCTTTGCGATAGCGTATCACGCAGCAAAAATTACAACGCGAAATTCAACGCGAAATTTTAAGATGAAAAATCAAAAAAAACGCCCGAGATTCATTAAAAATGTGAATCCGCAAGCGTTTTGTCAGGGTGCATCTACCACTTATATGTTCCCCAAAGTGGGATGCCATCCGGAAAAAATATTGACCCATTAAAAACCAATTATCGTTTAAATAATAGAGACCGCTTTGCTTTAATACAGCGCAAGCGGATTGTTTATGGATAATATCTCTGGTAGCGGTGGCTTACTTTAGCTGGCAACTTTAGACTGCTTGTTACTTGCGTTGAGAGAGAGTGGCGTGAAATATTTCTTTTTGGCGGATGGCTGGACGACTGGAAGAATCTGGGAATTCGGAGGACTGTGGAATCGAGATGCCTGGCAGCGATCGCCTCATCTACAGCAGCAGCCACTCTGCATTCGCGAAGGTGACGAAGTCCTTCGGCTTTACCAAGCAGAAGACGCCATTTTGATGGTAGAGGTTATGCCCATTCCGAATGCGTCAGAACAGGCAACTATAACCCAGGCGCAGCAGCAAATTGGTCAGGTGGTGTTAAAGCGCCTGCTCAGCGCTGATCAAACAATAGAACGACTCTGCAATGAAGAAACCATTTTCCATGCGCCGATTATGGAAAATTAGCTTTCCTGTCTTCCTATTTCCCTGCCTTTCTATCACCCTATTTTCCCACTACTCTATTTTTTATTATTCAACTGTCACATTACTCACCGCTCGCTGCATGGCCGCCAGCGCTCTGTTGTAGTTCAAAATAGCCGTGACGTTGTTGCCCTGCGCCGTCGTCAGCTCGCTCTGGGCCGTCAGCACATCTAGCTGCGTACCCACGCCTGCTTGCAGTCGCAGATTGGCCAGCTCCAGCGCCTCCTCTGCCTGCGAAACGGCAATGCGAGAGGTGGCAATGTTTTCCTGGTTGGTGTCTAAGTTAAAGTACGCTTGCTCTACGTCAAATCGAATTTGATCAGCGTTTTCACTAAACTGTTCTTCCGCAATCTGCCCCCCAATTTCCTGCTGTCTGGCGTTGGCTCTCGCGGCCCCGCCGTCAAACAGCACCATGTTAAACGACGCGCCAAAGCTGTAGTTATCTCGAATATCGTCTGCGCCGTTGTTGAGCAAGCTTTGCAAACTGTAGTCGGCAAACAGCCCGACCTGGGGCCGCACCGCCGACAGTGCAATTTGCCTCTGCTGCTCGCTGATGTCCGCTTGAAGAAGCTGCTGCTCTAGCTCGGCTCGATTGTCGAAAGCGAGTAAAATGCTTTCTTCTAATGTTAGCGGCCAGTTCTCGGCGACGCTGACTGGCGATGTTTGCAGCCCGGCGTTAGGCGGCAAATTTAGCAGGCGAGCGATATCACGACGCGCAATTCGCTGGCTGCCCTGCGCCTGAATCACCTGCTGCCGGGCGTTGGCGTACTGCACTTCGGCTCTGAGCGTGTCGAAGCGGGTGCCGACGCCGACTTCTTGCCGCAGCCGAGAATCTCTTAGGTTCCTTTCGGCTTCTTCTAAAAAGGTGCGCTGAATCCGAATTTGCTCGCCAGCTTCTTGTAACTGATAATAGCTGTTGGCCGTTGCCAGGCGGATTTGCTCTTGCTGCGATTCTACCGCGAGCGCAGCGACCTGTTGCTGGAGTTCTGCCTGCCGAATGTTGGCGGCTCGCCGCCCGCCGGTTAGAAGATCGTAATCTACTCGAAGACTGCCATTTAGCGCCGTATCTAGGCCTCCATCCTGTCCTGAAAGCTGCTGGCCAGTAAGCGGGTTTCTTCCGCCGCCGATGGCATCTCTTTGCTGAGAGGTAATGCCCGCTGAGGTCGATAGCGTCGGTAAGTTTGCAGCTTTAGTTTGGTCTACGAGGGCGGCGGCTTGCTCTAGCTGCAAAACAGCGGCTTGTAAGGGTTGGCTGTTGCGGTAGGCAAGCTCTATTGCTTGTTCTAGGGTAACGAGTGGATTGCGCTCGACTTCGACTTCTGCTTCTGTGCCGGGCAAGTTTAGCGGATTAGGGTCGGCAAATAGGATGTCGGGTAAGTCGCCCAGTTCGGTTTCAGAACCCTTTACTGGTGCGTCGTCGGGAATGGGCTGAACGACATCTGGCCCGCTTGGGATCTCGCTGTTGGGCAGCACTTCAGGAGATCCTGGCTCGCTGGGCACCGGTTCTCAGGGGGCTGCGGTTGCAGGTGGGGTTTCCTCTTCTAAGACGGGCAGGTCTTCTGTTTGGGCAATCTGTTCGGTGCGATTTTCCGTGGTTGTCTGATCCGCTACGACAATTTTGGCGCTGTCGGCGCTGTCGACGCTGTCGTGGGTGCTGGCGGTATCGGTAATCTTGGCGGTGGCGGTGGTTTCTGTTTGAGCGCTATTTGCCTGTTCCGTTAATGCTCGAAATTGATCCAGGCTAAGACGGTTAGGCGAGCTAGTAGGGGCCTTATCTGAAGCGACGTTTGAAACATCTTTTGAGGCTGACTGTTTTGAATCTGAAAGTTGAGGCGATCGCACATCTGAAACCAACGGCGCAACCGTATTCTCTAGCTGGTTCCCCATCAGATCGTCAGGAGCAGCGCGCTGAACGTCTTGGCGCGGTGATTCTAAACCGGGCCATGTTTGGCCATTGCCTACAGCAGATGCTTCAGTTGTTTTAAGCGAGAACTGGTCGGCTATGAGTTCGTCTGCTAGAGAAGCGCTGTCTACTCCTTTAGCTAGCTGCGCGATCGCACTTCGCGACAGCACCGATGCTGAGCTGCCGAGGGTGAGCAGGAGCAAAGCAGTAGACTTGAGATATCTCATAATGAGGATGTGAATGCTGAAGATTAACGACTGTGAGCGAAATGAGGGCGAGTTTCATCTATGTAGCGTAGGCATCGGAATGGATACATTCAATCACAGCTCTAAATAACCCGGACGGACGCTAGGCAAACAATGTTCTTCGTCTTATCTTCACCTTAAGGGCAAATGGTAGCCATTTTTCGACGTTGGTATTTTAGGACTAAAGCGCTGAAGGCACAGGCCCGCAGCAGGCTGCTATTAGCTCAGACAGTCCAGATATCGACAACACTGAACAGTTTAGTTCGTTTTCTAAATTTGATAAAGACATATCGTCTAGAAAATAGGTTTCTTCCGGACGGTGACTATCGCTCTGCTTGAGCATCAGGGCCGGGAGCAAAACGCCGTCTCCCAGATCTTTTCCCGCTAGCTGGCTGGCAATATCTCGGCCTGTGAGTAAACCGGTAACGGTGATTTCTTGACCCCAATAATCGCTGCTGATAGCAGCCATATTGACGGTGAGCCCGACGACCTGATTAAGCCGGTCTATGAGGGGGGCAAATGCCTGCTCTACGGCGTTGCCGAGTACCCAGGTGAAGGTGCGGGGCGGAGAAACCGATGGCGGGAGCGATCGCGCTATTTCCTCGAACTCTTTCAAAAACAGACGAATAGACCCCACGCCGTTGCCAATTTGCGGATACGACTCGTAATGACTTTCAGCCGGTAGCGGCTGCCGCCCAATCAAAAACCATTCATCAGCCAACCAGGCAAACGTAGTGCCCAGCGTAGACTGAAACTCCTTTTGAAGCGCCTGCACCTGTGCAATCACTTCTTGAGCTTTTTCGGTGGTGACCGGCGTGAGATCGTCTAATTCTGGCCGAAAGCGAGTGAGCCCGACCGGAACGACTGCGGCTGAAATGACCGCAGGAATATCCTCGTCAGTCTGTCCGGTTGCATGAAAACTGGCTAAGTCTCTAAGGGTCTGCTCCAGATGAGGGCCGTCGTTGATGCCAGGGCAAACCACAACCTGGGCGTGAATTTGTAAGCGCTGCGCTTGAAACCAGGCGAGCTGATCGAGAATTTTGGCGGCGCGATTGTTTTTGAGTAGGCGCGATCGCACCTCTGGTTCAGTCGCATGCACCGATACATACAGCGGGGAAAGGCGCAGTCTGGCAATCCGCGCCCACTCAGCGGCGGGAATATTGGTCAAGGTAAGATAGCTGCCGTACAAAAAACTCAGCCGATAGTCGTCGTCTTTCAGGTATAGCGTTTCGCGCTTGCCCGGCGGCTGCTGGTCGATAAAGCAAAACGGGCAGGCGTTGGCGCACTGGATGAGGCCGTCAAACAGCGCTGTCTCAAACTCCAGGCCGAGTTCTACGTCGTAGTCTTTTTCAATCTCGATCTGATGCCGCACGCCTTTAGTATCGAGTACGTCTAGATCAAGCACTTCGTCCGCACACAAAAAGCGATAGTCAATCAGATCTCTAGGGCGCTCTCCATTAATAGCGACTAAACTATCGCCCGCCTCAAAGCCAATTTCTTCTGCAATCGAACCCGGCTCCACGCGGGTGATCTTGGCCGGGGCAATGGCGGTTGTTCTGCCAGCGTTTTGGATAGGAGGCTTGGATATCTCAATGGGTGATATCTGCGGTGATATCTCAGTTGGCATAGAAGCACAAAGAAGGGATGTCTGTATATTCTGTTATATATTCTGTAATTTTCCGAGCGAGAGTGCAATTAAAAGCGCTGCGCCAAAGGCCAGCCGATACCAAACGAAAATCCAGGTGCTGTGCTTTTTAAGAAACTCAATGAGCCAGGCAATCGACAGGTAAGAGGACACGACCGCTGCGAGCAGCCCGGCAATGAGCGGCACCATGCCTACGGTGCGATCGCCCACAAATAAATCTGGCAAAGAAACTAACCCGGCCAGTGTAATAGTGATGGTGCCTAGCAAAAAGGAAAACCTCGCCGCCGTTTCCCGTTTGAGTCCTAAAAGCAGCCCGGCAGTAAGCGTGGAGCCAGAACGCGAGACGCCCGGAATAATCGCCAGCGCCTGCGCACATCCAACGAGGATGCCATCACTCTGGGTCAGCTTGGAGAAGTCGCGCTTTCGTCGACCGACCAGCTCAGCTAAGCCTAAGAGCGCTGCCATCACAATTGAGGTAATGGCGATCGCTGCGGTAGAGCGCACAATCGAATTGTCGTAGCCAGGCACCAGCACCTTTACAAATAGCCCCACCAATACCGCTGGCACCGTGCCTAAAATAATGCCGAATCCGATGCGGAAGTCTTGGGAAGCAAAATCACGGGCGATCGCCGCCTTAATCGTATTGCGCGTAACCAAACATAAATCGTTCCAAAAATACCAAAAAATAGCAGCGATGCTGCCTAGTTGAATAACGGCTGTAAACGATACCCCCGGATCGCCCCAGCCCAACAGCACCGGCACCATCTTGACATGGGCCGTACTGCTGATCGGTAAAAACTCGGTTAGTCCCTGCACAATGCCAATAACAATCGCGTGAAAGATACTGATGGGCTGGGGGTCTACCTGAGTAACTAGCAGCAAATTAGTAGACATTTCCTAAAATAAAACCTTCGTGTAATGACTTCTCAATCTTTCTTAGTCTCCAACTCTGCGGTGAATGTGACCCGCATTGCAATATAGGAGCCTAATTTCTGGTCTGTTCATTCGCGTGATGTCGGCGCTCGGGTAACTCTACCAGTCAAAATCGAAAGTCCAAAGCAAAAAAGCCCAAATACATCTCAAGTTTAAAGACATGAGTTTAAAGGCATGAGGATTTTCTCCGCACTGCGCTCAGCCCGGTTTTGAAAACTGCGCCAGTGCAGGCCGCAAAAAAAATTAATGAATTATTATTTTTTGTCAAACATAAAAAGAATATAGGATCTGATCCTTTCTAAATTGCTAGGCTTTACGCATCTCGAAAAAATACCCCATGGGGGGATACCTCCACAGAGGGAGATCAAAGGGATATCTCGACCCTACGCAAGCCCCAGTAAGAAAAAACGTGTTATGTTAAGAATAATTAATTCATCTCAGAAACGCTTTGCAAGTTCTCCGCCAGACCTCTTCAAAATCCAAGGATGTTGAGACTTTGCGAATGCCTCTTGAAAGGTCGGCGAGTCCGGCCGCCTCAGTTATCGAAGTCACCACTCACAAAGCAATTGCTCAAGCAGACACTGCTCCAAGATCCTCTGTAACAAGAGCCTCTGCGCAACTAGATGAAACGCAGCTATCAGCGCTCCATCATCTGTTTCATCCCCAGTCGCTAGCGTCATTTGCCAATCGCCCCGAACGGCTTAAGGCCCTATGGGCTTCTGCCTTCTTAGTGGCGGTGCCAGTGTTTGTTCAAGCGCCGCTAGTTAGGATATTTCCCTGGCTGAGTCTGGCTATCACCGGCCTGTGGCTGTGGCTAGGATGGGCGCTATTAAATCGTTCTGATCAAAAGCTGTGGGGCGATTTGATCATCGGCTTTAGTTGGACGTGGCTAGCAGGCGCGGTCTACTGGGGTTGGTTTCGCTGGGAGCCACTGATTCATTTGCCGATAGAGGCGATCGCGCTGCCGATTGTGCTGGTGCTGATGCGCTATGGCAAAAACAATACTGGCAACTACTTCTATTTAGGTTCGCTGTTTGGCACGGCGATTACAGACATTTATTTTTACTGCACGGGTCTGATTCCTTACTGGCGACAGCTCATGGTCAGCCCACCCGCAGAGGCTAGCCAAATTCTCCACAGCGCTTTGCTGAAAATGGAAACCTATCAGGGCGTCGGATTTGCGGTGGTCTTGCTGAGCCTGCTGGTCATGTTGGGTACTATTCCTTTGCGGACTCAAAGCGTTCGATGGTGGGCCTTTAGCGGAGCTGTACTCAGCACTATTTTGGTAGACAGCTTGTTTTTCGCGGCGGCTATTTTTGCGTAAGTAACCATTTCCGTCAGGGGCCGTTCTGTATAAACCCGGCTTAAGACAAATTGGGTAAGTCTGGCTGAAGCAATTCCATTCCTCATTGAACCGCTGTGGAAACTTCTGAGACCACTCTAAAACAGACCCCTTCAGACCAGGCCCCTCCAAAACGCAGCGGCCCCTGCTTGGTTCTCAAAACAGACGCGGGCAGTCGCCAATTTCCTTTGACAGACAATAATTGCTGGACGGTTGGCCGCAGCGATGATAACAATTTTGTGCTGGGCGATTGCTGGATTTCGCGTAACCACGCCATGCTGCAATCTACAGATGCCGGTGAGTTCTACCTAATTGACCTGGGCAGCCGCAATGGTTCATTCCTCAACGGGCGGCGAGTTAGCATCCCGATGACCCTGCACAACGACGACACGATTACCTTGGGCCAAACTGAGCTAACCTTTGCCTGTCCTGAGACTATAGCTGCTGCTCCCAAAAGCTACTGTGCCCCTCCCAACATCAGTACGACAGCTATGCTCCCTGTCCGCCGCTTGATCTCGGTGCTGGTTATTGATATTCGCGACTATACCGCGATGACTCGTCGGCTTGATGAAAGGGTGCTCTTTGAGACCGCTGGCCTTTGGTCTCGCTATGCCGAAGCCATTACTCATCAGTATGATGGCTGGGTGGATAAGTCCATCGGCGGTGCGGTTATGGCCGTCTGGATTCATGGAACAGAAGACGTGACGCCTCATTCGATGCTGCAAATATCTCAGGCGATGAGCGCGCTAAATAAGATGACGGCCCGGCTGCATGAGGAACTCCCGCTGCCGTTTCCGCTGCGCATTGGGGCGGGTTTGAATACAGGCTATGCGATGGTTGGTAAGGCAAGTGGGCGCGACTACCCGAACTGTACGCCATTGGGCGATACGATTATTGCGGCTTCCCGTCTTGAAAACTCGACCAGGCAGCTAGGGCTAGATATTTCGGTGGGTGAAAAGACCTATCAGGCTTTAGAGCCGTTGGGTGTGGGCGATCGCCAAATGTTTAAGCGCTATCAGATAGCGCTAAAAGACAACCCGCGCAAACTAGTGACCTATGGCTGCGCGTTCTCAGATTTAGATCGGTTTCTAGAGGCTTACTCCCGTGAGCACCAGAGCACTGTTTCTTCGGCTTCTTCGGCCTCTTCCTAGCATAAGAATAGCGCGCGCAACCAGGCAGGTATCTTCACAGTCCGGCCTACCCGCAAAAATGATATCCTCTTAGGTACGCTGAGAGTAGTTAATAATGAGGTTTTGAGCGAATGAAAAAAGCTATCAATCAAGCCATGAAGCAGATTGGAAAAAAATTGGGTGCGCTAGTTGCGGTCGGTCTTTTGATCGGCTCCGCGCTGCTAGGCAGTGCCCAGCCTGTAGCCGCAGTCGGCTTGGGTAGCGAGATTACGGGTGGCGCTTTGCTGGCTAATACCGGCGGCAGAGAGCTGCGTAACTCTATAGACGACAAGATGGCTACTGAGTATGGCAACAAAATTGATGTGAATAACACTAACATCGCTGCCTTTAGAAAGTATCGCGGCCTCTATCCTACGATTGCGAGTAAGGTTGTTTCTAATGCACCCTATGATTCTGTCGATGATATTCTTGAAATCCCTGGTCTCAGACAGGTAGAGAAAGATCGCCTTCAGGAGAACCTGGATGTATTTACCATCTCTGCTCCCGATCCGGCCTTGGTAGAAGGGGCTGACCGCTTCAATAACGGCTTTTACAAATAACGTTTCTTAAGTTATTTCGAGAGCCTTTAAACACACCCCCTCGAATGATGGGTAATAGCTGATTGTAAGGGCGTTGGCTAACATTAGCTAGCGCTTTTTGTGATGATGTATAGCGCTCCTGTTAGAGTAAAGCAAGCCTGCGGACTGCTGGTTTACTACTCTTTTCAGGAGCGTTTTTGGTTGGCGCATTTTTCTTCTCAGTCGTATCCCGATTCGGGTTTTGATGTGCTGGTGATTGGCGGTGGTGCAGCCGGACTTTACTCAGCGCTTTGTTTGCCGTCTCATTTAAAGATTGCGCTGATTACAAAGGATACGCTGGCGGTTTCGGCTAGCGACTGGGCGCAAGGGGGAATTGCCGCGGCGATCGCACCCGACGATACTTCTGATGCTCATATTGCTGATACGCTTCGAGCAGGGGCGGGCCTGTGCGAACCGGATGCGGTAAAGCTGCTGGTTGAAGAAGCCCGCGAGTGCATAGACTCTTTGCTCGATTTGGGCGTTGCGTTCGACCGCAAAGGAGCGCAGCTAGCGATGACGTTGGAAGCGGCCCACTCCCATAAACGGGTACTTCATGCTGCGGATACTACTGGACATGCCATTGTGTCTACTCTGACCGCAAGAGTGCTTGATCAGGACAACATCCAGGTTTTCAATCAGACATTTGCGCTCGATCTGTGGGTAGAAGAGAATGATTGTAAAGGGGCCTGCTTAGCAAGAGATCTAGGCGCTGAAGGACTCCAGATTGAGTGGATACCGGCGCGAGCGGTTGTTTTGGCAAGCGGCGGCGGCGGGCAGGTTTTTTCTCAGACGACGAATCCGGCGGCTAGTACGGGCGACGGTTTGGCAATGGCTTGGCGAGCAGGCGCACAGCTTCGCGATCTGGAGTTCTTTCAGTTTCATCCTACGGCGTTGGCTAAAGCCGGTGCGCCTCGTTTTCTAATCAGTGAGGCCGTGCGGGGTGAAGGCGCACATTTGCTAGATGCTAAGGGCCGTCGCTTTGTCTTTGACTATCATCCTGACGGCGAGCTGGCTCCGCGCGATGTGGTGAGTCGGGCGATCTACTCGCATTTGCAAAAGGAGGAAGTGCCTACAGATGTGGTGTGGCTAGACCTAAGTGAGATTGAGCCGGAGCGCATTCGATATCGGTTTCCCAACATCATTAGAGTGTGCAAACACTGGGGCATTGATTTGTTTGCGGAGCCCATTCCGGTTTCTCCCGCAGCTCATTATTGGATGGGTGGTATTACTTGCGATTTGGAGAGTAAAACGACCATCGATCATCTATATGCGGTGGGAGAGAATGCCAGTACGGGCGTTCACGGTGCGAATCGGCTGGCGAGCAATTCTTTGCTGGAGTGTTTGGTGTATGGGGCGCAACTGAGAAATATTGAGCTGTCGTCTCAGTGGACTGAAGGGCGTCAGGGTAAGGTGCGGCAGGTTCAAGCTGAGGAGGATTGGCTGAAGGCTTTAACTTACTGGAGAGCTGAGCTGCCGCAGTTGATTTGGCAAAGTGCGGGGATTAGTCGAGAGCAAGAGAGTATGGCTGTGGCGATCGCGCAAATAACTCAGTGGCAAACGCAATTTGATAATTTGGCTCTTAGCCAAGCGCTAATGCTTCATCCGGGAGAGACGGCGCAGCTTTCTGATGGGATGAGAGGAGACTATGTGCGGCTGTGGGGTGAGGTGCGAAACTTGATGGCGATCGCCTTCCTCATTCTTAAAAGCGCTGCCTTCCGCACCGAAAGCCGAGGCGGTCACTATCGCCGCGACTACCCCAAGACTGAATCCGATTGGCTTGTCCATACTGTGATTCAAAAAGATCGGTGCTGGCGATCGCCGCCGCTGATTAGCTCAGTCGTCAAATAGAGCTTTGTGACTTAAACACCTGTTTCAGCACGTCGAGTCGCGAGCAGCTCCAGTAGTCTACGTGCGACTCAATTAAACCTGCTTCACTTAGCCATAGCTCCGTGCGCCCAGGAATATGAAGCCTCGCAGACCAGGGAACCGGCGGGTTCATATTGAGCGTCCACCGCAGCTCAATTAACGACGGCGCAGATTCTTCAATGCTGTGCAAATCCATCTGCACGTCGCCAAAGAACCAGCCGATGAAGCCAATCATTTTTTGAAACAGCCCAACGCCCTCGAACTTATTCATTGGGTCTTTAAATTTCACTTCCTGAGCGTAAAGGCCGTAGGTCTGATCTTCGGGAAACCGCGCGTAGTCTTGCTTTAGCTGCTCAATAATTTGTTCGGTCGTCATGCGTTTGGGGGTAGCCATTTATCTACATTTATTTAGGCTCGATCAATATCGACGGTGGGCCACAGTCGCTCTAGCTGATATTTCCAAGCATCCAAGGCTTTACGCGAGTCTGTTTCGCCCATATCTCCCATCACGCCTTCGGAATAGAAGCGGTCTAGCGTTTGGATCGTTGCTTCTAAAGACTGACCGTTGAGCTTAGCTGCTTCGATAATTTTTTTGACCTGAATTTCAATGGTGCGCGTAAAAAAGCCCGTGATGCCATCGGCTTTTAGCTTCTGTAGCTTGTCTATAGCCGTGTTGAACTGCTCAATGCCTAGCGCAGCTTGATCGTATTGAAAGATGCCCCAAATGACTTCCTGATGCAGGGCATAGCGAGCTTCTTGCGTATCGTCAAAGTTGGCCTCCATCATCTGCGGCAAAAAGGACTGCGCTTCTGTCACTGGAACGATGGGCGTCATCAGCTTCAGCCAGGGGCCGGACTCAATGGCAATCAGTCGCCAGTCGTCGGCTTCTACTCTCCAGGCGTCTGGCGGTACTTTTTGGCAAGCTTCTCCGAAGCGATCGCTCAACACAGCCGAAATTTCATCACCGGTCATCACAAAACCCTCTAGTCCTCCCTTACAACGTTACCAGCCCCAAAACAAAAGAACCGCCTGCCTATAGACAGTCGGTTCCTTCGCGATGGATTCAGTCGGCTCTAACTATAGAGCTATAGTCTACAGAGCTACAGCCTAAGCGCTACAGCCGATTGAACGACAGCTAAGACTTAATCAACTTAATAGTCGAAGTCGCCCATGCCGCCGCTAGCACCTGAGCCAGATTTGTCATCTTCGGCCTTGTCTACCACAATGCACTCAGTAGTGAGCACCATGGCCGCAATAGAAGCCGCGTTCTGCAAGGCAGAGCGCGTTACTTTTGCTGGGTCGACAATACCCGCTTCGAGCATGTTGACGAACTCATTGGTCGCTGCGTTGTAGCCCATGCTGGAATCTTTTTCCTTCACGCGCTCGGCAATCACTGCACCGTTTTGACCGGCGTTCTCAGCGATTCGTCGTAGAGGAGCTGTCAATGCACGAGTCACAATCATCGCGCCGGTTAGCTCTTCATCCTTCAAGTTAGCCGCTGCCCACTCGGACAAACCAGGCGAAAGATGCGCCAAAGTTGTACCGCCACCAGGGACGATGCCTTCTTCGACAGCAGCGCGAGTTGCGTTAATCGCGTCTTCTAGGCGAAGCTTGCGATCCTTCATCTCGGTTTCAGTGGCCGCGCCGACTTTAATCACGGCGACGCCACCGGAGAGCTTAGCCAAACGCTCCTGCAGCTTCTCTTTATCGTAGCTAGATTCAGATTCGTCAATCTGACGGCGAATTTGGTCGCAGCGAGATTTTACTGCTTCTTCGTTGCCTTCCGCGACGAGTGTTGTGCTGTCTTTAGTAATGGTGACGCGACGGGCAGAGCCTAGTTGCTCTAGCGTTGTCGTGTCAATTTTAAGACCCGCATCTTCAGTAATTAGCGTGCCGCCTGTGAGCACGGCGATGTCTTCGAGCATCGCTTTACGGCGATCGCCAAACCCAGGAGCCTTGACAGCCGCTACGTTCAACACACCGCGCAAACGGTTTACGACCAGAGTCGCAAGCGCTTCTTTTTCAATGTCCTCAGAGATAATCAATAGAGGACGACCGCCGCGAGCAACCTGCTCTAGTACGGGAACCAAGTCCTGCACGAGGGCAATTTTCTTGTCGGTGATCAAGATGTAAGGCTCGTCAAAAGACGCTTCCATCCGCTCAGGATCGGTGACGAAGTAAGGCGAGATATAGCCTTTGTCGAAGCGCATCCCTTCGGTAATTTCTAGCTCGGTAAACATCGATTTACCTTCTTCCAAAGAAATGACGCCTTCACGGCCTACTTTTTCCATGGCGTTGGCAATCATTTCGCCAACTTCAGGATCGTTTCCGGCAGAGATCGATCCCACTTGAGCGATCGCTTTAGAATCGCCCACTGGAGTCGCCTGATCGGCAATTTTTTTGACCAGGTAAGCCGTCGCTTTATCGATACCGCGTTTGAGGGCGATCGCATTCGCACCCGCTGCTACGTTGCGCAAGCCTTCTTTTACAATAGCGTGAGCCAATACGGTTGCGGTCGTGGTTCCGTCACCGGCTGAATCGTTGGTTTTAGAAGCAGCCTGACGAATCAGAGCCACGCCTGTGTTTTCGACGTTATCTTCTAGCTCAATTTCTTTAGCAATCGTCACACCGTCATTGACGATTTGGGGCGAGCCAAACTTCTTTTCTAGAACGACGTTGCGTCCTTTGGGGCCAAGCGTCACTGCGACGGCCTCAGCCAAAATGTCCATGCCGCGCTCTAACGCACGGCGGGCATTTTCGTTATAGATAATCCGTTTTGCCATATTGTTTGTCCTTTCTGAGGTTCTAAGGTTGGTGAGTCGAAGCAGCTAAAAGGCTCATCAATCGTCTATCGGCGCGACTGTTTAACCTTTGGTTTGTCTAGCTTTTGCTTCTTCAGCGATTGAATGCTGCGGAAAAACTAGGCAACCGTTGCCAAAATGTCTTTCTCAGCGAGCAGAATGTAGTCTTCGTCAGCCAGCTTAATTTCGGTGCCTGCGTACTTGGAATAAAGCACCTTGTCGCCCACGCTGACATCCATGGCCTGACGATTGCCGTTATCGTCAATGCGACCAGGGCCAACAGCAGTAATTTCGCCCACTTGAGGCTTTTCTTTCGCTGCGTCAGGCAAAATGATGCCGCCTGCCGTTTGCTCTTGAGACGCGTTGACTTTGATAAAGACGCGATCGCCCAGGGGCTTGAGTGTAGAGTTGCCTAGAGAGATGGCAGCCATATTGATTTTCTCCGTAATGACTAGAAATAGATAATGAAGCAAAGCTGAGTGCTTTTGCATAACTAAAGCCCAGCAGTCGTTCTGCAGGGCTTAAAAGCAGGACTTAGCACTCTCTGCTGTTGAGTGCTAATCTATCGAAATTCGTCCCTCACATGCAATGAGTTAACCGGTACGGGTTTCCGAACTCATCGCTCATAACTCATCATTTCTCTGGGGCATCTGATGATAATCTTGAACATGGCACTTAAAAGATTGAGATCTCAACAGATAGATCAAATAAGTCGCCGTACAGCTAAAACGTTAGGACAGGCGCAGGAATGGTCTCCACCGCAGAGAAAACAGGCATTGGCTACATTACTCAGATAATTGGCCCAGTTTTAGACGTTAAGTTTCCGGGCGACAGCTTGCCCCAAATCTATAACGCAATTCAAATTACCGGCACCAACCCAGCCGGAAACGAAGTATCCGTAACCTGCGAAGTGCAGCAACTGCTCGGCGACTCTCAAGTTCGCGCGGTCTCTATGAGCACCACGGATGGCCTAGTACGCGGCATGGAAGCCAAAGACCTAGGCGCACCCATTTCCGTTCCCGTCGGCAAAGCAACGTTGGGACGAATCTTTAACGTCTTGGGCGAACCCGTAGACGAAAGAGGCCCGGTAAACGCAGAAAGCACGCTGCCCATTCACCGAGCAGCTCCCAAACTAGTAGACCTTGAGACTAAGCCTGCTGTGTTTGAAACCGGCATCAAGGTCGTCGATTTGCTCGCTCCCTACAGACGAGGCGGAAAAGTAGGTCTCTTTGGCGGCGCGGGCGTTGGCAAAACCGTTTTGATTCAAGAGCTCATTAACAACATTGCGAAAGAGCACAGCGGCGTATCTGTGTTTGGCGGCGTGGGCGAACGCACTCGTGAAGGCAACGACCTTTACAACGAGTTTATCGAATCTGGCGTAATCAATGCTGATGACCTGAGTCAGTCGAAAGTAGCCTTGGTCTACGGTCAAATGAACGAGCCACCGGGTGCTCGGATGCGCGTTGCTTTGTCTGCTCTGACTATGGCTGAGTACTTCCGCGACGTTAACAAGCAAGACGTGTTGCTCTTTGTAGACAACATTTTCCGCTTTGTACAGGCCGGTTCTGAAGTATCCGCGCTGTTAGGTAGAATGCCTTCGGCGGTAGGTTATCAGCCCACGCTCGGCACCGACATGGGTGACCTGCACGAGCGCATTGCCTCTACAACCGACGGCTCAATTACCTCCATTCAGGCCGTCTACGTTCCTGCGGACGACCTCACCGACCCCGCACCGGCCACGACCTTTGCCCACCTAGACGCAACCACGACGCTTTCTAGAGCGCTAGCTTCTAAAGGCATTTACCCTGCGGTTGATCCTTTGGACTCCACGTCCACTATGCTTCAGCCAGACATCGTTGGCGACGAGCATTACAACACTGCTCGTGCGGTTCAGTCCACCTTGCAGCGCTACAAAGAGCTACAGGACATTATTGCTATCTTGGGCCTAGATGAGCTTTCTGAGGAAGATCGTCAGGTGGTTGCCCGCGCCCGCAAGATTGAGAAATTCCTTTCTCAGCCCTTCTTCGTCGCTGAAGTCTTTACCGGCAGCCCTGGTAAGTACGTCACGCTAGAAGAGACTATCAAAGGATTTAACATGATTCTTGATGGCAAGTTAGATGATGTTCCTGAGCAAGCCTTC
>JBBSOB010000073.1:0-17369 GCA_038260205.1 Phormidesmidales cyanobacterium
AGATTCGAAAATATCAGTCAAGGATTTAAGCAGGCGAAACGACTAGTCAAAATAGAACAGCGTTACGATCTTCCGCTGATCTTCCGCATCCTGACAGGTTTTCAAGAGCGTTTTACTATCGTGAAAAGCAAAGCAAATGAGCTGCTGACAGCGAGAAATAATTTCTGCATTACACATCGCACTCGCATCTGCTAGCGGCAGCGTATCGTTCTGCGAGCTTTCTACCAAATTCGTCACGTCCTCTAGCTGCTCCCGGCTCTCACGGGGCTGCCGGTCTAAGCTCTGCGGCAAAATCACCGTTAGCAAATTGGGGTCAGCCTTCATCGCCCCGCGAATCACTGCCGAATTGGTACCCGTCGCGCCCGAGGTAATGACCCGGTTGCCGCCTAGCACCAGCGCATAGCCCATCAGCTCAATTAGCCGCTGATGCGTAATCGGAACATGGCGCGATCCTAAAATTGCAATACGCTTTGAGCCAGACTGCTGGATCGTCGCCAACTCTTGCAAAAAGTCATCTACCTTAACGGCGTCAAACGGATTTTCGACGGACTGACTCAACGGCTACCTTGGGGGTTAAACAATTAAAGTAAATGCAATTCTACCAAACCCTCGAAAATTCTTACAGGATTATTACATTCAAATGAGCATTCGGGCATTCAATGCCGGGCACTGGTAGTCTACCCTGCCCTAATTACCCAAATTAGATGGCTAGCAAGCAGTCTGATTCTGTAAATCTGCTAGGTCAGGAAAATCTGCAATTTGCCTGTTTAACTCCTCTTTTTGCGGTTTGGAAAAATCGAGTTTCCTTCCCGGTGATATTCGTCATGGCTGCTGTGTTCTACGCTGGCACCGCTGGGCTAAGACCCAAGCTGTCCATTAGCCTTGCGGTGTCGAAGTGCTGAGCCATCAGATGGCCGATGCAGGCGACTTTGATGGGTTCGTGCAGGCGCACTTGTTCGAAGGCTTTTTCGATGATTTCGACGGTCGTGAGCGTGTCTAAGTCCACCGATAGAATGGGCACTTCCAAATCGCTCGCTCGCTCTAATAGAGTGCTGCGCGGTGAGAGCCGACCGGTGAGAACTAGGCACTGAGTGGAGCTTTCTAGCGCTGCCATTTGGATGTCGAAGTGATCGCCCCCGGTCACCACTACCATGTTGTGCGCCTGGTTAAAATAGCGCAGCGCCGAGTTTGCGTTCATCGCCCCGATGGAAATTTCCTCCACCATGATCTGATCCATGCGGCTCGGCTTGTTCAAAATTTCGGCGTTGAGGTGGTGCGCTAATGCTTCTACGCTGACGCTGCGCATAATCGGCGTTCTAGGGAGGATGCCCAAGACGCGAATATGATGACGCTCTAGGCAGTCGCGCACTGCGTTTTGGGCGATTTCTAGCAGCTCTGCGGGCACATCGTTGATGACGACGCCGAGTAAGCGATCGCCCAACTTTTCACGAGCCGCTAGCAGCTTATCTACAATCAACGCCGAGTGGTAGCGAACGACGAGAACTACGGCTGCATCGCTAACTCTTGCCATATCGGGCAGAGACAAACCAAACAGCGAACCCTCTTCTAGGTTGCCTGGGCCTTCAATCAATAAAATATCTTCGTCCTGACTAGCGAGCGTACTCTCCACCTTTTGCAGATAGTCTTGCTTTTCGGCTAAGAGCTGCTGCTTGATAGTGGCTTCGTCTAGCGTCAGTAGCGTCGGTCGAAGGCGATCGCTCTTGAGTTTTAGCGTCTGACTGATAAAGCGAACATCTTCATCAATGCTGTCATCGGTTTCACTTGGGCAGGTGCCGATGGGTTTGGCATAGGCCACGTCCAGCCCCTTCTCTCGCAGTTGTAGGGCTAGTCCTAGCACAGTGGCCGACTTGCCGCTATAGGCTTCTGTTGATCCGATCAGCAGATGTTTGAAAGCGCGAGTAGATATTTGGTTGGATAGTTGGGGCACGCCCTCACTCCTTGCAACGATAGCGTTGGTCACTTGTATGCGTCGCCTTTAGCTTAGAGCGAACCACGCTTAAATGAAAAGAGCCAGCCTGAGTCCCTCTTCGGGTCTGGCCAGCTCTTTCCCAGTAATCATAAGTTATTTCAGAGCCTTGAAACAACGGATATGATGATCTCATGGCGACTTAGTTGCGATCGCTGCCGAGCGCAGTTTACCGATAATTTTCCCTATATTATTAATTCGCTATCTGGGATCCGCTACCTGAAATTCGCTATTGAACCTTATGCGTCTATTCTCAGCAGCTTGCGGTAAAAGCTTTGATCAAAATCTGGCGCTTTGTCCTGGTTCATAGCTACGACTACGCTGATTAAAAAGTCTACGAATTCGAAGGTTGCCATCGTAATTTCGTAGGTGAGTTCGGCGTCGCCATCGAACTGCATCCGGCAGCGGGTGAGATCGGCAGGCAGCATGGAAACGTTCCAAGTGGCTAGGAAAGGAATGCTGTCACAGCCTTCTATTTTGCGCTCGCCCTCGATGTTGGCCTGTTTGTATAGGCCGATGGCGTAGGGCAAGGCGTTGCGCTTTTTGCCCTGATAGTAAGGCATATAAACGCTGGCTTCTGGCTTGGTAGCAGGCTTAATAGATTGAAGAGACATAGCTGCGATGGATTTCCCTTAGTTGCCTTTAGGATTCCCGGATTGCGGCGGAAGTGACCCTTGCTCGAAGGATGCGGCCAAAGGGAATTGAGAGGGAATATGGTTAAATTGGTAAATCTTGTTAGGGGATCTAAACAAAACGACGTATGGCAGATTTTGCTGAACCCACAGACGATGCCGAGCTTAATTTTGCCGGAGAGTTAGGTGGGGGTTTCGACCCGGATGAGCTGTTTAAGGGGTATGACGGGCGGCGATTGAAGGCAGCGATCGCGCTCTCTAGTCTTTGGCTGCTGACGGTGGTTCTGCACTTTGTGAGTTGGGGTCACGCGTTTGTTTTGGTAATCGCCGGGCTAATGGGCATTCATGCGCTGCGGGTGATGCTCTCTAGTCCTCAGCCTGCCCCCGCGCAGCTGCCTTCTGCTCGCTCTGAAGCGCTCGTTGCCAATCCGGATGCGTACGCGCACTGGCCTTACATTTCGCTGATGGTGGCGGCTAAAAATGAAGAGAACGTAATTGGCGATTTGGTGGAGTCGCTGCTGCATATCGACTATCCGGCCTCGCGCTACGACCTGTGGATGATTGATGACAATAGCAGCGATCGCACCGCTCAAATTTTAGATGATCTCGCTCAGCAATACCCGGCGCTCAGCGTCGTCCACCGAGGGCCAGATGCCAAAGGCGGCAAGTCCGGCGCGCTTAACTTAGTCTGGCCTCAAACCCAGGGCGATATTTTGGCCGTGTTCGATGCCGATGCGCGAGTGCCCGATAATCTGCTGCGACAGGTGGTGCCGATGTTTGAATCGGCCAAAACGGGGGCGGTGCAGGTGCGTAAGGCCATTGAAAATGCCAGCACGAACTTTTGGACGAGAGGACAGAAGGCGGAAATGGCGCTCGATAGCTATATGCAAGAGCGGCGAATTGCCATTGGTGGCATTGGCGAACTGCGGGGCAACGGTCAGTTTGTGCGGCGTGAGGCGATCGCCCAGTGCGGCGGCTGGAACGAAGAGACGATTACGGACGATTTGGATTTGACCATTCAGCTACATTTGCGGCAGTGGGATATTGGCCTGCTGTTTACCCCGGCGGTAGGCGAAGAAGGGGTGACCAGTGCGATCGCTCTGTGGCATCAGCGCAATCGCTGGGCAGAAGGCGGCTTTCAGCGCTATTTGGACTATTGGCGGCAGCTCGCAAAAAACCGGCTGGGCTGGCAAAAAAGTATTGATATGGCTAGCTACTGGATTATTCAGTACATGATGCCAGCGGTGATCGTGCCCGATTTGGGCATGGCGCTCATTCGCCAACAGACGCCCGTTTTTGGCCCGATTGTATTGCTCTCGGTGGGGATGTCTCTCGTGGGCATGTTCAAAACGCTGCGCCGGGCGGAAAAGACTTCTGTGTGGAGTGCGGTGGTGCAGACGGTGCGCGGCAATTTATATATGCTGCACTGGATTGTGGTGATTGCGACGATGGCAATGCGAATTTCGGTGCGCCCGAAAAAATTAAAGTGGGTGAAGACCGTTCACGGCATCTCGGCTGGGTAAGCGGGCTGGGTGCGGCCACTGCCGTTGGCGATAATGCGTACGATGATGACGGTGAGGCCAATTGCTAGGCCAATGCTCAAAAAAGATAGCAAGGGCACGGCTGTATGGCGAATGGCGATCGCACCGAGCGCCCAAACCGTCACCGCCGGATACGAAGCATCTCCCTGGCGCAGGGCAACCGTGGCCGATATCGCTGCGCAAATCATAAGCATCACCACCGTTAGCGCCACGGGGCCAGTAGATACCGTAGACCAATACTCCGGCAGATTAATCATCAGCACCGACGCGATGTTGACGACAGCAGCTACCGTAATCCAGCTAAAGTAGACGCTGATGGGCGCTTGTAACAGCCAGCGAACTCTGCGCGTGGGTTTGACTGAGCGAGTTTGTAAGTAGGCGAACATCAAGCAGGCCAAAATCCCAACCATCAGGATGACGCTGAGCCAGAAATAGGACGTAAGGAAAGCATAAACCCAAAGCATTTGTAAAATTGATGCGCCGATGACTCCCCAAGCTGTTTTGGCTATCGGCTGGCTGTAGCGCTGCTGTGGCCAAACCTGATAGATCGCAAAGGCGATGAGTCCTATGTAAATCAGACTCCAAACGGATGGAAAGGCATAGCCCGCGGGCGTAATCAGGGCATTGCCAAACGTAGTGTCAGAGACTTCGCCAATGTTTTTTCCCTCGGGCGGGAAGGGAATGGACAATATATTGATGGCGATGGACATGAGGACAATGACTACTGTGAGCCACTGTCGCCCGATGTGGTTTTTGGGGTGATTTCCGGATGCTTTTGCGGGGGATGGGTCGTTTTGAGGAGCCATTTGCCTGAATTATGCGTTCTCTTGAGCGGATAGATCGGCTGTTTTTACCGAAAAGAGCTGAGTGCGATCGCCCCTTTTCAAGGTCACCTCTAACGCCTCGCCAACCGAGACTTGATCAATTTGGCTCTGAAGCTGATCGGCTCTGGTGACCGGTCTTCCAGAGATTTTGACAATAACATCGCCTCGGCGCAGTCCGGCTTCTGCCGCAGGCGTGTTGGGCAATACTCGAACCACCAAAACGCCTTCCGTCTCGGGTAGTTGAATTGCACTGTTCGGGTCTGCGTTGTTGATTTTTGCCATATCGGGCGTGAGGGTAGCAATTTGTACCCCCAGATAAGGATGGGCAATGCGCTCACCTCTCGCCAAGTTCGCCTGAATTGCTTTGGCCTTATTAATCGGAATGGCAAATCCGATTCCCATCGCGTCGGCTCGAATGGCGGTATTAATGCCGATGACTTGGCCTCTGGAGTTGAGCAAAGGCCCGCCCGAGTTGCCCGGATTAATAGCTGCGTCGGTTTGAATGAAGTCGATGCGCTTATCAGGGATGCCGACCGCCGCGCTAGATCGCTTGAGCGTGCTGACAATGCCAAGGGTCACGGTGTTATCTAGGCCGAGTGGGTTGCCAACGGCGATCGCCCAATCGCCCACCGATACCTCGTCCGAATCGCCCAACTGAGAAATTGGTAGTACTTCGCCTGCCGCATCAATATGAATCACCGCCAAATCGGTAATGTCATCGACGCCTTCAACGACGCCCTCAAACGAACGCCCATCTTTAAGCGTTACGGTGACGGTATCGGTGCCATTGACCACATGAGCATTCGTTAAAATGTCGCCGCCTTTGTTGATGATGAACCCCGATCCCTGTCCTCTCAAGTGCTCTTCTTGCGGAATGTTTTGAAAGTTCGGCCCGCCCCATCTGCCTCGAAAGAAAGGATCTTCGTAGAATAGATCGGGTACGTTTCGCGTAATAGTACGATCGGTGTCGATTCGGACTACCGCGTCGCCTACGGTGCGAATGGCCTGCGCGACAAAGCTTTCTGACGCGAGAGCGCTAACGGCTGGAGACTGTTTGGGAAGAGACTGTTTGGGAAGAGGCTGTTCGGAAATATCCGATGGCTGAATGGCTGAGTCTTGAGCGCTCGCAGGCAGCATCCATAGGCTGTTGGTAAGCAAAAAGGCGATCGCCGTAGAAAGAATCCATCGTAAGCACAGACCGAGCGGAGGCAAATTGTGAATAATGTTCATCGAGTCTTTCTCGTAGGTACGGGCGATAGCGCTAAGTCTGTGGGCGCACCTGCTGGCGCTTATCTTACTAGGGTAAGGATTTGCTCATTATTTTGCCAACCTATTTCAGTAATTTGGAGTGCGGATATGCCACGTGCGGAGGTACGGCTAATGCGTAATGCCCGCAAACAGAGGGCAAGACTAGCGATCGCTCAAAGACTGTCCTTCAGCTTAATGGTGGCTATTTTATTCGGCGCAATGGCCGGATGCAGCGAACTGCCAAATTCGGATGAAGCTCGCTTGGCGGATCATCTCACCGAAACGGGCGCAAAAATGTACGGCGCTTACTGGTGTCCGCACTGCGCGGCCCAAAAAGATTACTTTGGCGCTGCCGCTAGCCGAATTCCCTATGTAGAGTGCGACCCAGCGGGATTCGGAGCGCAGGTGGATCTGTGCGATTCGGTCGGGATAGAGTCGTACCCTACCTGGATAATTCAGGGCGAGTATTATTTGGGCGCGCAGCCTCTAGGAGAGCTTGCTGAACTCTCTGGGTTCGACCTAGCGGAGTAGTGATGGAGAGCTAGATCGAACCAGTCCGGTAGGTGTAGGTCAGATCAAAAAAAGGGCTAACTGTACAGACAAGCGTCTGCTTTGCAGGCATCGGACTGTTGGTACCTTTACTGTATGGGCGCGATATTTCCCAAAACTATCTTTAAACCCCTTTTACATCGACGCTGTTGCTTTTATGGCTAAACCTGCTTGGCATTGCGGCTTAGTCCCTGCCAGGACATGGCGCTTGCTACTTGGCGTTTGGCTCTTGAATGATGGCATAGTCAATTAGCTGAAGCGTTTTTTGCCGCAGCGTGTCCATGCCCAAATTGTTAGCTGCCGAGATAAAGACGGCTTGCGGATATTCGTCTTTGGCCAATTCCAAAGTGTCGGTATCTGCTTGGTCTAGCTTATTAAACACCAGTAAAATTGGCCCCGGTGCAATTGGCATCTGACCGAGCAATCCCATGACTGAATGAATATGCTCTTTCCAGGCGTGATGCGAGGCATCGACCACGTGAATCAGCGCGTCGGCCTCGGTGACTTCTTCGAGGGTGGCGCGAAAGGCATCCATCAGGGCGGGCGGTAGATCTTGGATAAAGCCTACGGTGTCGGTGAGAACGAGCGATCGCATTTCATGACTGTCATCCTCTTGAATGCTAATGCGCCGCGTTGTGGGATCGAGGGTGGCAAAAAGCTGATCTGCCGCGTAAACTTCCGCATCCGTGAGCCGATTGAGCAGCGTCGATTTACCGGCGTTGGTATAGCCAATAATCGCCACCGACGGGACGGACTGATGCTGCCGCCGCTGCCGCATTCTGGCCCGATGCTCCTGAATGCCATCCACTTCTTTTTGCAAGCGAGTAATCCGCTTTTGAATGGCTCGTCGCTCGGTCTCTAGCTTGGTTTCACCAGGGCCGCGGGTGCCAATACCGCCGCCGAGCCTAGACATGGCTTGGCCGCGTCCGGTGAGCCTAGGTAGCTGATACTCTAGCTGAGCTAACTCTACCTGCAATTTACCCGCCCCAGACTGCGCCCGCTGCGCAAAAATATCCAAAATGAGTTCGGTGCGATCTACCACGCGAACGCCGATATGAGCTTCTAGGTTGCGTACCTGAGCGGGTGAGAGATCGCGATCGCACACCACCAAATTGGCTCCTAGCGTCTGCACCGACAGCGCAATATCATCCACCTTGCCCGCGCCAATGACCGTTCTAGGGTGAGGCTTGGCCCTTTTTTGAGTCACCGTCTCCAGCACATCGCCGCCCGCCGTATCCACCAGCCTAGCGACTTCCTCTAGGCCATTATTGAACGTGTATTCGTCCATTCGATCGGTTTGCAAGCCCACGACAATCACGCGCTCGTGGTCGGCATCTACCTGCTGCGCCACAAAGACACGGCGAAATTCTTCCTCTAAGCTCTCGGCTAAATCTAGAAAGTCCTGCTCGTCCAACTCCTCTAGCGTTAGCGGCTCAGAGACTGTCCACTTTTCTACGGGATCGGGCACTAAATGCGCCAGGTAGGCATCGCGGATGTAGCCGGTGGCACCGCCGCCTTTGCGTTTGAAGCCGGTGCCGGTGAGGGTGAGCAGCGCGATCGCATCTAATCTTTGAATCGCCATTGCAGTGAGAACGCTATGGCTCGGCGGCTCTATTTTAAGCTGAGTAGCCACGCACCGAATGCCGCACAGCCGTTCTGCGCCATAGCGAGGCAGTTCTAGTACCGGAATTTGCGTTTGGTGAGGACTGCCCACGCCGACTCTAATGACGTGACCGCGCCGGTCAATATAGGCACAGACCGCCTGGTTAATATCCGTGCTGATGGAGGCTAGCCGCTGGGCGAACTCTGGCGTGGTCACCCGGTCTATGGGCAGCCGCTGATGATACACGCGCTGAAGTTCTTTGAGCTGGCTAGACTTGAGTCCTTTTAGTTCACCGTAGATCTTTTCTATGAGAGGGTATCTCCTGGTTGGGCGCTCTGGCTTTTAAGTCTGACTTTTAAGTCTGAGCTTTCATTCTAGGCAATGACTTTGATGGGGTGAGCGATCGCGCCTAAAGCCTCACAATTTTTCATGCTTATGCGCTCATTCTAGGCGGTGGCTAGCGTCCATGCTTCCAGAAAAAACTGAAAAATGTCTTTAAAAATGTCTTTGGGAGGATGTGCGATCGCTTGCTTAAATAGTACTAGAGTATTATAGCCTTGAAAGCAGGTGGTCAGTCAAATGGTCAGTCAAACCGTTTGGCCAAACGGCTTATTTCTTCTCAGACTTTTCAGATTTTTTGCCAATTTGTTTCTACAGATGGGCGAAAAAAAAACTAAGTGCGGCGAAAATAGTTGCACTGCGACGGTAAAACTACGGTTGCATATTTTTTCTACTTGCTCTAGTCACCGCGAGTTCAAGGCGCTATCATGGGGCCTTAATTTCTACGCTCGACGGCTAAACTCAATTTAACCTCCATGTTGTTACTCCCATAAATAGCTATGGCTACAGACTTTAAAACAGATGATTTCGGTGCGCAAGGCGACCCCTACACAGACGAAACCGTCACTCAAGTAAAGCTTGAGACAGAAGGTGTTGCCGGTACGACAGAAGATGCGGCGGCAGAAACTGTTGCCCAAGTAAAGCGAGTGACCGCGCAGGTCGTGGATAAGTTAGGCGATTTGGACAAATATTTCGGCGAATTTTTCGTTGAGTACAAGCGTCCCTTAATCGCGCTGGGCCTATTTTTTGGTCTGTTTCTGTCTATCAAAATGACGCTGGCCGTTCTAGATGCCCTCAACGATGTGCCGATTTTAGCGCCTTCTTTGGAACTCATTGGCTTGCTTTACAGCGGCTGGTTCATTTACCGCTACTTGCTCAAAGCGTCTAATCGCAGCGAGCTAGCCAGCGAAATGAACGCGCTCAAAGATCAAATTTTGGGTCGCGCCTCTCAGCTTTAGTCCAGATCTTTATTCCGAAACATGGGTGTCGGAACTGGCGATCAGACTACTCGTTACAACGCTTGGTTGTAAGCATTAAAACGCGGCTACTCTCTTCTTGGAATAGCTGCGTTTTTTGCGTTTGTAACAGCCGCTCTAACCAGAGGGCAATCCGAACCCTGCGCTAGTAGGCACTCCACTATTCGCCTCCTATACTGAAGAAACAGTTTATAGATAAGGCAATGCGGGCTAAGCGAGATAGCCTGAAGCTGTACTTTTTTGAGGCAAGTGCGAATGGCAGTAGAACTCGATAAGCAGGTAATGCAGGCGGTGGAGGCGCTCAACTATCGCGTCACCGTTGGCGATGTCGCGGCCAAATCGGGCCTGAATGTAGAGATAGCTCAGCAGGGGCTGCTGGCGCTGGCCTCCGAAACTCAGGGCCACATGCAGGTTTCAGACTCGGGCGAAATTGCCTACGAGTTTTCGCGAAATTTTCGGAGTGTGCTGCGCAATAAGTACTGGCAACTCAGGTTTCAAGCGGCGCTGTCCAAGGTTTGGAACGTCCTTTTTTACATCATCCGAATTTCGTTTGGCATCATGCTCATGGTGTCGATTGCGCTTATTTTTCTGGCTATTTTTGCACTGACGATCGCGGCTCAAAGCCAGGGCGGCGACGACCGAGACAATCGCGGCGGCGGTGGGGGCGGCGGCTTTTATATTTCCCCGTTCAACTTTTTCTACCTGTTTGACTTCAACTACGGCAGGGGCGGACGGCGCTCCCCTAATCGGACGGGTAGGCAAGCTAGTCGATTGGGTGGAGAGGGCGATCGCCTCAACTTCCTCGAATCCATATTCTCCTTTCTATTTGGCGATGGCGATCCCAACGCCGACCTAGAAGAACGCCGCTGGCGCACCATTGGCAACGTCATCCGCAATAGCGGTGGCGCTATCGTTGCCGAGGAAGTCGTACCTTATTTGGACGATTTAGGCTCAGGTTGGGACAAAGAATTAGAGGACTACATGCTGCCTGTGCTTACCCGCTTCAATGGTCAGCCGGAGGTAAGTCCGGTAGGCGATTTGGTGTACTACTTCCCAGAGCTTCAGGTTTCGGCGGCAGAGCGTGGTCGGCAATCGGTGAGTGCTTACTTAAAAGAGACTCAACGTAAGTTTACGCGGGCGACTTCCACTCAGGTGCTAATGGCAATTGGTCTTGGTTCTCTAAACATCATCGGGGCGCTGGTGCTGCAAAACATGCTTCAAGGCGTCATCGTCAGCGCAGGATTTGTGGGGTTTGTGCAGTCTATTTTTTGGCTGCTGCTGGGCTACGGAATCGCTTTTCTGACGGTGCCGCTAGTGCGCTATTTTTGGGTGCAGTGGCGTAATAGCAAAATTGAACAACGCAATAACGAACGGGCTGAGCGGGCAGAAGCAGTGAACCGACTAGGCGCATCTTTGCAAGAAAAGCTAGCGTTTGCTCGGCAGTTTGCTAGCCAGAAAGTACTGCGAGCAGATGAGGCTGTGTACAGCACTGAGTCTGGACTGCTAGAGCAAGAAGTTGATCGATCCGACCAGTTGGAGGCAGAGTTCCGTCGCCGACTTGATGAGGCTTGAGTACCCCTGCCCACCGTATAAACACTTAGTCAATAATTAAGATTTTGTAAAGAGTACAGCGTGTTTGCACTGTTGAGAATATAGGGCTAAAAGAAGTAAAAATAAGTATCAAAATATCAAGTTGTCTTAATACATCGTTACAGAGACTTCTTGAGGTGAGTTCTTCATTCTTTTTGACTGGTTTCAGTAGTTTTCCAATGACCACAAGACTGCGTGTTTTAATCGTTCAGAGTACGCCACAGGACATTCAACTCGTTGAGTCTGCGCTAGTACGCGAGCGTATAAGCGCCGATATGACCTGTTCTCCGACGTTGGAGGACGTTCTCGACAGACTTTCTACCGATCTGTTTAATGTCATCTTGCTGGGCTGGTCTTTACCTGAAAGTGCAGAAACTCGATTTGCGGTGCGGATGCTGCGGGAGTCGTCGGGTGTACCGGTTTTAGCTTTGTGTGAGTTTCTCCCGCAGGGATCTGGTCAAAATGTTGACCTTGATGAGTCTGCGCAAATCCGATTTGCTCGGGCTTTAGCTGCCTGTGTTCAAGATGAGTCGGCGCTAGATGATGAGCAGGCTGAAAATGCTGCCCTGAGCCTGCTTAAGGTGAGCGAAGAGCGCTACGCCTTGGCGATGGAGGGGGTGCAAGACGGTATTTGGGATTGGGACTTGGGGCTGCATAGCGTTTATTATTCGCGGCAGTGGCAGGCCATGTTGGGATTAACCCCAGGCAATATTTCTGATGCTCCTAAGGAATGGCTAGGCCGGGTTCATCCCGAAGATATCGCGCTGTTGCAGCGATCGCTCGAAGACCATTTTGCCTCTCGGCGAGCGTACTTTCACTGCGAGTACCGCATTCAGCACGCCGATGGTCACTACTTATGGGTGCTGAGCCGGGGAGGGGCGCTTTGGAACGAACAGGGCAAGCCTTACCGCATTGTCGGCTCACAAATCGACATTAGCCGTCGTAAGCAGCTAGAAGAAGCCCTGTCTCAAGAGAAAGAACAGGCCGAGGTGATCTTGAAGTCGATGGGCGATGCTGTCATCACGACCGATGCAGAAGGGCGCATCACAGACTTCAACCCGGAAGCAGAGAAGTTAACTGGGTGGACGGCTAAGGAAGCCAAGAGACGCCCGGTTTCTCAAATTTGTAAACTCATTGACAGGACGACTCGACAACCCTTAAACAATCCGTTTGCGCTAGCGATAGAGCAAGGAGAGGTGGTGAGCTTGAGCAGCCATCCCATGCTGATCTCTAAGCAGGGTAACGAAATTGCGATTGACGATTCGGTTGCGCCCATTCGTGATAAATCGGGTGCGGTTGTGGGCACCGTTTTGGTATTTAGAGATGTTTCTATAGAACGAGATCGAGCTGAACAACTTGCCTGGCAAGCCGCTCACGATCCTCTCACCGGATTGGCCAATCGGCAGCACTTCGCCGAGCAGCTAGAGCTGGCTGTCCATCGACCTGGCTGCCCTCACGTCCTGTGCTATCTAGATTTAGATCATTTTAAAATTGTTAATGATACCTGTGGTCATGTGGCGGGCGATGAACTGCTCCGTCAGGTTTCGGCGTTGTTAAATGCAAATATCCGCCAGAGTGACTTGCTAGCCCGACTGGGCGGAGATGAGTTTGGCCTGATTATTTATGGCTGTCGGCCAGATAGCGCCCATGCGATCGCCTGCAAGCTGTGCGACATTATTCAAAAGTTTCGATTTCTCTGGCAGGGGAAAGTTTTTTCGATTGGCGTAAGCATTGGGTTGGTGCCTATTCCGCTAGCGGGTGCGACGACCGATAAGCTCATGAGCTTGGCCGACGCAGCCTGCTACGCGGCTAAAAACAAAGGCCGTAACCAGGTACAGGTCTACTCTGAAGACAATGAAGACTGGATACAAATGTCTGCCGATTTTGAATGGTTCTCTCGTCTGACGCAGGCAATAGAAGACAACAGTTTTTGCCTGTACGCTCAAGAAATTAGACCTAGCGACGCGACCAAAGAGGTTATTCAAGAGCTTTTGCTGCGGCTAGTAGATGTTAAGACGAACCGTTTGCTGCCGCCGATGGCGTTCATTCCGTCTGCCGAACGCTACGATTTGATGCCCCAGCTCGACCGGTGGACGATTCGCCATTGTTTTGAGCAGCTTGGGCGCGTGAGTACGCCGGGTGTGCTTTACAGCATTAACCTTTCTGGCGATACGCTTAACGACGATAGTTTTGTGGCGTTTCTAGAGGAGATGCTAGCCGAGTTTCAGCTCGATCCGCATCGAATCTGTTTTGAAATTACGGAGACCACGGCGATCGCTAATCTCACCCAGGTCGCCTCTATGATGCTGAGTCTAAAACAGCTCGGTTTCCGCTTTGCCCTAGACGATTTTGGCAGCGGCATGTCTTCCTTCGTCTATCTCAAGCAGCTTCCGGTAGACTATCTCAAAATTGACGGCAGTTTAGTTTCAGAAATTAATCGGGACGAGGTGGCATTTGCCACGCTTAAATCCATCAACGATATTAGTCACATCATGGGTTTGACCACGGTGGCCGAATGTGTGGCCGATAGCGAAACATTGCGAACCGTTCAAACGCTCGATATTGACTATTACCAGGGATTTGTCATCGCCAAGCCGCGTCCGTTCAGGCCGGTTAATCAGCCGCCGATTGAGCGATCGCACCAGAAAATCGCGCTAAACTGCTACTAAAAAAGCGTCAGCATCACCAGTCAATAAAGCGTCAATATCACTAGTCAATATCGCTATCTTTAATTGTCGAGTTGAGCGATCGCCGTACTCTGATAATAGTGCTGCAAAATTTGGTCGAAGCTCCAGCCCTGCTCAGCTAATGTCCTTGCGCCCCACTGGCTCATGCCTACGCCGTGACCAAAGCCAGAACCGGTGACGGTAACCCTACCCGCATTTTTATCCAAAGCGATTCTAAAGTGAGTGCTGCGCAAACCCAAAGCAGAGCGAACCTCACTGCCTTTAAGAACTTGAGATCCGCGATCGCCCACAATCGTAATAGAAGCAACGCGCCCTAAGCTTGTGAGCGTCGGCGAGCCAATACTGCTCACCTGACCCACATTGCCAATTTTGCTACTAAATTCACTCACGCTAAACGTTTGCTCCCACTTAGAGACCGGCGAAGTTTGATCGTAGTCTTCTACACCGCGCAGATAAGGAACATCGCTACTCCAAACACTGCTAGCATTCTCGGTAAAGCTGCCCGAAGAAGAATGAAAAAGAGCCTCAATCACTTGACCGTCATAAGTCACGATCTTGTTCTTGGTCGCATCAACCGCCGCAATCGTACTGGGCGCTTCTTGCAATAGCCCCTTATAAACCTGGTAGGTGGTAGTGGCATCCACGTCATAGAGCGGATTGTGAGTCCGTGCCTGCTTGTACAGCGCATAGGAACGGGCCGCCACCGCCTGAGACTGCAAGGCTGCTTGAGGCCAGCTAACTGGCATTTCGCTGCCTACTACGCTGTACAAATAATCTTCCAAATTCACATAGTTAACCGCTGTCAGCTCACCACCTTCTAGCGTCACCATCACACGACCGCGATACCACTTATCGCCAATCCACACAAAGCCGTCTCCAGAAGGCTCCAGCCAAAAAGCGTTGGATTTTGCCAGCGTGTCGCCGCCGTTTGTCAAATCCACCCCGGCTGCATCCGCTTCAATCGTAATGCCCTGAAGTCCAGGTAGCTGATAAAGCGCCTGACCGCTGCCGTTTTTGATAATGCCCTGCGTAGAGGTGCCCACGCTGATGGCGTCGTTACCCTGGCTAATAGCCACGCGCATTTCTACCGCGGCTTGGGCAGGCAGCATCAAAACTATCCATACCAATAATCCACCGCACCAGGCCAGTCCTTTTTTAATCGAGGACAAGGGGGTTGGGGCGGAACCTACCGGCCGAGTCGCGCTCAAGCGAAAGAGCCAATTTTTAGCAAAAGCGTTGTGCGAGTTCATAGGAGCAGTGCAAAGGGTGTGAATGTCAGAACAGTATCAAGTTAGATTAAATTATTTTTTCCAGCGTTCCCCAACCATCCCGGAAATTTGAGCCATTCTAGATATATGCAGTGGCAGTTTTCGAGTTGACCACTAAATTTGGCTGAACTAAATTTGGCTGAACTAAATTTGGTGGAACTAAATTCGGTTGGAATAGTCTCAATCGGCGGCTGATGGCTAGACAAACTGCTCGCTAAAGCAGGCCAGCGACTTTGTACAGATCTTCTAGTCGGGCCAGAATCTTTTGCCCATACAGCGGATCTGCCGACCACAGTCCAGAGAGCTGTCCGACAAAAGGCGCAACTCCTCGCTTGACGAAATCGAAGCGCGGATCAACTTGAGGCCGTACCAACGGCTCTGTGCTGGCATACGCTTTAAGATGCTGAATCTGAGCGCGAACGCCTAGCTGGGCGCTGTCGAACCTCGCTAGGTTGCCCGATCCGTTTGCCAGATTCGCAAAGTTATTTTGCTCGGGTCGCAGCGGCCCTGTAAAGCGTAAAAAGTCTGTCTCTACGCACATTTGGCAGAAGGCAATGTCGTAGTCTACTCCTTCAATGGTGGCCTCTTCGCGGTAGAGCGCCGGTAGGTTAGGAAATAGCTCAAGCGCATTCGCGTTTTCTGTGCGCAAAAATAGCGTGAGATGGAACTCCGTGGTGCTGCCATGACTCATGATCAAGTCGATGGTGCCAGGGCAGATGTTAAGCGCTGCTGCCGTCGTTAGTTTCAGCGTCCGCGTGGCGGCATCCCAGCCGACTGAGACCTTGAAGGGCTTGAGGTCAACGGCTTTGATATAGACCACGCCGCGATAGCGAACTCGACTAATCTCTTGGTCGGTGAGCGCCACCCCTAGTCGATCGGCTAGATCGATCGGCATGTAGGCGTTGCCTTGAATCAAGATTCCCTGCTCGCCGTAAGGCTGGCCGCCGTTGATGGAGATGTTGATGCGGGGATAGTCTTCCGGCTCGGTAGGAGTAGGCGGTGTGGGCTGAGAAGGCTTTGTGCCGGAGACGATGTTTCTCCAGGCGGCTAGCCCATTAGCTAATCCGATGGCAAAGTCGCGACGGCGCTGAGTTAGAAGGGCAAAGTCAATGGCGTTGGTGAGGTAGGCGATTTCGGCGAGTAACGCGGGGGGCAGGGTCTGCCGCACAAACTGGAGCCGACCGGTGCCTGCTGAGGTGTCTGGGCGAACGCCTCGGCTCGGTAGGGCGGGCACCTGCTTAATCAGAGAAAGCAGAATGAGTTCTGCTTGGTCGCGGCGCTCTTTGTTGTTGGCGATGTGATAGACGGTGGCTCCTCGGGTGGCCTGGTTGCTGAATGTTTCGGCGTGAATTTCGAGGGCGACTGAGCCAGATTTGGCGCGGGCGTTAATCCAGTCGATGCTCTGGCTGGCACTTAGATCGTCGGGAACCGAGAGGACTTCATAACCGCGCGATCGCAGTTCCGGTACTATCAAATCTCTGAGCGCAATCATCTCTTGCGCTTCGGTCGTTCCGGCAATTTTTGCGCCCGTGTCGCGCACGCCATTTTCTAGGCCGCCATGACCGGCTGAGATGAAAATCTGTGACATGAGTGGCTCTCTTAAGACAATCCCAATAAATCGACGCGATCAGGTGGACGCGCTCTACGGGCGCTTTTATTGTCGTCAGGATACCGCATCACTTGCCCAGCAAACGAGCAATTTCTTGCGAACCAGGCTGGCTACTAATAAGGCCAGCTACTACGGTTCGGGTGAACTCGATTCATCCAGTTCGTCTGTTTGCGCTCCAGTTGTTTTCTGAATCAATATCTGTATGCCGAGTGCAGCCAATCCGAGGGCGGCAATGCCAAACACGCCTGCTCCCAAAGCTACTGTTCCGGTCACTAATGTTCGCACCGCTACCGAAATATTGACGACCACCGGATTATCTGAGGTGACCGGCTTATTCGCAAAGCTGGTGGCGATCGCGAGCGTTAGTCGATAGGCCAGTAGAGAAAATATGCTGGCGGTGAGTGCGCCGGTAAAGCAGCGAAGCGGTGTGGTCGGCAGCTTTTCGGCGGTGGGCGGGTTGCTGAGATTTGGGGGCTTATTCATAGGGCGATCGCGCTACATACAACACTAAACAG
>JBBSOB010000074.1:0-17121 GCA_038260205.1 Phormidesmidales cyanobacterium
GTGCTTTGGGAAGATTGGCAAGATGCGCACAACGCTGAGGGGCCGGTGATGGATGGGGACTGGCTTCAGGGGCTCACCCGCCAGACACAGGAGCTAGACTTTTCAGATTTGGTGAATCGTTCGTACCATACGAGTAGCGATCTGCTGGATGAGGATAAGGCCGATGAGGATTCAGTAGTAGGTGATGTTGAGAAGCTATCGGTCTTAGATATGATTGACGCGCTAGAGGATGCCGATCTAAAAAGTCAGGCGTTGGCTGTCTCTCATGCTGAGAATGTATCGGACTGGGTGAAAGCGATCGCCGATGGGCAGGCAGACTCGCCGCAGCGACTGGTCGATATTCAGCAGCAGTTGAGGATGCCGTTGATAGAAGTGTGGATCGCAGCGCTGCTGGGCGGATTTCCGATGGAGCAGCGCGGCAGCTTTTACCAAACTCAGGAAGTTTGGGTGAGTAGGTGTAGGTGAGGACTTGCAATGGAGTATTAGCTAGACAAATGGAAGCGTCAGGACTGGCGAAAGGACACTCGCGATTTAAGGACTGCAAATCGAGAGGTTCGAGCTTGGCACGAGGAAGACCTTACAAGGTGGACAGCGCCATTTCTAGAGGTTCTGGTTGAATCCAGTCATCCAGAGCGATTTTGCTTAAAGCTTCATTACCTGAAATATTGGAAAGCTGCTGAATATGTTCTTTGACCCAATCTGTACGAATTTTCGTATCAGGGAAAAACAAGCCCGATCCATCTGAGCCTTGATAGGATAAGGTTTTTGCGACAATTTCAGGGGCTAGCCCTACCCAGTTACTCACTAAAGAGAGCGCACTTGGCGTTGTCTCGTACCAGTACTGTGCCGCAATTAATGCCTTCAGATAAGCAATCACAAGCTCAGGGTGTTCTTCTGCGAAAGCCTCTCTGACAACTACACCATGAAACGTCGGCAGTTGTCCGGCATCGCTCTCTAGCAAGCGTCGAAACTTTCCCTGATGGCTGGCAATATCGTGCAGGGGGGCAAAGTAAGCATAGCCATCAGCCTGAGGGTTGCGTGGCGTCAGCCGGTGAATATTCAGGTTATCAATAGAGGTAAGCGTCACTTCTGACAATAGCTCTGCCCGCGCTAGCGTTCGCATAATCATGCCATGGGCCGCAGATGCAAACGGCACGGCAATTACCCGATCACGCAAGTCATCCAAACTTGTAAGCGAAGATCGATTGGGCACAATCACCGTGTTTCCTGCGCCGTCTGGGTTGCTGGCAATAAAGCTGACTAGCCGGGTTTTGGCTAGGTGCGTCTTTGCATGAGGCAATTCTGCGGAGGAAATTTGCGACTTTGTTCTTGTCGGAGATAGGGCACTGAGTAATAGAGGATAATCTCCTAAAATACCAATGTCTAGCTGGTCAGATTGCAGCCCAGCCACAATTGGAGCCCCTGAGGTAAAGTCGCGCCACTGAACCTGATATTCGGTGTCTCGATACCGTCCACGCCGAGGTAAGAAGTGTTCTAGCAGCCCTAAATGCTGAATAATCAAGCCTGCCGTCACCGTCTGAATCGTTCTGTTTTGAGTGCCAATTGCAATCGTTAACGTTTTAGGTTCACTCTTTTCAGTCCCGCTGTACCCATACTTTTGGTTCCCAAAATGTACGGATGTTTGCCAGTGAACAGGCAGCTTGGATGCTATCTGGGGGGTTGCTTCCGGTGCTAAACCAGAATTCCTGCCTATAGTCGGCATAGATTTTTTTTGATTGGCGCTGTATTCCGTTCTTGCGCAGATGAGCCGAATAAGCTGCTGAAGCGGTTTTTGCGAGATGCCTGCTTGAGGTTGATGATTGCGCTTTTTCTTGTGCTTAGATTGCAGCATAAACAGTTCAAAATCCAGCGGAAACTCTTGTAGCGAGATGGCCGTGAGTAGGTTGGCCTTTCGCTCTGTTTGAAACTGGAAGCTAGACGCAAATCCCAGGTAATGCCCCTGGCTAAGGAAAGTATTCATCAAACTAGGAGAATGCATAACCTCGCGGTTAGGAAAGTCCGACAGCTGCAAACCCAATTCGCTAAGCCGACCGGCTAGTGCCATCCAATCCGGTGTGGAATCATCTGGCAGTGCCCAGACTTCCTCGGTCAGTTCTCGCAGGCTCAACCACTCGCGAGAGGCCAAACGATGATCGGCTGCTACCATCAGATAGTACTGGAAGCTATCAACCGGAACGGCCTCTATTTCTTCAAAATCTTCTTTATTGTCCGTAGAAATTGCCTCGGAAAAGGCAACGTCTATATCGCCTGCCGCGATCGCCTGATAGATCTCTTGCACAGTTTCAAACGACAAGCACTGTAGGTAAACCTCAGGATACTTCTGACGATAGGCAAATAGAATTTTGGGCAACCATCCATTGATAATATTCGGCGTACAGCCAATCTTCAGTTGGTTGAATTTTCCTTGTTTTATCTCTTCAATTCCCTTAATTAGACGACCTTCTAAATCAATTAAATTAGGCCCAATTTCTAACAGATAGTTACCTGCTGCCGTGAGTTCTATTTTGCGTCCAAGGCGGTAGAACAGGGCGGTTCCCAAACTTGCCTCTAAAGACTTTATTTTGGCGCTAACCGCAGGCTGAGTCAGGTTTAGCTCGTTGGCCGCTTCTGTAAAGCTGAGCTGACGAGCGACTGCTAAAAAGGCTTTAATCTGATAGATTTCCACGGTGTGATTGCGAGCCTTACAGCAGCGCTTTAAAAAGATTTAAACAGACAGTAACTTAATTCGTAAATCCATTTTTCTTTTGTCAGTATTTGCTCTTTCTATCTATTGACATGTACTAGGAAATGCGGCCGTTCAGCGATGGTTTTGCCAGCAACTATGATGACCACTGCCAATCGAAACTGATCTGGTATTATTTGATTTTATGAGTGTATAAAATAAATCGATTAGTAAACCGTGCGTTTCGATACACATTGCCTAAGGTTTATTGCTGAGTCTATTAAGGTAGTGACATGTGAAGTAAATAGATCATCTACCTTGCTTCTGTGTTCTAGGTTCCTTTTAACGGTTACATCTAAATGCATAGATTTTTCATTACCATTTGTGATTTCCCCTCGCTTCGACCCTGTTAAGAAGTGAAGCTACAGAGGTTTAACCCATAGAGATCGAAACAGCAGAGAAGCTGACCTCTAACATTGAGCACTTCGTTCTTTGTTGTTGAGATCGTTTAGCCACCCTTATTTAAGTAGAGGATTTTGTGTGAATATTCAGCATCTGCAAACAGACTTTTTGGTGATTGGCGGCGGCACCGCAGGCACTATGGCAGGCATTAAAGCCAAGCAAGCTAACCCCGAAGCAGACGTGTTGATTTTGGAGAAAGCGAACATTCGTCGGAGTGGGGCGATCGCTATGGGCATGGACGGGGTTAACACCGCCGTTATTCCCGGCAACTCCACCCCCGAGCAATACGTTCGAGAAATCACCATCGCCAACGATGGCATCCTCAACCAAAAATCGGTTTATCAAACCGGACGCTGGGGCTTTGAAGTCATTCAAGAGCTAGAAAGCTGGGGCGTAAAATTCCAAAAAGATCGCGAAGGCAACTACGACCTTAAGCAGGTTCACCGCGTGGGCAAGTACGTGCTCCCGATGCCCGAAGGCAAAGACTTGAAGAAGATTCTCGCTCGCCAGGTGAAGCGCCACAAAGTGAGAGTCACCAACCGCGTTATGGCTACCCGCATCATGGTCAAAGATGGTCGCGCCATTGGAGCCGTCGGATTTGATACACGCAAAGGTGACTTTGTTGTTATTCAAGCCAAGGCAGTTGTGCTTTGTACCGGAGCCTGCGGGAGACTGGGCTTACCTGCCTCAGGTTATCTATACGGCACCTACGAGAACCCCACCAACGCGGGAGATGGTTACTCCATGGCCTATCATGCTGGGGCCGAACTCACGAATATTGAATGTTTCCAAATCAACCCGCTGATTAAAGACTACAATGGCCCAGCTTGCGCATATGTTGCCAGTCCCTTTGGTGCTTACACCGCCAACGCCGAAGGTAACCGCTTTATTAACTGCGACTACTGGAGCGGCCAAATGATGCTGGAAACCTGGAAAGAGCTGAACTCAGGCAAAGGGCCGGTACACCTGAAGATGTATCACCTAGACGACGATACCATTTCAGAAATTGAGCGGGTTCTATGGGCTAATGAACGACCTAGCCGCGAACGATTTCACGAAGGCCGAAAGCAGGACTATCGTAAGCACGGCGTCGAGATGAATATCTCCGAAATTGGGCTTTGCAGCGGCCACAGCGCCTCTGGGGTCTGGGTGAATGAGAAAGCAGAAACAACAGTATCTGGGCTGTATGCCGCTGGTGATATGGCTAGCGTGCCACACAACTATATGATTGGCGCTTTTGTTTCAGGGCGGCTGTCAGGCGTTAACGCCATGGATTATATCCAGGGGTTAGAGCATGTAGAGCCCGATGAGGATTTCCTGTCCGCTGAGAAAGCTCGAATCTATGCCCCGATGGATCGCCCCGACGGTGTGCCTCACACCCAGGTGGAATATAAGCTACGGCGCTATGTGAACGACTATCTCCAACCGCCAAAATCGCCAACGAACATGGAAATTGGCCTCGCAGCCTTTGAGCAGTATCACGACAGCTTAGACATTATGGGCGCGCGCGACCCGCATGAGTTGATGCGCTGTATGGAAGTTCATTTTATTCGCGACTGTGCAGAAATGGCCGCGCGCGCCTCGCTGTATCGAAAAGAGAGTCGGTGGGGCCTGTATCACTATCGGCTGGACTATCCAGAGAAAAATGACGAAGAGTGGTTCTGCCATGCGAACTTGAAAAAGAATGAAGCCGGAGAAATGGAAATGTTTAAGCGGGCAGTAGAGCCCTACATTGTTGACGTGAATTTGAAGCAAGAGGTTTACGACGTAGCCGTGAGGTAGTTGGTTTGTCCTTGTTGGCAGAAACTGATAATAACAACCCGGCAAAGAAATCAAGTATTGTCCTGTAGTCAAACAACTCTCCCATGGCCTTAGCAACTCAACGTGTCGATGTCCCCGTTATTGTTGACGAATCCAAATGTCTCGAAAAATGCGTTGCCTGCATTGAGGTATGTCCACTTGATGTCCTGGCAAAAAATCCAGAGACCGGCAAAGCTTACATGAAATACGACGAATGTTGGTTCTGTCTTCCTTGCGAAAAGGAATGTCCCACCAATGCTATCACTGTTCAAATTCCGTTTCTTTTGCGTTAGGGAAAAGCTTCAACGATGACCTATACAGACACTGCTACCAATCTCGATCCTGAAGTCGTGCAATGGGTAAACATGTTGCGATCTCAAGATCTCAATGATCGCCTCGTTGCCGCTAAAGCCCTCCAGCACATGGGAGACGAAGACACCATTGATGCTCTGATTGATGTTCTCGATGATGACAGCCCTGCTGTGCAAGAAATCGCTATCACGGCTCTATGGGAAATGGCCAATCCGGTGGTAGTTAAACCCTTACTCAATTGCCTCGGCTCAGACCGCGAAGAGGCTGTCCGAACAGAAGCGCTCTCCGCGCTAAAAGAAATTGTCTCTCCAGATGATTTGCTCACGCTGCTAGATACCATTCAAGTAGACGATGAACAGACACAGCTAAACGTACTGATTCTGCTGCGTAAAATTCACGATGCCCAGGCACTCGCTTATGTTCTGCCGTTCTTTGAGTCAAAGAGTCCCGCGCTCAGAGAAGCATCGATAGTTACCCTACGCTACCTTAATCAGGTCGTGCGCTGCGAGCCTGTCCTGGCCTTGGCCAAAGATTCTGTAGAACAGGTTCGTCGTTCGGTAATGCTTACCCTTGGCCACTTGACCGACGATGCGGTGGTGCCTTTGCTTTGTGAGGCTGTAACCGCTGATCCCGACTGGCAAGTGCGCCGTAATGCGGCCCAATCCTTAGACCTTCATAATACAGAGGCAGCTTTACCTGCCCTCACTAAAGCTATCGAAGACGAGCATTGGCAGGTGCGTAAGTTTACGGCTCGCGCCTTGCAAAACGTCGCTACCCAGTCTACTATCCCCTGCCTGATCAAAGCTCTTTCCGATGAATATTCTGATGTCAGGAAAGATGCGGCGATCGCGCTCGGGAAAATTGGCCATTCTGATGCCCTATCCGCCCTACAGCAAACCCTGGACGATCCTGACAAGGACGTGCAAATTTTTTCTGGTCGTGCCATTCAAGCCATTCAGAATCAGCTAGCGGAAGCGCCTAATGCCTAATCATGCCTCTCCTTTTATCGCTAACACATATTCAGCGCCCGACACTGAATATGAAAACCCTGTTATGGAAGCCAGAAAACAACAGGTTACGGAATGCCTCAAACAAGTCATTGAACCGACGCTCAACAACAATATTGTTGAGCTAGGTATGGTGCGCAATCTGCGCGTAGTCAATGACTATGCCTATCTGCGATTGTATGTCGGGGCTCATCAACAGTCACTTCAGGATGAAGTACATCGGGTTCTAGGCGATTTGGACTGGTGTAAAAAAGCCTACATTCAGCTCTGCACGATTCCTGGTGTGCGAACAACGCTGGCCGTTTCCAGCGGTAAAGGGGGCGTAGGCAAATCTACAACAGCGGTGAATCTGGCTGCTGCTTTGACCAAAACTGGGGCAAAAGTAGGCATTCTGGATGCTGATATATATGGGCCAAATGTGCCGCAAATGCTAGGGCTGAGCCACGCTGATGTAGAGGTCATAGACACTACTGAAGGTAAAAGATTCAAGCCACTACAGGCTCACGGCATTAAGGTCATGTCGGTGGGCTTGTTGGCTGAACCCGATCATCCGTTGGCTTGGCGGGGGCCAGTACTGCACAAAATTATTACCCAGTTTATCCAAGAGGTGGACTGGGGAGAGCTAGATTATCTCCTTATCGACCTACCGCCGGGTACGGGTGATGCCCAAATTACCATCATTCAAGAGAGTCCTATTTGTGGCGTGGTAATGGTGACAACGCCACAGCAGGTCGCCGTGTCTGATGTGCGGCGCAGTATTCATATGTTCCGCCAAGTAGGTGTGCCCGTGTTAGGCATGGTAGAAAATATGAGCTATTTGATCTGTGGATGTTGCGGCGATCGCACGTCTATTTTCGGCGAGGGCGGCGGCGAGCAAATGGCCCAAGAGCTGGCTGTCCCTCTATTAGCTCAAGTGCCGATTGACTCCAAGATTTGTCAAGGAGGCGATGATGGAAAACCGCTGCCGCTGGTAGATGAGGCCGCACCGCTTTCGGTTGTTTTTAGGGCGATCGCAGTGGGCCTAAATCAAACCTTTACTCCAAGACTGTCAGCCCCGTCCGCCGCAGTATCAGGTTGTGCTTCTTCCGGCTAAAGCTTAAAAAGCGGCTCTGTTGTAAAAAATATCCTGGCCCTTACCAACTATGTCCGTCGCTTCCTATCCTTCATGGTGCTATAGAGTATGAAGTCTTCAGGAGAACCTGGACTCAATTTAGCAATTCAAGAGACGTTGCATCGTTCCGTGACGCTGCACTTTACTCTCCAGCAGGTGCTGTTTCTGAGCATGGCAGGCTGTTCTCTGACGCCTTGGGTTTCACCGCCCATCGCTCTAACCTTAGGGATGGGCTTGGCATTGACCATTCAGAACCCATTCCCGCGCACCAGTCGATGGATCTCTCGTCAGCTTTTACAACTCTGCGTTATCTTGCTCGGCTTTGGCATGGATTTAGCAATCGTGCTACAAGCGGGTCAAACTGGGGTGCTATTTGCGGCGGTCAGTATTGGAACGACATTGATATTAGGATATTGGTTGGGAAAGTGGCTAAAGATTACGGTGAAAGCCTCTGTCTTAATTTCAGTGGGAACAGCGATTTGTGGCGGTTCTGCGATCGCCGCAGTCGCGACCGTCATTGGTGCGGTAGAGCAGGAGATTTCGATCGCGATAGGAACAGTTTTTTTACTCAATGCCGCAGCACTCTATATTTTCCCAATTCTAGGGAACGGTTTACATCTCACACCAGACCAATTCGGTACCTGGGCAGGCATTGCTATTCACGATATTTCCAGCGTTGTCGGTGTAGCGTCGCATTTTGGTGCCGTGTCATTAAATATCGCAACGGCTGTCAAACTCTCTCGTGCGCTCTGGATTGTTCCCATCTCGCTCTTTTTTGCGTTTCTGTTTCAGCGCCAACAGACAGCGACTCGACGCACAAAGATTCAGATTCCCTGGTTTATTGGTTTATTTCTACTAGCATCACTCATGAGGACATTCGTGCCGGATGTTGCAAATTGGTCACCTGTGCTAACGCAATTCTCTGAAGTGGGATTAAAACTAACGTTATTTTTAATTGGAACAGGACTATCATTACAGGCATTAAAAGCTGTAGGTTGGCGACCAATTGCCCAGGGCATGGTGCTATGGGTTGTTATCAGTATCAGCTCTCTCGGCATGATTTTGTGGCTAATGCACTGAGCAGAGTACTAAAATGCCCAATCAATCCCCTTTAGCTTACTGCCCTTATCGATACATTGAGGGCGTGGCTTAAAGACAGCAATTGTAGGTCATACTCGCAGGCGTATTTGATAAAAGGCCGCAATGATTCAAAACCGGCTTATTTTGGATAACACTCTCAGCACAAATTAAGCCATGCTAGCGGCATTGTCGAGTTAAGGCTGGCAGGCAAATTTTAGGACATTTTCTCTGGAAGAATGTTGTCTGATGGGATTATGTGATCGCCTTCAGCCCTGCCAGAGATCGCCAACTGTCTATCCGCTGGCGTGGTAAGGAGTTAGCCATACGCTCAGCTTCCCGAAAGCTACAGCGCATGGTCAAATTTCGTTAAGTTGACAATACCGATGATCGGACTGATTGTGCAGTGTCTTCCTCAGTGCGTCTGAATGCCGATGGCTTGGCGAATATTAGGTGGTAAGCGGGCGGTGATAGCAAGGATTGGGCTCGTGCAGGGCGATTTTCTGTAGGAGGCTGGCAACAAGCTTTAGCCTATGTATAATCGTGTCTCTGAGTCATATGTATTGCATCGAAAGTGTGATCCTTACCTAAACCACGCCCTTCTAATTCTTTGAGTCAGTGCCATTGTTCTATACATAGGCAGTTTCTGGCGATCTTTCTGGCGATCAATGTCGCAGGCCTAATAAAAGAAATCTATGAGTCAAACTGGAATCGTTATCTATGAATTGCCTCGATATATATATCCGTATATTTAGTTACAGTTACAGCGAGAGTAACGTGGATTAAATAGGGTAAATCAACAGGAGTTCTCCCAGTTATGAAAGCAACTATAGCGTGCCGTTATTCTTGGCTCAAAAGAGTTTCTATTGTTTGCGCACTGACGCTCTCTACTACATTCGTTGTCGGTTGTTCTAGAGCCTCTGAAACCGTAGGTGGCGGCGCGTCACTGGGTGATACGGCCAGCACTGAGTCTCTAAGTGGTAAAACTATCCGCATTTCGATTGGAACTCAAGATCAGGTTATCAATACCGCTGTGGGGGGTGCCACTGTTAGAGAGCTAGGTTTGTTAGAGAAGCACTTGCCGAAAACCGGCAAGTACGAGGGTGTCAAGTACGATATTGAATGGTCTAGTTATACATCTGGGCCACCGATTACGAATAAAATGCTGGCCGACCAGATTGATATTGGCCTGATGGGAGACTTTCCCGCCGTCATTAATCTGATTAAGTTTCAAGAAGAAGGACAAGGTGTCACCTCAACCTTCATTGGCACCTTAGCCTACAGTCCCACTGGTGCTGGGAACGCGATAGTTGTCCCTAAAGATAGCGAAGTTACTTCTTTGGCCGATCTGAAAGGTGGTTCGGTATCCGTACCCTTCGGTTCTGCCGCTCACGGTATGGTGCTAAAGGCGCTCGCCGATGCGGGTCTTGACCCAGAAACTGATGTAAAGCTGATTAGTCAGGCCCCAGAAGTTGGCGGCACTAGCCTACGCACAGGCCAAATTGATGCTCATGCCGATTTTGTTCCCTTTGGTGAACTATTCCCATATAGAGGCTTTGCCAGAAAGATTTTTGACGGTGCACAGACTGGTGTACCTACCCTACACGGTATTGTTGTTCGCTCTGACTTTAGTGAAAAGTACCCAGAAATTGTAGAAGCCTATCTTCAAGCAGTGCTCGAAGCCAATAAAATGTTCCGAGACAATCCAGAAAAAATCTCTACTCAGATTGAAGAATGGTCTGGGGTTGAGAAAGAAGTAGTGTACATGTTTCTAGGCCCATCTGGGCTACAGCCGATTAATCCCAGCATTGGAGATGTTCAGATGAAGGCGCTGAAAAACAGTATTTCTACGCTAATTAGCCTTGGAAAAATTGAGTCGCCTGTAGACCCGGAAGATGTCACAGAATGGGTAGACGAAGGCTTCTTGAAAACCGCGATGGAGAATTCGGGATTAGACTACGATGAAGTCATTAAAGAAGGGGAAAGCTATGTTATCACTGGGAAAGATGCCCTAACGGGTGAAGAAATCACAGAGCCAAAGATGGCCGCTCAACTGTGGATTCAAGAAGAGCCGACGGTGAGTAATTTTGCTTCTGTGCCCAATATGGTGAAAAAGCTAAATGAGTTACAGGGTGAAGGCAAAGCCGCCGACGTGATTTTTGTGCATGATCGCAATAAGGGGTGGAAACTGTTTGCCGAAAACTCTTACTATGTCACTAGTGGTAATGAGGTCTCTGCCTTTTTGCTAGAAGCCGACGCGACCGCATTTGCCTCTGAATCTGGTGGACAGGTCGCCTCTTTCAAAGATTTACTGAAAACGTACTCTGCTAGCGGTTCTCAACCGTCGCGCGTTAGTCGCATTACAGCAGATGGTTTGCGACTGGCGCTGAAGAAGGTTGTTCCCGCATTGGCAGGGTAAGAAGAAAAACCCTTTCTTAATGGTTACTGACGCGCACTTTCGCCGTCTATTGAACACGACTGTCGAACTTTTCTAGGCTCTTTCTGATTCATACAACAGGCAGCATGATCAGCCCTGTTGTATGAGTGAGTAAACACACTCACATTTTAGTGTACAGACTCTCCTTCAAAGGCTCCTCCCATGTCAAACATCATTCCGACAAGTAACGACGGTGAAACGATTTCCGTGAAATATCGCGCTACTACCAGGCAATCGCCCAAGCTATTTCGATTCCTGCTGACTAACCTGTCTTCAAATCGCTCTGTCATTCGGCTATTGTCGCTGGTTCTCTTTTTTGGCGTTTGGCAATTTCTGTGTGTTATTGGCTTCAAGTTTTTTATTAACTTTCAATTGGTGCCCTCTCCCGTAGAAGTTGCTAAAGCCACAGTTGATTTTTTCTTGAGCGATCCGATTGTCCATATTCGCTCTAGCATTGTACGTGTGCTAGCGGGCTTTGTCGTTGCCTCTGTTTTAGGCGTTGTGATGGGCATGTTTATCGGCTGGTTTCAGCTAGTCGAAGATCTGATGATGCCATGGCTAGAGCTACTGAGACCCATTCCAGCAGTCGCCTGGATTCCGCTGGCGATTTTAATCTTTCCGACCGCTGAAGTAGGCATGATTTACATCACGTTTATCGGCGCGTTTTTCCCAGTCTTAATCAGTACCATCCGCGCAGTTGAAAATATCTTGCACGACGTTGTTTTAATTCGCGTGGGCCGGTGCTTGGGCGCTAAACAATGGCATATCTTCAAGGACATCGTAATACCGGGTTCGCTGCCAGGAATTGCCGGTGGCTTAACTATCGGCATGGGAAATGCCTGGTTTTGCTTGGTCACTGCTGAGATTTTGGCGGGGCGCTATGGCGTTGGCTACATTACCTGGGAGTCGTATGTGACCTCTAACTATCCACCGATTGTGATGGGGATGTTGTTGATTGGTCTGATGGGTGCGTTTAGCTCTTGGGCAGTAGAGCGCGGGATGCAGGCGCTGATGCCATGGCGGGTGCTTAAAAAGCAGGATGCGTAGGTTGGGTCGAGCTGTCAATCATCCATAGTTCCAAGCCAAAGTTCTACCCATGCAAAACCCCATAAAGGTCAATAAAATCTCAGGAGCGATCGCAATGGTTCAAGAAGTATTACCCAAACTGAGCGCACCCACAGAGCCCACTAAAGGCTCGGTTAAAGTGGAAGGAGTTTCAATGATATTTGGCAAAAAAGGTCAGACGACTCAGGTGCTAGACTCCGTTAATTTTCAGATCAAGCCTGGAGAGCTGGTTTGTCTCCTGGGGCCTTCGGGTTGTGGAAAATCGACGCTGCTGAATATTATTGCGGGATTCGTTAAGCCCTCGGCAGGCTATGTAATGGTGGATCAAAATCAGGTGACTAAGCCGGGTGCGGATCGAGGCTTTGTCTTTCAGCAGTACTCTCTGCTGCCTTGGAAAACAAAGTTTCAGAACGTTGAGTTAGGTCTCAAAATTAAGGGAATGCCGAAGGCAGAGCGCGAAGATGTGGTGGGCGAGTATCTAAACTTGGTGGGGCTAGGAAAGCATCGCAATTCGTATCCGGCTCAGCTCTCTGGCGGGATGAAGCAGCGGGCAAGTATTGTTCGCGCGTTAGTCAATTCGCCATCGGTGCTGTTGATGGATGAGCCCTTTGCTGCGCTGGATGCCCAGACTCGGCACATGATGCAGGAACTATTGCTGAATATTTGGGAAACGCTGAAGACGACAATTGTGTTTGTCACTCACGATATCGAAGAAGCGGTATTTTTGGGCGATCGTATTTTTGTCATGGGCGTACAACCCGGTCGCATCAAGGCTGAAATACCCATTTATTTGAAGCGACCTCGCCATGTCGATGATATGCTCAATCCAGAATTTACTCAGCTAAATCGGCAGATTTTCAACCTGATTCGAGAAGAAACGCTCAAGAGTATGGAGCAATAGTTGGCTCGACATCGTATCCGCTATTTCTCAACCATCCGCTTGCGGATCACCCGATTGACAGTAGACTTCACGAAAATAGTGAAGTGAACCTCTAATTTTGGACAGCCCGATCAGGTCACAGAAAGATTGGTCTTACCTATATCACTGTAGATAATCTTCTGCTCACTCCTTCACTGTTCTTCAAATTCACTGGGCGATCGCAACGAAAGCAAAACTCACCACAGCAGCGTCTTTATCAAATTGGGACAGCATTGCGGACGAATTGCAGAGCGCGATCGCTTCCAGCGGGCGTTGCCATCGCCTTACTAGAAGCCTTTTACCTTGCAGGGCCGCTACACAAATAACCTCACGCAGCCATGCTGCTTTCTGCTTCCTAAGACCTCTAATCGCGCGGTCTACGAGAGCGAAAAAAGGACGCTATGGAAACTCGCCCGTCTGCTGTCAAAACGTCTCTTTTAACTGGGTTTACGCTGATTGCGTTTGCCGCTAATTCGTTGTTTACCCGCACGGCGTTGGGTGGAGGCTCTATTGATGCTGCTAGCTTTGTTTCTATCCGGCTAGCGTCCGGCGCTGTAATGCTGCTAGCTATTACTCAGCAAAAGAAATCGCTTAGCATCACTAAGAGATCTTGGACAGCAGCACTGATGTTGTTTTTGTATGCGATCGCATTCTCCTTCTCCTACCTAAAGCTAGCCGCAGGTACTGGCGCACTAATTCAATTCGGCACGGTGCAAATCACGATGATTCTAGTCGCGCTAAAGAAAGGGGAAAAGCCTAGCTTGTCTGAATGGGTAGGGCTCGCCTTAGCAATGGCAGGTCTGATCTATTTGGTGTCACCAGGGCTAGAAGCGCCGCCTGTTACCGGTTCTATACTCATGATTACGGCAGGGATTGCCTGGGGTTTTTATTCGTTGCTGGGTCGAGGCTCAATGCAGCCTGTAGTCAGCACTATGAACAACTTTGTATGGGCCGTTCCCTTAGCTTTAGGGGTAAGTTTAGTAAGTTTACCGAGTTTGCATTTGTCGTGGAACGGGGTGATATTAGCTGTCTTGTCAGGTGCGATCACCTCTGGGATTGGCTACGCGCTTTGGTATGCTGCGCTTAGAGGGCTTACGGCAACGCGAGCAGCCACCGTGCAATTATCTGTACCGGTATTGGTGGCTGTAGGCGGTATCTTGTTTTTACAAGAAGCACTATCTGTACGGCTCATGCTGTCATCCTTGATGGTTTTAGGCGGCGTTGGTTTAGCCGTGCTGAGTCGCGAGCGTTGAGGCGAACCGCATATTTAGCGACTGGCTAGAGATTACCGCGCTGAGGCGTGGATTAAATGCGGGTCACACTTTCACAATGCGATCAGGTCGTTAAAAAGGGCGATCACGTAAGCTGATGCAGATAGATCTAGAATTGGTGCCTACGATTTTTCAGGTTGTAGGCGTCTGTCTAAAGCGCCAACGGTAGAGAGATTGAGCGATTCCATCCAAGGCAAGCCATGCAACTGAGCGCCATAGAATTGGGCTAACGACTGGTCTGCTTTCTTCGCATCGGGGAGAAAGGCTCTGAGATTGGGTAGTGCCCTAAAGGTAAGGATGGTTGAAACTCCATGTCAGCATCAATTTCATTGATTTACTGCCATGTGGAAAGATACAAGTGTCTGCCCATGAGATAGCCCAGAGTGCCGATTATTTCGTTAATGTCTTGGCTTTGTAGCTGAGAATGCATGAAAAAAGCCAGGATACTTCAGGTCTGCAAGGTTGACCCTAAGCTCTGAAAGCTTTACATGAAAGGAATTATGTCCATCCTTACCTTAATAGGACTACCACTTTTTGCTATGCGGCAGGCTAACAACGCCCATGCACACCGACCGCCGAAAGCTGATCGGTGTGATGCAGGTATTATTCGCGGCGGGTGATGGGCAACGTTATGCGGCTGTTTACTAGATCTACTTCTCTGGTTGCTGCACTGGCAATTTGGCTTCTTTCCAGGCAATCCAGGAGCCAGGAACATTAATCACCTGTTCAAATCCATGCTTTTTCAAAACACTGGCTGCTATCGATGCTCGATAGCCACTACCGCAGTAGGTTGCAATTGTTTGGTTGCGATCAAGTTGATCCAGACATTCTTCTAAATGAGCCACAAAGATATGCTTGGCTCCAGGGACAAAGCCGTGTTGATATTCATCATCGCCGCGTACATCCAACACGGTAATATTTGAATCTTGCCTATGCTGATTCAATTCCTGCACCGTCCACTCGCCCAAGCGCTTCAGGGGTAATCCAGCATTCTGCCAGCTTGTCATTCCATCGTGCAAATAGCCTGCTAAATTGTCGTAGCCGAGACGGAAAAGTTGCTCTGTAACGAGCTTCACATCCCGTACGCTTTCAACTACAATCAGCAGTGACTGTTCTGGTTTAATCATCCAACCGACCCAGCTTGGAAATTCTGGACGCAAGGCAATGTTGATTGCACCCGGAATATGTCCTCCTCCAAAGGCAAGGATTGATCGCCCATCAATGACTACCGTATTGTTGTCTTGCATCTTCTGCTGAAACTCATTGGGTGTCAGCGGTGGCAGCGTAGGAGGACAACCCATAATTGGTGCGCCTTTGGCGTTGACCTTTTTGAGTCGAGCATAGTGACGCGGCGGTTCGGGCATCCCACTCAGAATCCACTCCACAAATTCTTCTTCTGAACGCTCTTTGAGCGCGGGATTAAAAATGCGCTCGTTGCCGATTGTGCTCTGCCTGCGATCGCCAATGGACTTACCACAGGCAGAACCCGCACCGTGACAGGGATAAACCTCCACGCGGTCGCCTAATGGCAACATTTTGTCAAACAGACTGTGATAAAGCTCCGCTGCTAGCCGCTGCTCGGTTCCCCCACCTAATAAGTCAGGACGACCAACATCCAGGTTGAACAACGTATCACCCGTAAACAGACCAAACGGTTCTTCGCCCTGTTTTGAGTCGTAAATTAGTAGTGAAATATGTTCAGGGGTATGTCCTGGCGTGTGAAGAACACGCAGCGTTACACTGCCAATCTTCAACTCATCGCCTTCTTGAAGCTGATGCAATTCAAACTGATAATCGTCAGTTTTACCACCGTAAATTGGAACATTCATCCGGGCTTTCAGTTCGTGGGAGCCGGACACAAAATCAGCGTGGATATGTGTTTCGACACTGGCAATCAATCTCACGCCCAATTCTCTGGCTCGTTGTAGGTAACCATCAACATCTCGACGCGGATCGATGATAGCTGCTACGCCTGCCTTGTCATCGCCCACAATGTACGATAGCTGCGCCAGTCCCTCAACGTTAATTTGCTCTAAAACGAGTGCCATGATGCTTTTTCCTCTTTCATTTGTGAAGTTCTCCTTGTTAAACCGTGATGTCATCACCCTGCGGTTCAGCCAAAACCTCAACTTGCTTTAGCGTGTTCTGAAACGTAATGCTCAAAGAACTGCTTCATTTTGGGATTGGAATCACAATCAAACCCGTTTTGCTTGCCCATTGCCATGGCTTCATCAGCAGTCATTCCTTGCTGAATAGCAACGTACATCAACGTCATCGCCCCAGAACGCATTCCGCTTTTACAGTGAATCAGAGCAGGCTTGGGCAATTGGTCAATTTCTTGGAGTACCTGATCTGCTAGTTCATCACTCATGCCATCCGGTTTAACTGGAACGTTAACGTATTTGAGTCCTGCGGCTTCTGCCTGCTGCTGCTCGTCACTCAAAAAGCCCTCTTCGTTGGGCGATCGCAAGTTCAGCACTGACTTGTAGCCGTCTTGGGCTGCCTGCTGCAATTCCTCTGGTGTCACTTGACCCATTGCAACCGCTAATTGGTCATTGATTCTCTTGATGTTTTCCATCGTTCTCCTAGCAATAGACTTACTACCACATTACCATCTGGTAATATGGTAGCGTCTAACCTTAGAAGTAGCTTCTTCTCAAATTGGTATGATTGACCCTACACCTCAAGTGCTGTCGCCTGTTGCTGATTATTTCAAAGTGTTATCAGAAGTGAGTCGCCTACAAGTGCTGTGTTGTCTTAAGACAGGTGCTAAAAACGTAACGGAAATTATCCAAGCAACTGGCTTAGGTCAGGCAAATGTCTCTAAGCACCTGAAAGTTTTGGTGCAAGCAGGTATGCTAACTCGCCGCCCAGAGGGAATTAATGTGTACTATCAGATCTCAGATCCCATGATCTTTGAACTCTGCGAACTGGTGTGCGATCGCCTAGCAATTCGGCTACAGGAGCAAACTCAGCA
>JBBSOB010000075.1:0-17085 GCA_038260205.1 Phormidesmidales cyanobacterium
GGTCGCTATGCAACAAGTTTTAGTGGAGAAATGAAGCGGTGCGATCGCATAATCTCATCCAAATTAATCCCATCTTCTACTAGGCAAGCATGGCCAGCGTGAGGAAGCCTGACCACCTGAGACTGCGGGAAAATCTTGGCCAATCGGTAAGCTTCATCCACAGAAGGTAGAATTCGATCTGCCTCAGCGCCTACCAAAAGCACAGGACAGCGAACCTGACGAAGCTGAGATTCGCTCACTGAAAACTCTCTCATCAGAGCTAGCCGTCGCTGTAAAGTGCGCTTGGGCGCAGAACGAGTAGAGGCCAACAACGCTTCGTAAGCGTGAGACGATAGCCTACTCGGTGAGGCTAAAAAGCTCACGGCTGAAAAATTTTGAGCGAAGTCGTAAAGCGGTGCGGGCAATAGCGGGAAAAGCTGCACTCCTAAATTGAGCCATGGCACTCGGTGCAAAGAGGAGGCCGAGTTGACTAAAACCACCCGGTCAAATAAATCGGGAATAGCCGACAACACCTTCAGCGCCAAACAGCCGCCAAATGACTCGGCGCACAGGTAAATAGGCAGATGACGAGGCATCTTGGCCAGCTCTTGCCGAATGAGTATGATGGCGGTGATTGCAAGACTGTCCCAGTCATCTAGATCGTCTGAGGGAATCACCAAACTGCGGACGTTAAAGTCTTGTTGAAAGCTCGCCGTCTGCAAAGAGATCAGCGCTTTGCCGGTTTCATCTAGGCCCGGAAAGAAAATGAGCAGCGGCGCTTCGATATAGCCTGACTGGAAGCTGGCGAAGTAGGCGTCAGTAGGGGTGTGCTCTAAATGAGATTTGATAGTGGGTGGTGTTTTCATAGGCGAGCGGACGTAAAGGAAGCTTGAAGTAGAGGATGCTTAGGAAGGGGAAAACAGGAGCGCGTCGATGGAATATAGGCCGGGGCCAAGAACCGCGATCGCTATCAACATCAAACAGTACATAAATGCTTTCTCATAGCTAGGAGGTTCTCCCTTTCCATGAGGGCCTTCATACTGTCCCTCCGAAATTTGAAAAGGATCTTTAGCCACAAAAGGACTGCCATGAGACATTTCTAAAAACAGAGCGAACGCCATAGAGCCAAAAATAGCTAGGCTAACTAGCGGCGTCAAAAATCCGACAATCAGGAAAAAGCCACCCACAAACATTGAGACTGCTGATAAAAAGCAGAGGAACACCGGCATCTTCAGGCTCTTTGCCCATACTCGCAGGTTAGTGATTTTTGGGTAACCGTGCAGCACAAACAAAATGCCTGTACTTACGCGAAATAATAACAATAAAACGCCCACTATGCCGGCCGGAAATCCAATGTATAGAAAATCTACTAATTCAATAATGGGTGCAGGCAGCTTAAACAAAAGCCCGCTAGCGACGATGAAAGCTGCCGCTGCGTAAATAATCTGCATAATGATGTCTCCAAAAAAATTGCCCAGTTTTTTTCGCCAACCTTTTCTTTCTAGGGTTAGGGTTGCACAAAAATTAGGAACGAAAATCTTCCATAAGGAGTGTCCTAAAAAGCTATTCGTCTAAAGGTTGATTGGACTGGCCTCTCTCAATTGTTCTATACATAATCGTGACAGCTCTCACGATGCGGCTAAGTTCAGTGGCAACTGGCGTTTGTTTTTCGACCGCCTGTAGCATAGGTGAGGCGGTAGGTACGGTGGCCGATTCAGCGATCGCCGTACGAGTCGTGATTTCTAAGAGGCGAGCCGTATGTAGCTGCTGAACCTGGCTATTGATGACCGCCAAAGACTCGGCTAAAGGGGGCAGTGGCTGGAGAGGCTGTTGTTGGTCAAGCACATCGGCTAGATTAATTAACACCTGCTCAAGGGCTTCCGCTAGCTGCCTGATCGGCTCAGACTGGTAGGCTTCATTATCTCCACTGAGTCTGCCAGAATGTTCAATGAGAGCTGTCACCGAGCTAAACAAACCGCGAACGTAGAGCATTAGCGTCATTACTGGCTCAATCTCTCCTCGAATATGACGAGGTTCGCTAAACAACCTTTGGGCAGCCGCCTCGGCGTTGGCATTTTCTAAAGAGGCTCGATGTCGCAGCAGATGCAAAGAACTTTCAACCACCGGATCGCGTCTGCCCAGATAGTGATCAACCGCAATTTGAAAATAGGCCAGATTTGCCCGAATTGTTTTAGCGAGCTGAGCCGGTAGCTGCTGCCGCTCCCAGCTAGGAAATAGCCAATAGCTACCGGCTAGCGCCAGCGCTCCGCCCATCAAAACATCCACAATTCTTTCCATCCCCACTTCCCAATCGCCCATGCCAATTAGACTAAAGAGCAAGACGATCACGGGCGTAAGCAGCGTCATAAAAAGGCTATAGCTCAATGGACGCAGTGATATGGCGCTGAACATAAGCACCAGAATCAGCGGAGTAAGAATCCAGGCGCTGTGAACTAGAGTAACTAAAACAATCCCCGCCACGCCGCCTACTAACGTACCCAGAACCCTTTGCCCTGTCGTCTGAGCAGTGCCTCCAAAGTTTGGCTTTAGCGCAATCAGCGCCGTGAGCGTCATCCAGTAGCTTCTGGGAATGGGCAACAGGTAGGCCAGTAGTTGAGCTGCGGCCACCACTAAAGCTAGGCGCAGCGCATGGCGGAAAGTAACCGAATCGAAAGTGAGATTGTCTTTGAGCGTATCTAGCCAAAAAGTAGGCTTTGGCTGGGACGAAACAAATTTTCTGTGCTGATTAGATTGCTGCTGGTTAGATTGCCGCCCAGACTGTTGCTGAGATTGCTGCCCAGACCGCTGCCGAGACTCTAAAGCTGAAGATGCCGCTACATCGTCATGAATTAGGGCCGATAGCTCGCTCAAGTTAGCGACTATTTTGCTCAGGCTCACTATCTCTGTGTAGTCGTCAGTTTGAATTTTGAGCGTTTGGGCATGGGCCTGGCTGCGTAAGCTTTTCTGCCGTTCTATGAGTGCTTCTAAACGGCGATCTAGCTCGACTAATCCTTCTGAGGGGACGGTTTTTGAACTGCTTTTGAGATTTTTAGATAAGCTTTGAAAACAGATGCTCATCTGTTCTAAGACTTGCTCAAGCTCTCCTTTTATCTTCTCAAATAAAGGGTTTTGAGAGGCAACGATAATCAGCTCTCCTAGAGTCACTAAATCATTCAGAGTCTGATTGGCATCTTCAATGAGTACCAGCAGTTGACGGCTTCTATCACTCTCGGATTTTCCAATTGTCCAGGCCGATGTCCAAATAGTTCGCGCAGACGTTAAGCTAGCGATAACAACGTCCTGCGTCTGCAAAAAACGCTGTACTCGCTCCGTCCGCTGCTGCGAATCAGATACGCTTGCTTGGGTTATCTCTTGGGCCTGCTGCGTCAATTTTCCCAGGCTAAGGTAGCAGTCGGCAACCGCTTTTGCAGCCGGAGTGTAGGGTTTTACTATCCATAGCAGCGAAGAAAATACCATTACCCAAAGTCCGCCCCCCAAACAAAGCAAGCCTTGTTCGAAGACGGCGCTCAGGTTGGGAAAAGAGGAGAATTTGGCAAGCGAGATAATGAACATCATTGAGGTAACTAGGCCGACACCGGCCATGCTGGCTCTAATTAAGCTCACTAAGCTCAGAAAAAAGATAACAAAAAAGGTGGTGAAGATAGTCAGCCAAAAGCTGCCGCTAACCCCATTGGCGACTAACAGCGCTAAAGTAACGCCCAGAGTGGCCATACCCGTTGCCGTTGCCTGCTGCCGGTAAGTTCCACTCACGCTGACGATGCCCACAAACAGCGCGGCGATTGTTGGAATCGTACTCAGCTGGGGTTGACCGAGCAAAAAGCCAGCCGCTACCGGCCCGCCTAAGGCGAGAATTGTCCGAATGCCGTTGAGATAGTCGGGCTTACTCGGCTGAAGCTGAAACGGTTGCCATAGCAATCTGAGCGGACTGCGGTTTTGGGAGGGCATAGCTGAGAACTCTGGCTTTTGTCACGCTTCGCATTTTGTTACGCTTCGCATGGAACATTATAGGAGAATACTGGAATTCTGCTGATGTAATTAGCGACTAGCCTTGGGCGATTGTGAGCCTTGGGTGATGGGGACAGAAATGGGTGAGTTGGGCGTGAGGTTGATATTTTGATCTTGATGAGCGATCGCCAAATCACTTCCTTCCTTTAGATGGTAGGTTACCCGATCCCGCTGAATTTCTATGGTCAAAAGCTGATCCCGGACGGTTAGAGAGAATTTTAGGCGCTTAATCCAATCGGGTATTTTAGGATTGAAAGATATTTTTCCATCATAATCTCGCAGGCCGCTAAATCCATACACTAGCGTCATCCAACTGCCACCCATAGAAGCAATATGACAGCCGTCTTGAGAATTGCCTGCCAGATTTTTCAGGTCTACAAACATAGCGTCTAGGGCGTAGGTCGTCGCTGCTTTGACATGGCCAACTTCTGATGCGACGATGCTTTGAATACAGGCAGATAGGGAAGAGTCTCCGGTTGTGAGTGGATCGTAGTAGTCGAAGTTTCTTCGTTTTTGAGCTAAAGAGAACTTATCTCCTAATAAAAACATTGCTAGTACGAGATCTGCTTGCTTGATTACCTGATGACGATAAATGAACAAAGGATGGAAGTGCAGCAGCAGGGGATACTTATCGGCTGGCGTGTTTTCAAAATCCCAGGGCTGTTCGTCTGAAAAGCCGTCGTGCTGAAGATGAATGTTTAGGTGCTCGTTGAAGGGAATGTACATCTTGTCTGCGGCCTGCTGCCAATTTTCTATCTCTGATGCTTTCAACCCGATTTTATCTGCGAGATATTGAAAGCGTTCAGGTTGTTTTTCCTTCAGCGCTTGCACCGTTGACGCTGCGTAGTACAGATTCTCTTGGGCCATTAGGTTGGTGTACAAATTGTTGTTGACAACAGTGTTGTATTCATCGGGGCCAGTGACGCCGTGAATGCAAAATTGACCGTTTTCTTGAACCGCAAAGAAGCCGATGTCGTGCCATAGCCGGGCTGTTTCGATCAGCATTTCTACGCCTTCTTTGTAGAGGAACGTTTGATCGCCCGTCACTTCCACATACTTTTTAAGGCCAAACATAATGTCGGCATTGATGTGATATTGAGCGGTTCCCGCTGCGTAGTAGGCAGACGCTTCTTCACCATTAATCGTTCTCCAGGGAAAAAGCGCCCCCTTTTGACTCAAGGCTTTAGCGCGATCGCGAGCTTTGTCTAAAAGGCTGTACCGAAACCGCAGTAAGTTCTTCGCTAGCTGAGGGTTGCTGTAAATCAAAAATGGCAGTACATAAATTTCAGTATCCCAAAAATAATGGCCTTCGTAGCCCTGCCCGGTGAGTCCTTTGGCGGGTAGCCCTAGCCCATCGGCTCGAATAGTTGCTTGCAAAATATGAAACAAACTAAAGCGAATAGCTAGCTGTACAGTATTTTCGCGGTCTGCGACTTCGGGTTCGCGTGCGAGTTGGTCAGTCGATGTTGAAGACGATTCTGGGGGCAATTCTGTTTCGATTTGAATATCGCTGCGCGACCAAAACTCGTCTAGATAGGCTCGCTGACTGCGCTTGAGATCGTCAAAGCCTTTGGCAACGGCTCGATCTAGCGATCGCGCTGCTCGCGTACAGATTTCCTGCGGAGAAAACCGCTCGGAGGTGTGATAAGTCATATATTTGGTGAGCCGAATCGGGATACCGGCCTGAGCCTCTACCGCAAATATCACTTCGCCAGTATCTGCCGTATGCTCACTGTTAATAGATGAAGAACAATTGCTGGCAAAGGTGTGATCGATGCCAGCGGCTAGCGCTAGTTCGCTGTTGTGGGTTCTGTACGCAAGCAGAACTCGACAATCTTCGGCGCTGCTGATTCTAGGCAGTAAGACTCGTCTAGAAAATTCTTTGGTTTGTCGCGGATCGTCGTAGCTAGCTGGCTGGCTATTATCGGCACAGTGCGGCTCGTAATGAATTTTAGAGGCGATTTCTATGGAGACATCGCTGTTGATTGCCGTAACTTCATAGGCGATTGCAGCCAAATGGCGATGCTCAAAAGAGACTAATCGTTGAGATTTGATCGAGATTTGTTTTCCAGCGGGGGTTTCCCAGATGATGTCCCGGTTTAAAATGCCCGTTTGCATATCGAGCGATCGCTCATAGCTACGCAGATTAGCCGTCGGCAGGTAAAAGGCTTCATCGTCAACGTAAAGCTGGATAATGCTGCTATCGGGAATGTGCAGCATCGTTTGGCCAATTTTGGCAAATCCGTAAGCCTCTTCGGGATAGACGATGGGCCAGGATTCATAAAATCCGTTGATAAACGTACCGCTTTGGGCCACCGGGTCGCCTTCTTCAAAGCAGCCTCGCATGCCGATATAGCCGTTGCTCAGGGCATACAGCGTCTCCATTTGGCCCAGAGTATGCGGCTTATATTGTTTCTCAATGAGCTTCCATGGATGACTAGAGGCGCTATATTGAGACGGGTTTTCGGGTTTGCGATCAGCCATATTATATTATTGGATTTTATTTAGAATTGTTCTATCTTATTTTACTTCCAAGTAGGCGGCTAGCTACGCCACTGTTTATACTCTATGCAATATGCTTTGCTGCTGAAAAAACCGAAATAGGGGCGGCGGCTAGCGGCTTTTACAGTGCGGTATCGAGTGGACTACTCGGCGTGTCATCACCGTCGAATGTCTAAGGATTTTTGGGTCAGACTCACGCAGGCCCCAGCAGACTTAAATACAGCCAAACAGTAGGAAGTCAGCTCAAATCGGTATTGCCCAAATTCCGGTGCTAGCGCCAGTATGAACTAAGCAAATTAGTTAAGCGCATTAGAGCCTAAATATATTAGAGCCTAAATATATTAGAACCTAAATATATTAGAGCCTAAATATATTAGAACCTAAATACATTAGAGCAAGATAGGAAGAACAACTATGGCCTCAACCGTCTCTCCGCGATCGCCTGATATATCTTTTAAAGATTGGATTGGCATTGCCGCCACCTTGCTAGGGGCTTTTATGGCCATCCTAGACATTCAAATCACCAATGCTTCACTCAATGAAATTCAAGCATCACTAGGCGCAACCTTAGAAGAAGGCTCGTGGATTTCGACCTCTTATCTGGTCGCTGAGATCGTTGTCATTCCGCTTACCGGCTGGCTTTCTGTCGTTTTTTCAGTGCGCCGCTATCTGTTGGCCAACGCCGCTTTGTTTCTCTTTTTTTCGGTGGCCTGTGCGTTTGCCTCAACCCTGCCGATGATGGTCGTACTTAGAGCTGCGCAGGGCTTTACGGGCGGCGTACTCATTCCCATTGCCTTTACCGTTATTCTAACCACTCTGCCCTCGGCAAAGCAGCCCATTGGACTGGCACTCTTTGGCATTACAGCCACATTCGCGCCTTCCGTAGGGCCAGCTATTGGCGGCTGGCTTACCGATCACTATAGCTGGCACTACATTTTCTATCTCAACTTAATTCCGGGGATTTTGCTAATATCGGGCGTCTGGTATGCCTTGCCTGGTAAGCCTATGCAGCTCGATCAGCTCAAAAAAGGAGACTGGTACGGTATTGCCGCGATGGCTATTGGGCTGGGGTCTTTAGAAGTTGTGTTGGAAGAAGGCAATCGCAAAGATTGGTTTGGTTCTGAGCTAATCGTACAGCTAACCATCGTAGCGGCCATCTCACTCTCTCTATTTTTCTGGATTGAGTTTACGCGTAGACATCCGTTTATTAATTTGAGACTGATCGGACAGCGCAACTTCGGGCTGTCGGTCGTGGTGACCTTGGCGCTAGGCTTAGGGCTCTACGGTTCAGTCTTTATTTTGCCGCTGTTTTTAACTCAAATTCAAGGCTATAACGCTACCCAAATTGGCCTGACAATTATGTGGGCCGGGTTCCCTCAGCTATTTATAACGCCGTTTATTCCCTTCCTGATGAAAAGGTTCGATCTGCGCCTTCTCACTGCCATCGGGCTGGCCCTGTTTGCAGTAAGCTGCTTTATGAACTCGACGCTGACTGAATATACGGGTACGCGGGAGCTAATTCCCTCACAGATCATCCGAGCCTTGGGTCAGCCGCTGATTCTCACGCCGCTCTCTAGTATTGCTACCGCTGGGATTGCGGTATCGCAAGTGGGGTCGGCTTCGGCTTTGTTTAATATGGCCCGAAACTTAGGCGGCTCCACCGGAATTGCGGCCCTATCGACGCTGCTTGCTCGCCGCGAACAGCTCCACTCAAACCGGCTAGGCGAGTATATCTCTCTTTACAATCCCCTGACGCAGCAGCGACTTGACCAGCTTACCCAAGCTTTTTTGGGAAGAGGAAGTTTGCCGGTACAAGCTCACGATCAGGCGATCGCCGCGCTGAGCAATACTGTTCGCACTCAGTCCACTATCATGGCCTACAACGACTGTTTTTACTTTATGGGCTGGGCGCTATTAGCTAGCGCTATACTTGTGTTGTTTTTCAAAAAAGCCAGCCCTCGCAGTGGCCCTCCGGCAGGGCATTAACGAAGAGCGATCGCTATTTTCTATCTTTTAACCTCCTTTTAGCAGCATACATTATCTGTCTTTGCCAAGAAGGTTGAATCTAGATCTAAAGCTATAGATAGATTTTTTAGATCCAGCGATGATATAGCTTTAGCGAAGGGCAACAGAGATAATTAGCCAGGATAATTAGCCAAAATAATTAGCCAGCAAAATCCCTTGATTCCAAGATAAACGGCAAGACAAACGGCTATAGATAAATGACTATAAATAAATGACTATAAATAAATGACTATAAATAAATGGCCACGGAAACCTGAGCCGTTAAGAATAAGGTAATCCTAAAATAACGATAATGAAATTAAACGGAAAAGTTGTTCTAGTTACGGGTGGCAGTGGTGGACTAGGCGAAGCCATTTGCGTGCGGCTAGCTGAAGAAGGCGCAAAGATTGCCATCAACTATCACTCCCACCCTGAGGCGGCAAAGAAAACTCAAGAAAAAGTTAAGGAAACAGGCTCCGAGGGCTATCTGGTTAAAGCTGATTTAGGCCAAGTCGATCAAATTAACAAAATGGTTCAAGACAGTATTGACCACTTTGGAAAAATAGATGTTCTCGTCAATAACGCGGGATTGGAGAAACGAGCAGATTTTTGGGATGTGACTGAAGAAGATTACGATCTGGTGCTTGATGTTAATTTGAAGGCGGTTTTCTTCGCGACGCAGGCCGTGGTTAAGCATTTTCGAGCGACTCGCAATCAGGGCCGCATCATCAACATTAGCTCGGTGCATGAGGAGCTGCCCTTTCCCCACTTTGCCTCTTACTGCGCCAGCAAAGGCGGCGTTAAGATGATTACTCGCGATTTGGCAGTAGAGCTAGGGCCACTGGGTATTACCATTAATAATGTTGCTCCGGGTGCGATCGCTACTCCCATCAACGCTAATTTGCTCAACGACCCCGAAGAGCTTAAAAAAGTTACCCAAAACATTCCGCTCAGGCGCATGGGCCAACCTGAAGACGTTTCAGGAATGGTTGCCTTTTTGGCCTCCGAGGACGCTAAATACGTAACTGGTTCAACGTTTTACGTAGACGGAGGGCTAACCTGGAACTATGAGGAGCAATAGGAGGAGAGAAAAGAAAATAGGCTTTTTTGAGACAGATCCTTTTGTAAAACCAACTATTAATAGCTAGGGCCAGCGCGATGGATGCAGAGAAACTAAGGCTGAAGGAAAACCGCGATCGCGATGCCTACTGGACGCGCTGGGGGTCGTACGTAAGCGAACGACAGTGGGGCACCGTTCGAGAAGACTACAGCGCCGACGGCTCAGCCTGGGAATATTTTCCCCACCAACAGTCACTCTCTCGGGCCTATCGCTGGGGAGAAGACGGCATTGCAGGCATTTGCGACAATCATCAGTACCTTTGTTTTGCCCTGGCTTTTTGGAACGGACAAGACCCCATTGTTAAAGAGAAAATGTTTGGCCTGACCAGCGCTCAGGGCAATCACGGCGAAGATGTCAAAGAGTATTACTTCTACTTAGACAATACGCCGACACATTCTTACATGAAGTATCTCTACAAATATCCCCAAGCGGCCTATCCCTATCAGCAGCTCGTCGAAGAAAATCAGCGGCGCGGACTCGAAGACCTAGAGTTTGAGCTATTAGATACGGGTATTTTTGATCAAAATCGCTACTTTGATATTTTTATTGAATATGCGAAAAGCACCGCCGAAGATATCTCGATTAAAATTACTGCATTCAATCGCGGCGACCAGGAGAGTCCTTTACATATCCTGCCGACGCTATGGTTTCGCAACACTTGGTCGTGGTATAAAGACGCCCAAAAGCCCACACTAGCGGTCAGCTCCCAAAAAGATGACTACAGTATTATTGAGGTCAACCATCCAACACTCGGAAAGAGATGGCTATATTGCCGGGGTTCTCACCCGCTGTTATTCACTGAAAATGAGACCAACACCGAGCTGCTATACGATCAAAAAAACAGCTCTCCGTATGTTAAAGACGGGATTAACAACTACGTTGTCCAGGGAGACAAAAACGCTGTTAATCCAAAGCAGGTAGGCACAAAGGCTGCGGCACATTGCCAATTCTCTATTCCAGCAGGAGAGAGCCAGACGATTGAGCTTCGCTTGTGCGACTCAGGCTCGCTGCAAAATCCTTTTGGAGACTTTACACAGGTATTTACGCAAAAAAAGCAGGAAGCCGACGAATTCTATCAAAGTGTTACCCCTCAGAAGCTCTCAGAAGACGAGCGCCACATACAGCGCCAGGCGTTCGCCGGGATGTTGTGGAACAAACAGTTTTACTGCTACATCATTAGAGAATGGCTAGAAGGCGATGCTACTCAGCCCAAGCCGCCCCCCCAAAGAAAGCAGGGTAGAAACCACGAATGGATTCACTTATTTAACGACGATATTATCTCCATGCCCGACAAATGGGAATATCCGTGGTATGCATCGTGGGATCTGGCCTTCCATCTAATTCCTTTAGCCGTAATTGATCCCGACTATGCCAAGCTTCAGCTTTCTCGGATTACTCGAGAGTGGTACATGCACCCGAACGGTCAGATCCCGGCTTATGAGTGGGCGCTAGGCGATGTGAATCCGCCCGTACAGGCTTGGGCCGCTTGGCAGATTTATCAGATAGAAAAGAAGCACTGGGGACGAGAAGATAAAGATTTCTTAGAACGAATTTTTCAAAAACTGTTGCTTAATTTTACCTGGTGGGTGAATAGAGAAGATGCTGCTGGCAAAAACGTGTTTGAAGGCGGCTTCTTGGGAATGGACAATATTGGCGTTTTTGATCGGTCTGCTCAGCTACCGACCGGCGGCTATTTAGAGCAGGCCGACGGCACCGCCTGGATGGGAATGTACGCGCTTGGAATGCTCAGAATTGCTTTGTTTCTAGCAGTTGACCGCCCGCCTTATGAAGATATTGCCAGTAAATTCTTCGAGCACTTTCTCTATATTGCCGATGCCATGAACAATGTTGGCGGCATTTCTCTATGGGACGAAGAAGATGGCTTTTACTATGATGCCATCAACTTTCCTGATGGGAGCAGACAGCTTATGAAAGTCCGCTCTTTAGTTGGATTAGTGCCATTGCTAGGCGTTGCCGTACTCGATCCTGAAATAGTCGAGCAGCTACCCGGCTTTAAAAGTCGGTTGGATTGGTTTATCCGTAGCCGTCCGGATTTGAAAAAAAACATTGCCTGTATGGAGACCATAGGCGTAGGTGAAAAAAGACTGCTGGCCCTGTGCTATGCCACTCCCCGAGAAGATGGCAAGCCCAATACCTTACAGCGCTTGCTAACCTACATGCTTGATGAGGCCGAATTCTTGAGTGATTATGGCATTCGCTCAGTCTCCAAGTACCATCAAGCACATCCTTTTGTCTTCCAAGCCAACGGACAGGATTATTCGGTAAACTATGAGCCGGCTGAATCGACTACCCGCATGTTTGGTGGAAACTCGAACTGGCGCGGCCCGGTTTGGTTTCCTATTAACTATCTGTTAATAGAAGCCTTGAGTCACTTTTATTCGTATTTAGGAGATGATTTTACGGTCGAGTTTCCGACTGGGTCGGGCAACCATCTTACTCTTAATCAGATATTGCGCGAACTCTCGGGTCGAATGATGAGTCTTTTTTTGCGAGATGACTCGGGCAAACGTCCTGTCTTTGGACAGATTGAGAAGTTTCAAACCGATCCGCACTGGAAAGATCATATTTATTTTCATGAATATTTTCATGGGGATGAGGGCGCGGGTTTAGGCGCTTCCCATCAAACCGGCTGGACTGGGTTAGTCGCTCATATGATTCAGCTATGTGCGGAAATGGATGCAGAAATAGATACAGAAATGGATGCAGAAATAGATACAGAAATGAATGCAGAAATGAATGAAACGACGCGCTGAGATAAAGAAAATCACTTGGCTTAGACTAGATTAGGAGGTCTAAGCTAGTCTAAGCTAGGAAGTCTTAGGCGGCAGAGCGTTGGTAAAGAGCGTGGGTTCGCGGTGGTTAGCACTTTTGCTGCGATCGCACAGCAATCTAAGAACATCGCATAGGCTAAGTGCTGATCGCTAACTCCTTGAAGTCCCTGGGCAAAAAGGGTTTTCACTATTCCCAATAATGTCTATTAGTTTCTGCTAGTTTCTATCAGTTAGAGCCACGGGGATTTTTGCGCTCTTTTGAATTTTGCCGGAGCGAGTACCGCCAGCTGATGCTAAGCAGCTTTAATGGCGGCAATGCTCTAAAAGTTGTTCTGCTCGGCTGCGCTAGAACAGAAAATAGCGTTGCGCCATGGGTAAAACTTTCGCCGGTTCGCAGGTCAACAGCTCTCCGTCTGCTTTAACCTCATAAGTCTCAGGATTGACTTCAATATTGAGTAAGGCATCATTGAGCTTCATATTTGCTTTACCTATATTGCGGGTGTTGCTAACGGCGACCGTTGGCGTTTTAAGGCCAACTTTTTCTGGGATACCTGCCTCTAATGCCGCCTGGGAAATAAAGGTTAAAGACGTTGCCGCCGTTGCGCCGCCAAAGCTACCGAACATAGGACGCATGTATACGGGTTGAGGGGTGGAAATGCTTGCATTAGGATCGCCCATTTGTGCCCAAGCGATCAAACCCCCTTTAATGACTATTTCTGGTTTTACGCCAAACATAGCGGGTTTCCAAAGACAGATATCAGCTAATTTTCCGGCTTCAATTGAGCCGACGTGGCTAGCAATACCATGAGTAATTGCGGGATTAATGGTGTATTTAGCAACGTAGCGTTTAGCTCGAAAGTTATCAGCGGGCTGCTGATCCTCATCCGCTAATACGCCTCGCTGCACTTTCATTTTGTGGGCGGTTTGCCAAGTACGTATAACAGTTTCGCCGACTCGACCCATTGCCTGAGAATCAGACGCGATTGTGCTAAATGCGCCTAAATCGTGCAAAATATCTTCTGCTGCTATTGTTTCCTTGCGAATTCGAGAATCAGCGAAGGCTACATCTTCGGGAATTTTTGGATCGAGGTGATGACACACCATCAACATATCTAAGTGTTCTTCTAGGGTATTAACGGTAAACGGGCGAGTGGTGTTATTAGAAGAAGGTAAAACATTACTTAAAGCGCAAACTTTAATAATGTCTGGGGCATGTCCGCCGCCTGAGCCTTCTGTATGATAAGTATGAATTGCTCGACCTTTAAAGGCTGCGATCGTATCTTCGACAAAACCCGACTCATTGAGACTGTCGCTGTGGATGGCGACTTGAACATCATATTCTTCGGCAACCCCTAGGCAAGTATCAATCGTTGCGGGGGTTGATCCCCAATCTTCATGGATTTTTAATCCCATTGCGCCAGCCTCAACCTGTTCGATGATGCCTTCTGGTTTCGCACTGTTTCCTTTACCCAAAAAGCCCACATTTACGGGGAAGGCATCGGCAGCTCGCAGCATCATCGCAATATTCCACGCACCCGGCGTACAGTTTGTAGCGGTTGTCCCGGTAGCAGGCCCTGTTCCTCCACCAATCATTGTTGTTATCCCAGCGGATATTGCGGTCTCGATCTGTTGGGGAGAAATAAAGTGAACATGGGTATCTACGCCTCCTGCCGTAACGATATGCCCTTCTCCTCCGACGATCTCTGTTGCAGGGCCAATAATAATATCCACATTGTCTTGAATGTAAGGATTGCCTGCCTTTCCAACTTTATAAATTTTGCCGTCCTTGATGCCAACATCGGCTTTAACAATGCCCCACCAGTCGAGGATTAAAGCGTTCGTAATTACTAAGTCTACCGCACCTTCTTCACGAGTTATCGGAGACTGTCCCATGCCATCGCGGATGACCTTACCTCCACCAAAATGAACTTCGTCGCCGTAGGTTGTATAATCCCGTTCTACTTCAATAAATAGTTCTGTATCCGCCAAGCGAATGCGATCGCCCACAGTGGGGCCGAAGGTATTGACGTACGCTCGTCGATCCATACGGTAGCTCATGGTTCTAACTCCTTTTTATGTCTTAGTTCGTTTTGAGGTGGCCTTGAAATAGTCTTGAAATAGTTTACAGTTTTCAAACCCAAGATAATGGGTGATTAATTGGCAAATAGTCTCTGAGCCAATTTTGGATGCTGCATCTGAGCGATATCAATTAATGAAGTACAAGACCACATCTGTTCTAACTTCATTGATTGGGTCGTAACCCAGACGGCTTCGATATCGGCTGCTAGTGGCTGTAAGATTTGCTGTGCTTGAATGTGTCCTAAAACACCTAAACGAATAGCTGCGCTCAATATACTCGTAACCAGGCTGTGTAAAAAAGCGAGTACGGTATGTTGTTCGCTCAAGCCTGCAATGGCTGCAACTACGCCAAAAATAACCGGATGCAAACAGTGTATCGTGCCTTCAGCAGCTTCTCGACTCAAAATCTCTAACCGTTCGTCTTCCCAGGTAGAACAGCTCACCATTAGCAATGCTCGCCCGCTTTGACGCTGAGTTTCTCTGGTTTTAGCGATCGCAGTTTGAGCAAAAAGCTGTTTATCGGCCTGCCTTGCTGCTTCTAAATTGCCGTTTTTAATGCCTCGGTGACTATGCAGCGAGGCGACCAGATCGGTGGGGCCTACTTTGTTTCGTAATAGTATCTGCAAAAAAGACTGTAAGTCTTGCGCTGAGCGAACTTTTCCAGTTTGAACTAAGCTCTCTAGCCCGTGAGAGAGCGTAAAAGAACCCGTGGGGAAAAAAGAATCGGATAGCTGCATCATGACGAGTTGCTGAGCGATTTTTGGCTGAATCATTAGCTTTAATGATGAGGGTGAGTAGGGTCGAAGAAATTGAGATGCTCGCTAGGCGATCGCGACTCATAGCCTATTTTTAAACCAGGAATATGAAAGTCATTAATCGTTGATTCCATGACGGCTGTATCTATTGCTAGCTGAATATAAATCCGATCTTTTTGAACAATTATCGGCCAGTGATGATTGCCCAAAACATGGCCTAAATGGACTAACCTAGCAGGCAAAGCATCTGTTGCCGCATCAGAAAAACTTAGCACCATTAGCTTTTGAGGCTGTAGATGAATCGAGACTAATTTTCCTGACTCAGTTTGAAAAATATCTCCTTCTTGCAAAGAAAACTCGCGGCTTTTGATAATCCCTACGGCAACGCCAGAATCAGTATGAGCGTGAATTCTGCCTTTGGCACAATCGCTTTGACTTAAGTGAACCTCTAGAAAGGCTTCTGTAGATAGCCGCTGCGATAGCTCGACGTTTTCCTGACTGTTTCCTAAGTACTGATTCGCTACTTCTGTCATCTTAATTGCTGGGTCTTAATTACTGAGACTTAATTACTAGGGCTTAATTACTAGGGCTTAATTATTTAGGTACGTAAGGCAAAGCCGGTTGATTGGCTAGATTGCGAATATGTTCTAAAGCCAGCTTAAAGTATTGTTTGAGCTGGCTAGCTTTATGAGCGAAGCCACGTATGAACAATCCGCAGTCGCTGGGTAAAATTGAATTTGAAACAATCAGGCTAGGAAAGTTAGCTATCTGGATGTTCTCTAAATCTCTACTTAATTTTTTTAGATCTAGGTTGGGATAAACGGCAATTGCACTGCCCATTACTGGTAAAGGCGCAAATAAATGACTGTCTCCAAAAAGATTAGACTTTCCCTGTAAGCGCATAGCATCGGTAAACAACAAGTTTTCGGCCAAATCAACCAGCTTTATGCGAGTGAAGTAATAGCGAAAGTTGTAATACTCTCCCCTAGCTAATCTTCCAGGTAGAACAATTTCGCTCAAAAATAAACTAGCCGTGGGATCAAGCTTTACTGATGTATTTTGAGTCAAAGCAGCCTCGCTATAGAGAATAACCGGCTCCGGTACTAATTCTAAGCTAGCCTGTGACTGCAGTTCTATTTGATAATCCACGGTTGCCTGACTGTGCTCAATCGGCATGGGATGAACCTTTGTTGCCGCTTGATCCGTAAGATACAGATGGGTATTTTCCTCTAACTTCAAAGAAAATTTCAGTTCATCTTTTGCCAATAAGCCCGGCGACGTATTCATCACGTAGAGATAAGCGCGGTTGGTATTCGCCCCATCTAGACGAAACACCGTTGATAAGCGCAGCGGATAAGTGGTGTATTGATGAGTGCAAATGGTCTTACAAAGGTTATTTGTAAGATGGGGAGAATCGCGATCGCATTTAAGACTTAGCTCTAAGGTATTTTGATATTTGTTGTACATTGTCATCACAGCGTATGTAGCGATAAGTCGTGATTTGTTGCTGTAGATTTAAACAACAGCGTTTCTAGAATAAAGTCCTTGACGGCCCCTAAACCCTCCCCAGTTTTACAGTTAGTGTAGACAATTGGTTTCCCTCTGCGGTGTTCTGGCGCTTGCTGGCGCATCAAGTCCAGGTCTGCGCCCACGTAAGGCGCAATATCAATCTTATTGATAACTACTAGGTCAGCTTGTACAAACCCAGGCCCATTTTTACGAGGAATATCGTCTCCTGCACCGACGTCAATGACAAAGATGTAGGCATCAATGAGATCGTAACTAAAGGTGGATGCTAAGTTATCGCCACCGCTTTCGATAAAGATCA
>JBBSOB010000076.1:0-16993 GCA_038260205.1 Phormidesmidales cyanobacterium
ATCAGCGGGGCGCGCAGCCGAGGGGCAAGGGTACTAAGTCGGGCAACAGGAATTGGGAAGGCGCAGACTAGTTGAAAGGCTGAGCGGATTGATGCGGATTGACGGTAAATGACAGTGGAGTATAGTGACAGCGGCTGTCGGCGATCGAACAGACGATATTTAATTGATGCATTTTTTGTTTTTCAGCTTTTGTTTTTCAACAATCTTCAACGGTAAGAGATAGCTCATGACGGCGAATAGTTCGAGCAGTCCGGTAGATAGTAGCGAAATTCTCTCGACGGGATGGCGGCTGTATCGACAGAACTGGGCGCAGTACGTCAAGATTTCTGTGCAGGGCTATCTGTGGATGTTTTTGCCTGTGGCGGTTTTTGCGATCGCAATCGGAGCTTTGAGTCTACAGGTTTCAGCCGATACTTTTTCGAATAATGTTGGCGGTATTATCGGGCTGTTGGTGTTTGGGGTAGTCGCTTTTTTCGTGATTTCGGTGCTTTGTCTGGCGCAGTTTTTAGGCCGGACGGCGGGCATTTCCAGATTGGTTTATCAGGCTTTAAGTGACGGCGTGGAGGACGAACGAACGGCGCTAAGATTTACGCGCTCTAGAAAGTACTCTTTGCTAGGCCAGAATTTGCTTCGAGGATTTATCTTTTTGGGGATTTATCTGGCTTTTGCTCTGGCTGCTTTAATTTTGTGGATGGTGGGATTTGGCCTATATAAACTAACCGGCAATGACGGGAGTGTACCGGCCGGATTAATTTTGGCTGGGAGCGCGATTGGGGTGTTGGTGTTCTTTGCGCTTTTGGTATTTATGGCCTGGGTTGGGCTACGGCTAATGTTGGCCGATCAGTCGCTGGTAATTGAGCAGGATTCTAGTGCGGTGGCTTCGATTAGCCGTTCTTGGGCGGCGACGAAGGGGCATGTGTGGCGATCGCTTCAGGTTGCTATCTTTACTTTTTTAATTTCACTCCCGATTTCGCTGGCTTTTAACATTGCGGCACAGATTATTTCAACAATATTAGTAAGCACATTAGCAGGCGTTGCCCCCAATTCTGACTCGCTTTCTGCGGATTCTGTGGTCGGGATGATTCCCTATATTGTGGCGGTGCTGATCCTGCTTTTAGGTAGTCTCGGCGCGGGCGTTTTTATTCTGCCGCTGTGGCACACCATGCTGACGACGCTTTATTTTAGGCTGCGAAGTCGAGCTGACGCGGTGGCACCAGCCGACCGGCTGCCTATCGTGGAATAGGTGATTAGAGCGATCTGATCATGCCTTCGCGAGCGATGCTGACGTTGGGATGGCGATCGCATAGGCTATTTTGAATTTGGTCTAGTCTGTCATCACTTTGAATGGGGCTGTGATGCATGAGAATGAGTTCTTTGACGTTGGCAGCTTGGGCAATTTCCGCCCCAATTTCCCAGGGCTGCAAGCTGTTATCTAGCTCCATATCCTTGAGATAGGTTAGATCGCTGTAAGTACCGTCGTAAATACAGATATCTGCCTGGTCTACGAACTGAAGAAATTCTGGGCTGACAGGTTCGGTCGGCGTATCCGTGGCGTAGACTAGCGTTTTGTTTTGCCAGGTCAGGCGGTAGCCCATAGCCTCGGTATTGCGATTGATTTTTAGAACGTCCACGGCAATACCAGCGATGCTGAAGCTGTCTTTGTTGGCGACGGTATTAAAGGACAGCTCGGCCCTCATACTTTGCATGGGCATCGAGAAGTGAGGCTTTAGCATCTGATCGGTGAGGCAGTGCTTGATGGATGCGCCGTTGGGGGCGACACCGCCATGGATGGAGAAGCTGTTGTGCGGGATAAAGGCAGGCTGAAAGAAGGGAAACCCCTGAATGCGATCCCACTGAGTGTGGGTGAAAAGACAGTGAGCATGGATAGGGTCGGGCCGTTGCTGAAGCGAATAGCCTAAACTAACTAGGCCGGTGCCGCCGTCGAAGATAACATGTTGGTCGCCGATGAGGGCTTCTACGCAAATGGTGTTGCCGCCGTAGCGCTGGTTAGCTGAAATGGGGGTGGGAACACTGCCTCGAACACCCCAAAATTTGATGGCGAACTGACTGGCTAAACCGCCTTCCTGCTGCAGGATTGCCTTTGTCTGTAGGGGTTGAATGACGGGGGAGCTAACGGTGTCAATCATAGGATCGAGGGGCGCATAGTGAGCGGATAGTGGGCGGTAGGTTGAGCAGCTACGAGGTTTACGGTCTCTTACCTTAAGTGAACCCAACGTGAAGCCCTTGAGATCTCAGTGTTTACATCGATTTTGCGCTGGGCCGTGAGTGAACTAGTCGCGGGAAGTAGAAAGAGATTGCAGAGAGCTAGGCGGCGGGTAATGAAGTGGTGGGATGGGCGAGCGGCAGAAAAACTTCCATTTGGGTGCCCTGGCCTACTTCGCTGGCAATTTGGAGAAAGCCGCCTGCGCTTTTGATAATGCCTAAAGAGGTAGATAGGCCGAGTCCGGTTCCCTGTCCGGACTGCTTGGTGGTGAAAAAGGGTTCAAAGATGCGATCGCACAGTTCGTTCGGGATGCCGGTGCCGGTATCTGCCACGGTGACGAGTACGTAGTGGCCTGCTGCTTTTTGAGAAGCGATCGCAGCGGCCTCAGCGGCAGTTCTCAAAGGAAAATTGACGTAATCGGCAATGACGCGATCGGCAATTGAAAGGGTTAGGGTGCCGCCAGTGGGCATAGCATCTCGGGCGTTGAGGCACAGATTCATAAACACTTGGTGTAAATGAGTTGAGTTGGCGAAGACTTCTCTGCGAAAGGGCTGACCATTGGCTTGCAGAGGAATGTCTTGCCGAATTTCGATGGTACTAGGAAGACCTTGTCGAACAACGTCGATCACTTCTTGTAAAAGAGCAACGACATCTACAACCGTTTCTTTTTCGGCGCTAACCTGCGCAAAAGTCAGAATTTGCCTGACCATGGTGACGCCTCTTTTGGCACTCTTTTCTAAGATGTTTAGCTGCCTTTGAGTAGCGGCATCGGCGTTTTTGTGCGTAGTCTGCAATAGCTGAGCAATGCCCAATATGGGGGTGAGCATGTTGCCCAAATCGTGAGCAATACCACTTGCTAGCTGGCCCAAGCTCTCCAGCTTTTGAGCCTGATAGAACTGCGCGGCCAAACGTTTTTTCTCTGTGATATCGGTGTTGACTTCTAAAAGAGACTGTGGATTACCTTGTTTGTCTTTAACCAGGCTCCAGCGGCTAGAGACCACAATCTGCTGTCCAAGCTTAGTGGATTGACTGAGTTCGCCCTGCCAAAACCCTTGCTCTAACGTAGTGTCGATAGCAGCTTTAAGCGCTTCGGGGCTTTTTTTCTTTAAAAGACTGACGGCGATTTGACCAATCGCTTCTTCCGCCGTCCAGCCGTATAGGCTATGAGCGCCTTTGCTCCAAAATAAAATGCGCCCCTCTAGATCTCGAACAAAAATAGCGTCGGTAGCAATGTCGATCAGGGCGGCTTGTTCTTTGGTCTTTTGATATAGCTCAGCTTGCTGAATGGCTAAGCCAATTTGAGCAGCGACTTGCTGTAGGAGCTGAGTGCTTTCGGCTGTCCAGTCTCTAGGAGCGGTGCAGTGATGCGCGATCAGCAAGCCCCAAAGATCTTCACCCTGGAGAATGGGCACCACCAGATTGGCTTTGACTTGAAAACGCTGGAGTAGTTCGACGTGGCAAGGATCGATGTCGGCAGTATTGATATTGGCGATCGCGCTGACTCGGCCCTGACGATAGCGGTCTGCGTAGCCCTTAATAAAGCAGTTATCTTCAATCTGCATGGCCAGCGTTTGGGTCAGATTGGGCGCTACCGATTCGGCTTCGACAATGCCTTGCCAGTCGGGCTTAAAGCGGAAAATGATGACCCGATCGGTCTGGAGAAAGTGACGTATTTTCCCGACTGCGGTTGATAAAATTTGGTCTAAATCGAGCGTTTGACGAATAGCATCGGCAATACTAGTAATGAGTCTTGATTGTTCTAGCTGCCGCTGGAGCCGAAGTTCTCTTTGCTTGCGATCCGTAACATCCTTCATGAAGCAATAGTGGCCGATAAAGCGCTGCTGCTCGTCGTAAGCGCAGACCATCATGAGTGCTTTGTCGAACGTGGAGCCGTCTGCTCGAAGGCCTTTGACTTCTAGCTCTACTTTTCCGCTGACTAGCATTTGTTGGTAGACGGCGATCGCCTTTTCTCTGTCAGCTGGGTAGACCGTTTCTTCCCAGTGCGTACCGATCATGGCGGCGGGCGTGCTGCCCACCATGCGAGCATAAGCCTCATTGACAAACAGATATTGCCCCTGCGGATCTAGCTGGGCGATGCCTTCTACGGCTAAAGCCAGCGCAGTGCTCATCGCTTTTAGCGTATGGGTAGCGGTAAGGTTATCTGCTGCGTTCTTTTTATTCATGCTGAAGAATGGAGAAGATAACTAAAAGCGTCATTTCTCAATTTGTTATTGTTCATTCGCCTGCGGTTTGCTCGGCGCGCGTCTTCAGCAGCCGCTGCTCACTGTTTGCAGGACGTAGACTCCGCATATCTCTAGCTAACGGCTATATTAACGAAGAAACAGAGGACTTAGGCGAGATTCTTCTATACGGTAGAGGGCTAACGGTAGATCGACATCGGCAGATCGATAGATTTCATTTTGAGCATCTTCATAAATTCCTCATGTTGTTTTAGTAGCCTAATGGTAACGAATCGAAAAGGGAGCAGATAGCGATGAACCTCACACAGCTAATGCATGAATACAATCAAGGCGATCGCAATTTTGCAGAAATGCGTTTCAAGGGCAAGTCTTTAGCGGGCCTTGACCTGAGCGGCTGCAACTTTAGCCAATGCGACTTTAGCGGCGTAGATTTTAGCTATGCCGATTTGAGCCGAGTTAATCTATCGGAGGCCAATTTAACCAACGCTGAGCTAACGGGCACTGATTTAAGCGGCGCTAACCTAGCGGCGACAAAATTTACCAAAGCGGATTTGCAGTCGGCTAGTTTGGTTGGAGCAAACTTGTCAGGCGCAGATTTGCGAACCGCCAACTTAGAAGAGGCCAACCTGAGTGGAGCTGATTTAAGCGGGGCTTCGCTAAGTGGGGCAAATTTGCGCCAAACAAATTTGATCGGCGCGCGCGTGAGCCAAGCTCAACTAGAAAGCGCCGACTGTGAGAACATCCTGTTAAGTAAGGCAGCAGACGGTCATGCCTGCACAGCGGACAAAAGCGAGGCAGAAGAAACTTCAAACTCGTCGCTTCGCTGGATTTCCTAGGGATCTCGTCGATAGATTCTACCCACACAGATTCCTCATACTTACGTTCTACAGTAAGCAAATAAAAAAGTGAGTGAACAAAAGAGTGAGCGAATAAAAGTTCGCCTAACCAATAGCAGTCAGCAGAGGAGGGCAAAATTGACTCTTAAAGTTGATCCTCAAAGTTGGCTCTTGAAATGGACTCTCTAAGTAACTCAGTGATAAATCGAAATTTAAACAATGATTTAAGTGGCCTGCCGATTCTTGGATAACCGCCCATTGAATCGGCAGTTTGACATCCTGCGTCTTTTAATAAATCAAGACTATAGACCGAGATTACAGAATCGAGATTTAGATTTAGAATTTTTGAGAAACGGTTTGCATGGCATGAAGTTTTTGCTGGTAGAGGACGATCCGGCGTTGGCCTGCGCAGTTGAAAAGACTCTAGCGGAGAGTTATTATGTCAGCGATTTGGCGACGGATGGCGCTATTGGCTACGAGATGGCAACCGCGTTTGCCTACGACTGTATTTTGCTCGACTGGACATTGCCTAAGCTAACGGGCATAGCGCTTTGCAACCAGCTCAGAAGTGAGGGCAACTACACGCCCATCATTTTAATGACTTCTCGGGATGCTCATGCTGATCGGGTGGCTGGATTAGATGCTGGCGCGGACGACTATCTGGTAAAACCATTTTCATTTGAAGAATTGTTGGCCCGGATTCGAGCTTTGCTTAGACGATCTGAAGGACTGGCTTCACCGGTCTTGCAGTGGAACGATTTGCGCCTTGACCCGAGTAGTAGTCGGGTGACCTATCGCGGGTTGCGAGTGGCCTTGACGCCTAAGGAACATGGTTTATTAGAGCTATTTTTACGCCATCCTAATCGTATTTTTAGCCTGGATAATCTGTTAGATAAAGTGTGGCCTTTCGATGAGTCGCCGGGGGTTGGTGCGGTGCGAACTCACATGAGGGGACTGCGGCAAAAGCTCAGGAATGTGGGGCTTTTGGAGATAGTTGAGACGGTGTATGGGTTGGGCTATCGACTCAAGCCAGCAAATATTGATGAGATTGAGAGTACAGAGAGTCGGAAGCCGTGGGCGTTAAGTGGGTCGAGCCAGGTGGATGTGACGGTTTTGTGGGAGAGCTTAAAAGTCTCTTATATTCAGCGGGTGAGAGATCTAACTCATCTTATTTGCGAGGCTCAGCCAGGGTTATTGGAGACGGCTGCTCGTGAGCAGGTGCTGAACGAGGCTCATACTTTGGCCGGATCGTTGGGAAGCTTTGGTTTTTTGGCGGTCACTCAGCACTGCCGGGAGATTGAGCGTGTTTTAAGTGCAAATGCGTATCTGAGCGTTCAGCAGCTTGGGCGATTGCAGGGTTTGGTCGTTTCTATACAGCAGGCTTTAGAGGCAGGTGTTCCTAAGGCAGGTGTTCCTAAGGCAGGTGTTCCTAAGGCAGGTGTTCCTAAGGCAGGTGTTCCTAAGGCAGTTTCTGAGACGGCTATTTCTGAGACGGCTATTTCTGAGACGGCTACTTCTGATATCGCTGTTCCTGAAATGATCGTTCCAAAGATGCTGCGGCTGCCTTCGCCGACCGTGAGTGCAGACGGAATCAAACCGCCTTTATCGGCTGCGTCTTCTGGACGATCTATTCAGCTTTTGGTGGTGGGCGGTGCAGATTTGCTGAGCGCTCAGACGATGGAGACGGCGCTGAGAATGATCGCCTCGGACGAGCATATAGCAATTAGTTTGGCTGAAAATGTCGCTCAAGCGAGGCAAGCGATTTTTGAGGCGGTGGCGCAGCCGGACGTTATTTTGTTGGATCTAAGCGGGTTTAAGACTTTGCTGGGTGAGGATAGTGATGAGATTGAGCTGATGAGAGAAATTGCGCGATCGCCCCGGCCGGTTCCGGTTTTACTTCTGGCCCAAGGAGCTAGCTTTGAGGATCGAATCAGACTTTCTCGGTTGGGCGTTGAGGGCGTGTTTCAGCCTCCCTGGAGACCGGCGGAAATTTTGGAAACCGCTGAATGGGTCGTGCAAAAGCAGGAGCCGCCGATTGCGAAGGTGTTGGTTGTCGATGACGATTTGGCTTTGTTAAAGCTAGTTAAAAACCTGCTGCAACCTTGGGGTTTTCGGCTGGCGCTCTTGCAAGACCCGCTGCATTTTTGGCAAACAATCGAACAGTTTTCTCCCGATTTGGTGCTATTAGATATAGAAATGCCCCAGTTTAACGGTTTAGAGTTAGCTCAGGTTTTGCGCAGTGCCCCTCAATGGCAACAGGTACCGATTATTTTTATGTCGGTTCATACCGATGCAGATACGATACAGCAGGTGTTTTCGGTGGGCGCGGATGATTATGTTCGCAAGCCGATTGTGGCTCCTGAGTTGCTAGCTCGGGTTTTGAGCTGGTCGGCGAGACTACGCAATCGGCTGGGATTCGGCTAGGACTGCGATACACTACAGGTATGTTCCTTATGGTGGTTGAGGATTGCCTGGCTGGTGGCGTTAGTGGCTCGACGAATTCTTGTTATTGATGATGAAGAGGCGATTAGAGCGATTGTTCAAGCGTCGCTGGAGCTGACGGCTGGTTGGACGGTATTGATGGCAGCTTCAGCGATGGATGGCTTGCAGGTGGCCCAAGCAGAGCGGCCCGATGCGGTTTTGATAGATGTGATGATGCCGGGAATGGGTGGAATTGAGCTGTTGAAGCTGCTGCGATCGCATTCGTTAACAGCAGATATTCCCGCAATTTTTTTGACGGCGCAAATTGATATCACTGAACAGGAGATCCTCAAATCGCTTGGAGAGGGCGTTATCTCAAAGCCGTTTGAGCCAATAGCGATCGCGCAAACGATCAGATCTATCCTGAATTGGTCTGATTGACGTTGCTGCCTGATTGACGTTGGCACAGTCTCTAGCGGATTTGGGCGATCGCTGCCGTAAAAATTAACATATGCTGCTCAGAGTGTGAGGGAAAAGAAGTATGACAAAAGAAAAGAGAGAAGCCGCAATAGGTTGCTTTGCCTATGCTGTGGGCGTGGGCATTCCGGGCTGCGTTTTTGCTTGGATGGTTGTTCCGACTGCTTTCTTGGTGGCGACTGATTTAAAGACGATGGGTGTTGCTTTGCTGCTCCCTAATCAGCCCCAAGAGTCTGTGGAAGCGGCCATTTCGGATATGCGATCGCCGAAAGTAGGATACATAGAAGGGAGCTGCGAGGAACTGCTAAAGATAGGATTAAAAAACTTTTTTCCTGGCGAACCCAACTACACAGCAGCGCGAGATCCAGATGGCGATCAGCTAGCTTGTGAAGATCCTGCAAGTAACCAGTGACAAGTAACGAACGTAAAAAACGAACGTAAAAAACACCGCCCTAACGACTTATCTCTAGGCAGTTAGGGCGGCGTTTTTGGCCGTAGTCTGATGAAGCTGAGTCTGCTTTTAGCAGCCTTCGGCAATGGCTAAGACCAGTTTGTTTGAAAGGGCTACTTTGCGGCTGCTTTGATGCATTCGTCGATTAGGGGCTGTACGGCCTCTAGCTTTTTCCAGCCAAGAATTTCAGTTTCTTTCTTTTCCAGATTTTTGTAGGATCTAAAGAATTCGGCGATTTCTTCTAAGCGGTGAGCGTCGATATCATCTAGGGATTTGACGTTGGCGTAGCGAGGGTCATCGGCTGGGACGCAGAGAATTTTTTCGTCTCTGTCGCCGCCGTCAATCATTTCCATCATGCCAATCGGACGAGCGGGAATGACGCAACCAGGGAAGGTGGGCTGATCCATAATGACCATGCCGTCTAGCGGGTCGCCGTCATCGGCGAGGGTATTAGGGATAAAGCCGTAGTCGTAAGGGTATTGGACAGACGAATACAGGACGCGATCAAGGGCGAAGGCGTTGAGGTCTTTGTCGAATTCGTATTTGTTTTTGCTGCCTGCCGGAATCTCAATGAGTACGTTGATGATGCCGGGCTTGGGCTGTGCGGGAATGCGGGATAAATCCACAGGTTTCTCCTATTAGTATAGTTAGTCGGGTAAATGCGCTGCGACCTTGGCCTAAATGACCAGACAGCAAACATTACACCTCCGATTAGCTATTTTACGGGAGTGTGGCGGGTAGACGCATTTATTCTTGTGCTCTCATGAAAGCGGGTGAAGACTGCTGGGGAACTTCTGCCTGGGCCGCATTGAAGTTGGAAACCGCATACAGAGGCAGGGTGAGTGTCGCTGTTGCGATCGCTAAACCAATGAGGTTAGCGATATGGCCAGGAGGAGGTTCGGAGGGATATTCGGGACTCGCAGGTTCCATGAGAAGAAATAAAGACTAAATGAGTAGAGCTAGAAAGATTTGTCGTGAACCGATTGCTTGGTTGGCATACAAAGAAAAACTTTGACGATATGGCCAAGCGCAAGGAACTTACACATCCATCTTCTAATAGTAGCTAAGGCGCTGATTTTCGGCACAGGGGATCCTACACCTTTGGGCTGATTGTTACTTAACTCAGTATTGCTTAACGCGGTGCATAAAGCGGTCTATGCACAGAAAAGATTAAAGATCCAAGATTAAAGATCCAAGATTAAAGATCCAAGATTAAAGAATTTGCCGATCAGGCTTATAGGTTTTCTGGGGGGTGCGATCGCGCTAACAGCTCTCGAATGGCCTGCACTTCAATCAGGACGGCCTGGAGAAGTCTGTGGGTTTCGGTTTCGGCAGGCTGGGTAATTTCGATAGTGACCGGCTTGATCCCTAAGACATTTTGGGCAAAGCGAACGACTTCTTGGGCATGAAACATCAACGGCGCGTCTTTGTCGTTGCGGATTTCTGGATTCAGGTATTTGGGATCAAAAGGCGGGTTGAGAATGGTTTGGTGGGTATTGGCGTAGCGGTAGACGGAGGCCCTAGATCGATTGAGGACTTTTTGGACAGATTCTATGGGTAAAAGCTGACTATCGGTAGTGACGATAGTACTTTCTTTTGAGGGTGTAGCTGAGTTGTTCATTCGATGGGGACGTATCAGGATGAGACTGGACTAAGGTACAGCAAGTCTTGAATGTAAACAAGTGAGTCTTACTGTGAGTCCTGTTCTATTTTCTTAAGTAAGGACTCAAACAGCCGAATTGGTCTGCCCACACGCATAAAAATACGCGTAAGTCTTAGGCTAAGACTAGAACTAATAAACGTAAGTCTCAATATAAGAATCTGTTTTGAGAAAGAAGCGCGATCGCTTTTGGATAACGAGAGCGATCGCGCTTAATAAGTCTTTTAGTTGACCAACCTTATGCCGCTTTTATTCCGCAGCGGCAACTAACACATCTTGCTCGGATGGAAGTTTAACTTTGGAGGCAAGACCTACCGACTGAAGCACCTGAATAAACCCAAAGGTAAAATCCGGTAGATATTTGATTGCGCCATTGTCGAGCGTGATGCCCTGGCGAGCCGACCATGGGAATGCGTGGTGGCAGTTGTGCCAACCTTCTCCGAGCGTGAGCAAGGCGACAATACCGTTGTTTTTACTGTAGTCGCCTGTATTAAAGGGCGTAGTGCCAAACTTATGACAGGCGGAGTTGACCAGGGCTACGCCGTGGAAAAGAAGCGTCGTGCTAACAAAGAAGGCCGCCAGATATTCAGCGCCACCGATGGCGTAGGAAAGCAGACCCAAAGCCAGCGTTGGAACAAAGTGCAGCCGGTCGATAGTTTTGAGTACGATATCCTGTTCTACATCGGCAGGAAGCTTTGTAGGCAAAAAGTTGCTGGAGAGCAGCCACCGGTAGTGCGACCACTGAATTCCTCGAACGGAAGAGTGCGGATCTCGAGGTTGGTCGGTAAAGCGGTGATGCTCCTCGTGATGGGCTTTCCACCAGTTTGGCCCCATTTGTCCGGCAGATGAAGCGATGATGCTACCAATCCATTTGACGAGAGCAGGAGTGCTGTACGCCTTATGGGTGAGCAAGCGATGATAGATGCCGGTAATGGCGAGCATTCTAATCCCATAAAGGAAGACGATCCATGCCCAGGCACCCAGGCTGAGACCTGTGGAGAAGGCTAGGAGCGAGCCGATATGACAAGTGACGATCAAAACTGGGCCAATCCAGTAGCCAATGAGTGTGGGCAGAGAATATTTCTGCTTTGGTGGAGGCTGTATCGGTGCCGGAGTGGGAAACTTTTCTTCGCGGGCTGGACTTTCTAAAAGCATGTATCTTTCTATATAAAAAATCTCTAAGTCGAATCTGCTAGGAGCATAGACACTCAGCAGAGGATTTAGAGATGTGTATTCATTATTATATTGGGTTAACAATCCTAAATTCTTATCAAGAGATAATAATTTAAGTCCATTTTAGCCATAAGGTGAAGTTCGTAATTTGGTACATGCTCTTCATATCTTACATGAGACTTAAAAATTTGTTTCTAAGCTCGTGTGAGGGCTTTAACGGATTCAGCGCCAGAATTTTTGAAAAGTGGATTTTTGAAAGGTAAAAAGTGGATATGCCTTTTTGAGCCGCGATGTCCTATCGTTAAAATTCTGGAAAGGCTGTTCTAGGAAGGCTGTTCTGGAAAGGCTGTTCTGAAAAGGCGGTGAATCTGACTTAACGAGGTTTGTTGAGATTTTCCTGCTGACAAGTCTTTCTTCTACAAGAGTTATGTTCTAGTTTAAGTGGAGTGAGTCTGCAAGGCAATGTTGTGAGAGCTAGTACAGAAAAGAGCGCGGAAAAAAGGATAGAAAAGCCGCTATTGGGTAAAGGGATCGCCGTTCGTCTGCTAATTGCAGTGGCCATTGCGATTTCAGTGATTGGCCTGATGGTCGATTTTCATAGCGCGATCGCCTATCCAGGCACAGATTTGAGAAATCGGGTCGTGGGCGCAAGGTTAATGCTCGATGGCATCGATCCCTACTTCTTTAAGTGGCAACCAGGATTGTCAGAACGATTTTACGATCCGTTAGACGACCCGACTCAATTAATTTCTAAGCTAAGCGTTCCGCCGACTGTTCTAGCCCTGCAAGCTGCGATCGCCGGGCTGTCTTATATGCAGCAAAAAGTGATTTGGCTGTTAGCGCAGTGGGCCGCACTCATCGGGACTGTGTGGATTTTTCTGAAGGTTAGCAGTTCTCAGCGTGAAAGGACTCTGATATGGGCAGTTAGCTTTTGCTTTGCAAACAGTTTGTCTTGGCGGCTTCACGTTAGCTCAGGGCAAATATACGTTGTTTATACTTTTATTCTGGCGATCGCCTGGTTTTTTCTACAGTCCAAGTTTAAGTATAAAAACGCCGTGAGTGGCTTTTTCGCAGGGATAACCGCTGGATTAAGACCTTCTTTTATTCTGATTTTCATACCGTTTGCGATTCAAAGACAGTACTCCTTCTTGCTAGGTGGAGCCGCTGGCCTGCTTTCTAGCGTTACTGTCTCCTACTTAATTGCCGGATCGTTCATTTGGAAGCGATATATTCTAGCGATATTGCAAATGATCGGATTGATCGATCTCTCTACTTATCTGCCTCCAGCAGAAAGGATTTTACCCGATCCGACTATTGTTTATCCAAAAATTGTTGAGGGATTTGACTGGAATATTTACAACCCGCTAGAGCGTTATTTCACGAATAGTTCTCTCTACCGGATTTTGAATATTTTGCATATACCCAAAGGGCGAGATATTTTGCTCTTAGGGCTTCTAATTACTATTGCATATCTGTCTTGGTGCCTTTTAAATTACCTGCCTAAGAACAAATACCTGCCTAAGAACAAAGATGCTGGCTATATATTCCTATTTGGCGTTTTGATGTGTCTGCTTTGCGACTTCTTTCTCCCGATACCGAGATATCCCTACTATGACGTACAGATGCTATTGCCTTTGCTAATGATCATTAGCTTGACGAATGCCAAATATCTTATTAATCATAAAAGTAATGTTGTCTTGATAGCGGGACTGTTCCTCTGCATGATGGGCTTTATCGCTGTACCTAAACCTTTATTCATAGGGGAATTTCTCATTGCCTTATACATTTTTGCAATGTCTATCTTTGGGTTGCGCCAGGAGTATAGAACTCATTTAGGATCTCTCGGTCGGCTGCAAGTTCCTAAAGAGCGAGAATTAAATAGTTGAGTCAATTATACCTTGATAAAATGGTAAAATTTGATTGAAAGTTGTAATAGTTTCTGTGTTCAACTTATGACCAACCAACAAAAATAAGAATTTAAAATATGGCTTTAGATCAACTCGAAGCGTTTTTGAAGAAAATGCAGTCTGAGCCTGCACTTAAAAGTGAGGTGCTCGCAGCATCAACCGCAGACGATGTGGCGCGAATAGCACTAAAGCTTGGTTTTGAATTTTCAGGTGATGAATTATTGAGAATATCAGGTAAGAACGTCGGCGGGGTTACTGTTGTAAAAAAAGTTACTCCTGGAGAATACAATTAAGTGCTTTTTGAAGGCTTGATCATTCAAGTCTAAAAAGACCAGTATAAAAAGACTAGACGCCATATTTAGTTAAGTCCATCCTCTGGCGCTCAACTTTTACATCACGCTACGCCTGATATGCCTCAAGTTGTGCTCTCAATTGAGCGAGTTCTTGTGCCATATCTAGCACCATGGCAGCGCCGACCAGATTTAAGCCCAGGTCTCGACGCAGCCGCTGAATTTGCGCAATACGAGCCACTTCGCGCGCATGTAAGCGATCGCCCATCGGTTCTATTACTCCTAGCTCAATATAAACCTGCACGGTTGTCGTCGAAATCTCAGTTATTTGCGCGGCATACTCAAAGGTATAAAGCTGTTCATCTTCGGGCGTATTCACAATTCTAACAAGACTATTGGAAAGGCTGAAGGTCATAACTTAACTTCCTCTAACTGAAGGCGTGGGTTAAAGCTCGTACTAGCCTGAATTTTTTCGTAGTACTCTTGCTCAATCGAACTTAACGCTTGCGGTATCACAATCTGAATCTTAACTAATAAGTCGCTCTGTCCGCCCTTTGGCAATTTCCAGCCTTTACCACGCAGCCTTAGCGACTGCCCAGCTTGTACGCCTTTAGGAACTTTCATCATTACGCTACCGTTAGGCGTGGGTACGCTAACTTGCGCGCCTAATACCGCTTCATCAGGCCGCAGTGGCAAGTCACAAACCAGGTTGTTTTTCTCGAATCGAAAAAAGGGATGCGCCAACATCTCAATGGTGAGATATAAATCACCCCGCTGCCCAGAAAATGGACTGGGCCGACCTTTGCCTTTGAGTCGAATTCGACTGCCTGGTTTTGCGCCTGACGGAATGCGGACGTTGATAGTTTCGTCGTCGAGCTTTAGCCGTTTTTGGACACCGTGGAAGGCTTCAGAAAAGGTGAGCGCGATCGCAGCTTCAGTATCTGGTGCAGGCGCTTGAGAACGAAATCCACCTCCATCACCAAAGCCGCCTGAACGGGAAGTTCTAGCCCCAGATCGACCTAGTAGATCTTCGATAAAAGAATTAAAATCACTGTAGCGACTAAAGTCTTCAGGAGTAGGATTTGTGGCACTCGATGGCGATGCCTCTCGGTAAGGCTGATTCCAAGACTGCCCAAACTGATCGTACTTCTGCCGTTTTTCTACATCAGAAAGTATCGCATTCGCTTCGTTGAGTTCTTTAAACTTGTCTCCTGAGTCTTTATCTCCCGGATTGAGATCAGGATGATACTTACGAGCAAGTTTTCGATAAGCGCGCTTGATCTCTGCGGGCGTTGCCGTTTTGTCTATGCCCAAAACAGCGTAATAGTCTTTGAAATCCGCTGCGGTTGACATCGCTGACCTCTCGGATACAGGGGGTTCTATGGGAGTATTACACCCCCATCAATGTTTACTCTGACGTCTGATTTCCGGTTACTTCACTCGGATGAATACAATAACATGCCACCTTATTCTCACGCCCCCAGGCATCAATCCAAGTCCTACTAATGGCCGGTGAAAGAGTGTGATTGCGCTCTTTAACTAATTGCTTGACGTGATCAACATCTGCCTGCTCGGTAAGACGCTCGGCTCGACCAGTGACGATAACGCTGCGCCAGTGCAGCAAATCCTTAACCTCTTCGACCTGCAAACACACTTGTGGATTAGCATCTATGTACTGAGTCTTTTGGCCTTCCGTCGTAAAAATATAGATTTTTTGTTTTTTCCCTGAATCTTCCGCTGAATCTTCTAGATAGTACTGTATAGGCACAACGTAGGGTCGCCCTTCAAATGAACAGCCCAAATGACCATATCCAACTTGATGTAAGAGATCTTGTATTTCTTTTGATCTCATGATGTTAATGTCTAGCATATTTATGCTCCTAAAGATTAAGTATTAATGACAAGTATTAATGACACTGAAAATTTTAGAACGAATTGAGAGCAGTCAATTTACCATCAGAGGCCATTTTAGAGATTATTCCGGAAACCTAGCCCTTGGTTATTGGGTTATTCGCCTGGCAAGGGAGTGCCTTTGCGAAATACAATTTCTTCTAGTTTTGCCGCCTCTAAATTTGCCCCCTCAAAAGTTGACAGCTCTAGAAATACTCCCGTCAGATTTGCCTCCCTCAAATTTGCCTGATCAAAGTTGGATTGCACGAGGTAGGCTCCCGCTAGGTCGGCTTTTTCCAAGTTTGCATCCGCCAAGCTCGACTGCACGAGATAAGCTCCCTTGAGATTGGCTCCTACCAAGTTCACCCTGTCCAAATTTGCCTTTTCTAAATTTGCGCCCTCTAAATCGGCTTGGGCTAGATCGGGTTCGATATCATGATTATGCTCTCTCCAGTCATTCCAGGTGGATACTCCCTGTTTGAGCAGGGCTAAATGCTGTTTATTTGCCAAGCGACTTACCTCCCGAAATATTTTTATATAGGGCATTTAGCTTGCACTAGCACTAGTTTAACGCCTCTCTCATAAAGCGGTTGCATAAGGTTAAATCATGTCTCAATTGTTCACCGTGCTTAGAAATGCTGATAGAGATGCTGACCTTACCTCTAACACAACGTCCTGACATTTTTTGCTGGCACGGGCCACGATGCAGACAAGGCTAAAGGTCTTTTTAAAATTATTAACGCGGTCTATAAAACTGACAGAAAAGCAATGGATAAATTTAAACAACAGATCCAACTCTCTCTAATGACTATCTAGATGACTACCTGCGGTCGCTGCATTTTTCACGATATGAAGTCTTTCGGCGATCGCCTTTCAGCGCAACGTTAGGCATCAACATTAGGCATATTATGACAGTCAAAGTCACTACGCTCGCTACCCTCTGACGCAAACCGTTAAGCATCAATATGGGCGAGGTGCGTTTCTCGTTTTTTGGCGCAGCAGCTAAATTCTAGGCGATACCTACTGACGGCTTTGAACTTGCCATTACTAAGCTTATTAGAGAGTTTTGCATGAGTTGCCATGAAGACATTGTCGAAATAGCGATTTTTGACATATATTGAGAGGATTACCACTCGGCAGGTGCTGTGCGCAACCTTTATAAAATTGTTCCACCTGATCCAAAAAGTGCTTGAGAAGTAGCTCATAAACGAGACTAAATTCTGGACACGAGAAGAGTCTGGACACAAGAAGAGAAAATATTCTCAAATTAGAAATACTTATTTAAGGAGAAAATATGGGACTTTTAGTAGATGGTATTTGGAAAGATCAGTGGTACGATACTGCTAGTACGGGTGGCCGTTTCGTTCGCACAGACTCGCAGTTTCGTAATTGGATTACACCGGATGGACTCGTAGGTTTATCTGGTAGGGGTGGGTTTAAAGCAGAGGCCGGACGCTATCATC
>JBBSOB010000077.1:0-16924 GCA_038260205.1 Phormidesmidales cyanobacterium
GCTAGCCACCGTCAAAGCCGAGCGAGAAGGTGAGGTGCCTAATGCCATGCGCGATGCCACCCGAGACAAAAAAGGCTTTGGGCATGGCGCAGATTATTTGTATCCTCACGCGTATCGAGATCATTGGGTGGCGCAGCAGTATTTGCCAGGCAGCTTGCAGGGGCAGGTGTTCTATCAGCCTTCCAATCAGGGCTACGAGGCGGGCATTCAAGCGCAGGTGGCAAGAAGACGAGAGGCGCAGTTGGCGGCTTTGGTGGCGCGTGGCTCAGCCGATGAGGAAGCGCTGACCTTTGGCCCTGAGAATCCGCAGCAGGATAAATGGCTAGAGCGAGCGACGGGGGCGTTGGGTGAGCAGTTGGGGGCAGTGCGCGATCGCCTTTTCCAAACCCTTAGCCCACAGCGCCATCACGTCCTTTTAGATCTTAACGCCACGACTGGGCTACTCACCTGGGAAGCCATCCGCCAAGTGCCCGAAGGCGGCGTGTATGCCTGCGCCCAGAGTGCTAAAGATCGCGAAGCGCTGTTAGAACAGTCGGCAATGCTGGGCGAATTAACTCGACCTGTTGTTGTCAGCGTCAAAAATTCTGATTGGATAGCAGCTCTTGAACAAAGCGGCGATCCGGTTTTGTTTGACGGCGTAGTGGGCCGCAATGCGCTGATGCGGCTAGACAAGAAATTAACGGCTATCAAGCAGCTCAAAAAGCGTTTGGCCCCGAAGGGAAAAATTGTTCTTGCCGAGTCTATTCCCTCTAGAGGGCAGCGGCTATCTCAGCTATTAGATTCACAGCGAACGGATGCCGATTTGTTGCAACAGCTCGCCCAGGCAGAAGCGATTTTGTACAACAATCCGCAAGATCCTATGCTGAACTGGGACGCGGCAGATTTGCAGCGAGACTTTGAGGCGTCAGGGTTCAACTGCGCGGTTGACGTGGTGAAGTTTGATAGTGAGATGATGATTACACCGGCGCGGTTGCAGCAGTGGTTGGGGGCCGGGAGTAAGTATTGCGATCGCCTCACCCAACAAGGCTTAACTTCAGCCGACATAGACCCTATTCGACGAACCTTTAGCCAGCAGCTCAGCCAACAAAAAGTTATTTGGACTCGTAGCATCGCCTTTATAGAAGCTTCTTTTGGCGTAAATGAGTCTAAATACTGATCGTAATAATTGTCCGCATCCATTTAATCGGCAAATTCAAGCCTGATTGACAGACCTAATGCTGATCGGTAGACCTAAGACAAATCGCCAATTTTGTGGGCATGTTCCACAGCAAAAAGAAAGCAATGCTTAAAGCTCATCAGTCAAAAACTGCCTATTTTCAAGCAGTGCAGCCGCTACTTTGCATTTATTAAAAATGTTGATAGCTTGATATGTCGGAACATATTGACATCTTTATACATAGGGATCAAACGGTTTGTGAATCAACTCTGAAGGAAAGCTATAGATCCCTGCCTTTTGATTTTTATTCCTATACATATATAGACGTGGAAGCAACCCCACCCCGATTAAATGACTCGCTTAATTGCGGCCCGTCTGACTTGATTCACGCGGAATTTTTAGTCCAAAATTACCTCTATCAAATTGCTTATGTCTGTATTAAAAGTTGGCATCAATGGATTCGGTCGGATTGGTCGCCTGGTATTTAGAGCTGCCATCAATAACAGCAACGTTCAGTTCGTTGGCATTAACGACCTCGTCTCCCCAGAAACCCTGGCCTACTTGCTCAAATACGACTCTACGCACGGTACGTTTGCGGGCGAAGTAGAAGCTCGCGATAACGGCATCGTCGTCAACGGTCGTTTTATTCCCTGTACCTCTGTTCGCAACCCAGCAGAATTGCCCTGGGGCGAGCTAGGCGCAGATTATGTGCTTGAATCGACCGGTCTGTTTACGACGTACGACACGGCAAAGGCTCACCTAGAAGCAGGTGCTAAGCGGGTGATTCTGTCTGCGCCCACGAAAAGTCCTGAATCGGTGAATACGTTCCTAGTCGGTGTGAACCATAAAACCTTTGATCCAGCGGGCGATCGCATTGTCTCTAACGCAAGCTGCACCACCAACTGCCTCGCCCCGGTTGCCAAAGTCATCAACGACAACTTCGGCCTAGCTGAAGGGCTGATGACCACTATCCACGCAACTACGGCCACCCAGTCCACGGTAGATAGCCCCTGCAAAGACTTCCGCAGCGGCAGAGGCGCAGGCCAAAACCTGATTCCCGCCTCCACGGGGGCAGCCAAAGCCGTAACCCTGGTGCTGCCAGAACTTAAGGGCAAGCTCACCGGCATGGCCATGCGCGTTCCCACGCCAAACGTCTCGGTTGTAGACCTGACTTTCCGCACAGAAAAAGCGACCAGCTATGCAGAAATCTGCGAGAAAATGCGCGAAGCTGCGGATACTTCTCTGCGCGGCGTATTAGGCTACACCGAAGCGCCGCTGGTCTCCTCAGACTTTGTCGGCGATCCTCGCTCTAGCATTTTTGATGCCACCGCCGGGATGGAGCTAAACGCCAACTTCTTCAAAGTGTTGGCCTGGTACGACAACGAGTGGGGCTATTCTAGCCGGATCGTTGATTTGATGCTGTACATGGCCCAGTCTGAAGGGATTTTGACTGGTGTGGCAACGCCTGAGCTGGCTGCAACTGCTGTTTAGTCCGACTCAATTTTCGCTGGACGTGGGCTGACAAGACAGGTTTGGCCCGCCTTCCAATTGCCTACGGCTACTCCCGATTTTGGGATAAGTTGTAGGCTTTTTGTTTTGTAGCTCTCATAATCGGCAACCATCACCTACTGGCTCAATCTTGCACGTACTCCGTCCCGTCTATCAGCGCCATCTCAGCGCGAACAAATTCTCTGCCTAGGTAAGCGGCATGGTCTAGGTAGCCAATGGGGCAGGGAGTTGTTTTGGTTTCAAAGAGGGCAATACAGAGTTCTTTGGCGGTGCGCCCGGTGAAAATTTGGCTTTCTTGCCGGACGTTTTTGCCGCGTACGGACAGCGGCTTGCCGGTTTCTGGGTCGCAGGCGAGTCCTTTCTCGTTAATTGTGTTGGTAAAGTGCTTGGCACAAATGAGGCCCGCTTCTCGGTCGAGGTAGATTAAGAAATAGCCGTCTGGGTCGAGTTCGATGTAGCGTTTGGAAAGCTTGTTGTCGAGAGCTGTGATGCTTTCTTGGAGCGGCTTTGCCGTTGCCTCTGCATTTACATTAAGAGGAATTGCAGTTGTCATATCTAATATCCGCCTGGCACTAGTTTTGGCACACCCGTAATTCATTTAGGTGAGCCTTTATTTATCGTATCGCGATATTTGCGGAGACTCTTTACAGCGACTTGTATTCTTTAATGAGTAGCTTCAATAGTTCTGATCAATGCCAAATCTAAAACTAACTGTAAAACTGACTGCGCTAACCGTCGCGTCGCTGGCCACCGCTGGACTCTTTGCCCAGCCAGTTTTTTCGCAGAGCGTCCGTTCTCCTACCGCTGAAAAGCAGACGCAAGCACCTGCTAGCTTTTCTAGCGAGCATAAGGCCGCCGCCGTCCAGCTTTACCGCTCGCTAGATCTTAGCCTGGATGATATTCATACGATGGCGGCTAAGGAGGCCACTGCTTCGGCGATTGCTGATTTTAAGGCGGCGACCGGCAGAGACTTAACCGAGCGCGAGTCTCAGCAGATGTTCGATTTCTGGCAGCGAAAGTTTGAAGAGATCTTTACCCAGGAGAGTTTGGAAACGGCGATCGCCGCGGTATATACCCAAAATTTCACCTTAGAAGAGCTAACGGCGGCCAATCAGTCGGCCAATCCCCCAGAAAGACTCGCATCGCCTGCCATTATGCAGGAAATTGAGGCGGCTGTTATGGGAATAGCTAACCGGTTTTTGACCGATGAAACCTGGATGAACAATACGGTTCAAGAGGTTTTTGAAGAGCTTCCTTTTATGAGAGAGCGATTTGAGCGTTAGAGATGGTCTACAGGTTCCATGAGGGGAACTTCTTGGCTCAGGTCTTTGATGGGCAAATCGTTGTTGATTTCTTCAATTTGCATTTGCTCCGCCTGGTTGATGCGGCCAATGTAGTTGCCTAATATTTGCCCTAGCTCGGGTGCATAGAATCGGTGCAGACTATGGTTTGGCGTGGCCGGAAAGCCTCTTCTGCGCTTGTGTCTGCCACCGGCTCCAGGATCAAACGTTTGAATACCGTGAGCGATCGCCCATTCAATTGGCTCGTAATAGCAGGCGCTAAAGTGCAGGTTGTTGTATTCCTCAAACGATCCCCAGTAGCGACCGTAGAGGCGATCGCCCTTCCTCAAGCAAAACGAAATGCCTACCGGATCGTCACTTCCTGCGGTATAGGCCGCAAAAATCACCACGCGATCTTTCCACACCGGATAAAGCTGCGCAAAAAACTTGCGGGTGAGATATTTGCTGCCCCACCAGCCAAACTTGTCGCAGGTATCGCTATAAAAGTCGTAGACCTTCAGGCACATCTCAGGCGTTAGCGTCTCGCCCGTATGTACCCTAAAGTGAATGCCCGCTTTTTCGACCGACTTGCGCTCGCGCTTGATGTTGCGCCGTTGGTTGGCGTTAAACTGCGCCAAATAGTCGTCGAAGTGGGTGAAGCTGCGGTTTTGCCAAATATAGCTGTGGTGGAGCCAGGCGTGAAAACCCAAGTCTTCCATGAGCGATCGCCAATCAGGGTCAACATACAAAAAATTGCACCCCGAAATCTTATTCTTCAGGCAAAACTCATCAATCAGCTGCACCATCGCCTCAGTTAGCGCCGCCTCATCCTCTTCCGGCGCAATCAAAAAGCGATAGCCCTCTGCGGGCGTAAAAGGCGACATCCCGAGCAGCTTAGGATAATAGTCTACGCCTAGCCGCTGAGCTAACTCCGCCCACTGATGGTCAAATACAAACTCGCCGTAGCTGTGCCCTTTCAAATATAGCGGAGCCGCCGCAACCAGCTTGTCTTGCCCCGTATCGTCCTCACACCACAGCGTCAAATGGTTGGGCAACCAGCCCGTTTTTGCGCCCGTACTGCCAGAGGTTTCCATATTATTTAGCCAGTCCCACTCCAGTCCTGGGGTTCCTAATGGCTGCGCCATCGCATCCCACTGCTCAGACGGAATTTTTGAAAGGCGGTCAATCCAGCGGGCCGTGTATTGCTTGGAAGGAGTGGGCACAGGTGATATGACGGTATGGGACTCCTTTCTAGAGTAGTAGAAGTTTTAAAAAGATGGGGGGAAGTTAATGCAAAGCCCCGCAGCCAAACAAAATGGACTACGGGGCTTTTGCCTATTCGCCAATCAAATTGATTTGACCTAGATCTAACAAATCTAACCAGATCTAACCAAATTTGCCGAATCTACAAATTTGCCGAATCTACAAGAGAGCTTCTTCCTGGTGCGTCTGGATGGTGCAGTCGGAAGTGGGATAGGCAACGCAAGTGAGAACGAAACCCGCTTCAATTTGATCGTCGTCTAAAAAGACCTGATCGGACTGGTCAACAGTACCAGACACCATTTTGCCGGTGCAGCTAGAGCAGGAGCCTGCGCGGCAGGACGCGGGAAGATCGAGGCCCGCATCTTCAGCGGCTTCGATAATGTACTGATCGTCAGCGCATTCTATCGTCTCGTTGATGCCTTCATCTTCGTTGACGAGCGTGACTTTATAAGTGGCCATGGGAAAAACTCTCTTGTAGCTTTTTAATGTTGGGTCTAATTATTGGGTAAATAATCAAACTCTTTTTTTACAATACACCCCTAACTGCGTGGGCGAAATAGGCAGTTAGAAATAGGCCCAAAAGTATACGGGTAAATCGATTCCGCTAATGAGACTGCTTCGCAGTATGGGGGTCTTAATTGAACAATTTGTCTGCCACCTGACCCAACGAGATCCACACAAGCGATAGAATTGATAGCTGTTTCTTCCATAGCTCATGACGAACCCTGTTTGCGCCCCCGAAGACATTGCCTCAGAAGGCTTAAAACCTGAAGAATATGATGAGATTGTGCAGCGATTGGGCCGTCACCCCAACCGAGCTGAGCTAGGAATGTTTGGCGTGATGTGGTCGGAGCATTGCTGCTATAAAAATTCGCGACCTTTGCTGAGTCAGTTTCCCACCAAGGGCGATCGCATCCTAGTCGGCCCTGGCGAAAATGCAGGCGTCATCGACGTTGGCAACGGCATGCAGGTCGCTTTCAAAATCGAATCCCACAACCATCCTTCGGCTATTGAACCTTTTCAGGGCGCAGCAACAGGCGTAGGTGGCATCCTGCGAGATATTTTCACCATGGGAGCGCGTCCTATTGCCGTTCTCAACTCACTGCGCTTCGGCAATTTAGACGATGCTAGAACTCGCCAAATCTTCACCGGCGTCGTCTCGGGCATTGCGCATTACGGAAACTGCTTCGGCGTCCCGACCGTTGGCGGAGAAGTGTCTTTTGACGAGGCCTACACCGGTAATCCGCTGGTGAACGCGATGGCGATTGGCCTGATGGAAACAGACGAAATCGTTAAGTCTGGGGCGGTGGGAATTGGCAATCCGGTGCTGTATGTGGGATCTACCACAGGGCGCGATGGCATGGGCGGCGCAAGTTTTGCCAGCGCAGAGCTTAGCGACGAGTCTGAGGCGAATCGACCGGCGGTACAGGTGGGCGATCCGTTTTTGGAGAAATCTCTGGTCGAAGCTTGTTTAGAAGCCTTTAAAACGGGCGGTGTGGCCGCCGCTCAAGATATGGGCGCGGCGGGCATTACCTGTTCTACCGCAGAGATGGCTGCAAATGGTGGCGTGGGCATTGAGCTGGATCTAGACTTAATTCCAGAGCGCGAGCCGGGGATGGTGCCTTATGAGTATTTGCTGTCCGAGTCGCAAGAGCGAATGCTATTTGTGGCGCACAAAGGGCGCGAGCAAGAGCTAATTGAGATTTTCCATCGCTGGGGACTGCAAGCGGTGGTGGCAGGTAGCGTGATTGAAGAGCCTATCGTGCGGATTTTGTTTGAAGGCAGCGTCGCGGCAGAAATTCCGGCTACGGCGCTTTCGGACAATACGCCAATTTATAAGCGCGAGCTGATGGCAGAGCCGCCCGAATATGCGCAAAAAGCCTGGGCCTGGAAGGAAAGCACTCTGCCTGATGCGACGACTAATGGCATTAACGGCAAGTCTTGGAATCAGGTTTTATTAGATCTACTGGCGACGCCGACTATTGCTTCTAAACGCTGGGTCTATCGGCAGTACGACCATCAGGTGCAAAATAATACGGTGATGATGCCGGGTGGTGCAGATGCGGCGGTGATTCGGCTGCGATCGCAAATCAATCCAGATCCTAAAGCCATTTCTGGACTGGCAGCCACCGTCGACTGCAACGCCCGCTATGTCTACCTAAATCCTTACGAAGGGGCTTTAGCAGCCGTGGCTGAAGCTGCTAGAAACCTGAGCTGTGTTGGGGCTGAGCCAGTCGCAGTTACCGATAATCTAAACTTTGGCAGTCCAGAAAAACCAGTCGGCTATTGGCAGCTAGCCGAAGCCTGCCGGGGACTCGCTGACGGCTGTCGCGCATTTTCTACACCGGTTACGGGGGGCAACGTTTCGCTCTACAACGAGACGTTAGACAGTGATGGCAAACCGCAGCCTATTTATCCCACGCCAGTCGTTGGGATGGTGGGATTAGTGCCCGATATTCATCAGGTGTGCGGTCAGGGCTGGCAGTCTGAGGGCGATTTGATTTATTTGTTAGGAATGCAAACAGACTGCGAGATGGAGGGCCATGTGACTTTGGGCGGCTCTGAATATCTAAAGTCTATTCATCAGACGGTGGCCGGAGCGCCGCCCAAAGTCAATATCGAGCTAGAACTAGCAGTGCAGTCGGCCTGTCGCTACGGAATTCGGCAGGGGTGGGTGCGATCAGCTCACGATTGCGCTGAGGGCGGCTTTGCTGTTGCCCTGGCCGAATCTTCTATTGCCGGAGAAAAAGGCGCAGCGGTGACGGTTCCCATCGGATCGAACAGACTCGACACAGTGCTTTTTGCCGAAGGCGGCGCGCGAATCTTAGTCTCTGTAAATCCGGCGAATAAAGCTGATTGGGAGCGCTATTGTCAGGACAACCTGTCGATTCCTGCCTCCACTCCTCATGCCTCCACTCCTCATGCCTCCACTCAGTGTCATCTAATTGGCAAAGTCGGGACAGCTCAGACAAATTTGGAGATTGCCGTAGGCTCGCACTCAAACTTGATCTCAGTCCTGGTCAATGAGCTGACAACCACATGGTCAGAGGCAATTGAGCAGAAGCTGATGCAGTAGCGATCGCCCTTGCGCTTTCGCTCGACTGATTTTTCTACTTTTGGGTTCAGACAAATTCTGTATAAAAAGTGCTTTCAGCGGCCTATTCTCTGTCAGCGACTCACGCAGGGAGTGATAGGATTTGGGCTTAGGTTAAAAGAATATTAACTTTACGAAATGCAATTTGGCGATACGGCTTTGAAGGCTTTTAGCGATTTTTGCTTTAGTCGAAAGCACTTTGTTTTTGTTACAAGGAAGGCAGTGACCCAGGTGCTGCGTCGCTTTGTTATGTATCTATCCCTAGCTTTTACTGGAGTTTGAACCAAGCATGTCTCAGCCCACTCACTCTGCTGTAAATCTTGAACTTTCTGCTATAGATGAGCAGCGGCCTGATAAGCCAGAAGAAGCCTGCGGTGTGTTTGGCGTATATGCGCCTGATGAAGCAGTGGCGACGCTGACTTATTTTGGTCTGTATGCCCTTCAGCATCGCGGCCAGGAGTCGGCAGGCATTGCGGCTTTTGACCAGGGTGAAGTCCACCAGCACAAGGGGATGGGGCTAGTCTCTCAGGTATTTACAGATGATGTGCTGCACCAGATTCCGGGGCAGTGGGCGGTGGGCCATACGCGCTATTCTACGACCGGATCTAGCCATGCGGCGAACGCGCAGCCAGCGGTAGTCGATACTCGGTTGGGTTCGTTAGCCTTAGCGCACAATGGCAACATTGTGAACGTGAATAACTTGCGCGCTGAACTGCTAAAGCGCAATCACGATCTTTTAACTACGTCGGACTCTGAGTTGATTGCTTTTGCGCTGGCAGAAGCGGTAAATGATGGTGGCGATTGGATGGAGAGCGCGATCGCTGCTTTCAAACGCTGCGAAGGCGCTTTTAGTCTGGTGATCGGCACGCCCTCTGGCATCATTGCCGCCCGCGATCCTCACGGCATTCGGCCTCTGGTACTGGGATACATGGGTTCTCAAGCCCCGACGAACGAAACAGCCGGCGGTGGGTCTGGAGACTATGGCCCCGGAGGCTATGGCCCAGGCAAGTTCGTATTGGCTTCAGAAACCTGTGGCCTCGACATCGTGGGGGCGACTTATCTGCGCGACGTTAATCCAGGTGAGGTGCTGTGGGTCGACGGCGATGGCGTCAAATCTAAAATTTGGGCCAGCGCAGAGCGCAAGCTGTGTATCTTCGAGATGATTTACTTTGCGCGCCCCGACAGCGTATTTCACGGTGAAAGCCTGTACAGCTATCGCAAACGCATCGGTCAGCGGCTGGCCAAAGAATCTCCTGCCGATGTAGATTTGGTCATGGCCGTACCTGACTCGGGCATTCCCGCTGCGATTGGCTACTCAGAAGCTTCGGGCATTCCCTACGCCGAGGGATTGATCAAAAATCGCTACGTGGGCCGCACCTTCATTCAGCCCACCCAAACCATGCGCGAAACCGGCATCCGCATGAAGCTCAACCCCATGCGCGACGTGCTAGAAGGCAAGCGTGTCCTGATTGTGGATGATTCTATCGTCCGCGGCACGACTAGCCGTAAGCTGGTGCAGATGCTGTACTCGGCGGGGGCCACAGAAGTCCACATGCGGGTTTCGTCGCCGCCGGTGACGCATCCCTGTTTTTATGGCATTGATACGGACAGTCAAGATCAGCTCATTGCAGCGACCAAGTCGGTGAAAGAAATTGAGGCCCAGCTCGGCGCAGATTCTTTGGCCTATCTGAGCTGGGAAGGGATGCTAGAGGCTACTGGTTCGGAATCCAACAGCTTCTGCTCTGCCTGCTTTACCGGCGACTATCCGATTGATATTCCAAGTCAGGTGAAGCGCTCGAAGCTGATGCTGGAGAAAGTACCGGCGGAAGTTGGGTAGTTTTAGAAGGGCGGTTGGGGGCTATGCGTTTAGAAAGCGGCTGAAGAGCGATCGCACCGATCGCTTCACCTGCTGCCGACGACTCCATTTCTCGAAGTCTTGGTGATAGCGATGACCTGAAGTGCTGTAGGCTCTCATGCCATGCAAAGCCAGGACAATTCCCCAACTCAGCCCGACAAAGCCAACAAAGCCAACGCCGCCCGTGAGCAAAAGGTTTAGCAACAGCAAAAAGCCGTTGACAATGCCGTATCGCAGCAAACTATGCTGAAACTCTTGACGGCGCTGTTGATTAAATAAGTGCTGCTGAGACGATTCACTTTTTAATGCGACCCATTCTCGCTCTGCCGACCACAGCGTTTCGGGCGCGATGTTTAGCTCAGAGGCAATCTCTGCAAGCTGAATACGGGTTAAGTCGCCAGACTCGGTTTCTTTGGCGATCGCAATTTGCAAAATCTGTTGGGCATCTTCACTAGCGTAGAGGTCAGCCATAACGAGGTTCAAAAGCTAGAGGGTCAAGGCAAAAGGCCCACATATCAGTTAGCCCAGCTTTTTATTTATAGCTAAATTTGACGTAATTACCCAGTAGGGAAAACCGGACGGCAACAGGCTGCCGCCAACCCAGCAAAAAGGCCCCATGCTACTTTCAAGCATCGAGCCTTTTATCGGCAAATCATGTCTACGACAGCTTTTTAATTGGCTTTTAGTCTCAACTTTTAGCCTTAAACCGCGGGACGAATCCCAATCGCATGACGGTTTAACACTTTGTCAACCAGGCCATACTCAACGGCTTCTTCAGGAGCCATAAAGAAATCGCGCTCGGTATCTTCTTTAATTTGCTCTAACGACTTGCCGGTATGATTGGCCATTGCCTGATTCAGCATGCTCTTCAGGTACAAAATTTCTTTGGCCTGAATCTCAATGTCCGTCGCCTGACCCTGTGCGCCACCAGAAGGCTGATGAATCATCACGCGAGCATTCGGCAAAATCATGCGCTTGCCTTTGGCACCTGCACTGAGCAAAAATGCGCCCATACTAGCCGCCAATCCCATGCAAATTGTGGCGACATCTGGGCGAATATGGTTCATGGTGTCGTAAAGCCCTAGCCCGGCTGAAACTGAGCCACCTGGAGAGTTGATATATAGGTAAATATCTTTCTCAGGGTCTTCGGCTTCTAGAAAAAGCATTTGGGCAACGATCAGGTTCATGGACTCTGCATCGACCACGCCATGTAAAAAGATGATGCGCTCTCTGAGCAGGCGTGAATAGAGATCAAAGGCGCGTTCACCTCGACCCGACTGCTCAATAACGGTAGGAATCATAGAAGCTACTTAAGTTCTGAGTATTACGTTTATTAGATTGTACAGACTTTGCCGCCTGCTTCGCCCGGTGTGGATAACCCGAACGCGGCGGTTGGCTGTAAGCTGAATTTGTAGTACGGACGGGATAAACGATGCGAGTCTTTTTAGCGGGTGCTAGCCGAGGCGCTGGGCGCGAAATTGCGAAACAGCTGGTCATCGCGGGTCATCCGGTGGTGGCGCTATTGCGCAGCGAACAAGCTAAGGCAGATTTGGAGATGTTGGGCATTACCGTTGCGCTAGGCGATGCGTTAGATGCGCCAACAATGCAGCAAATTATGAGCGAGCATTCGCCCGATACCGTGATTAGTACAATTGGCGGATTGCCGAGCGATGGGGGCACTAAAGCCGATTTTGCAGGCAATAAGAATCTGATTGATGCGGCGGTGGCGGCTCAGGCCAAGCACTTTATTTTAATTAGCTCTATCGGCAGCGGGAAGAGTGCTCAGGCGCTGCCACCTCAGGCATTAGAAACATTGGGCGCGGTGCTAAAGGAAAAAGAGCAGGCAGAAAATTATTTGATCAACAGCGGCCTGGCTTACACCATTATTCGTCCGGGTGGGCTAGTTTCGCAGCCTGCGACCGGTGGAGAAACGCTGACTGAGGATGCCTCTGTGGCCGGGTCTATTTCTCGGACGGCGCTGGCTCGGCTCACTTTAAAGTGCTTGGGGAGCGATCGCGCCAAACACAAAATCCTCTCAGCCATCGATACCTCCTTGCAGCGCAGCAGTCAACCGTTCGAGACCTTTGAGCCTTAGACCTTTGAACTTTAGACCTTTGAACTTTAGACCTTTGAACTTTAGACCTTTGAACCTTAGAAGATCGACCCAGCATTAATCTAGGGGCTGTATCCAGTCTTTGCGAATAGTAAAGTCCAGAGTATAGCGGGCGATCGCAAACCACAAAAAGCTTTCACCCGCAACCAGTAGCCAAAGCAGCGGCGTAAAGGCATCTTGCCACAGCGTTTCGATGATGGAGAGCGATCGCACCATGCCAAACGCTCCCACCGCGCCGCTGCTGAGATGCAAGTTATCATCTTGACGCACAATATAGCGGTAGGTAACCCCGAAGAAAAAGCCAGAAGCGATCGCCACGGCTAGATTGACAAACCAGGAAAGCAGCGTATCCGGCGCATCAAGCGGAGCGATAGTAACCCTAGCAAAGCCGGTTGTGAAAAGAGCGGTGGTGCCAACGGCGATCGCCCCAATCAGGCCAGCCTTAATAGAGGCCATTCGTGCCTCGGCCACAGACACCACTTCCGGTGAGTTTGCTGCGATGATTGCTTTATTCTCGTTCGCTGTCGTCATTGTGCGGCTGCCGTTTTACGGTTATTAAAAGCTTGCGGTACCAGTGCCTATCTTGCTATTAGACGGTCAAACTGGCTTGAATTTACCGTATGATAGAAAGCGAAGAATCTTTGCTTAAAATTTTCCTATGGATATTCTGACACTGGGTTGGGTTTCGCTACTAGCTTGTTTTACATTTTCTATCTCCATGGTTATTTGGGGTCGCAACGGCTTCTAGACTCGCCTACCAGATTGGCGATGAGGTACTTTCGTTATTAAATGTCAGGCGTTTTGAGTGATAGGTTGTGGAATCCTTCGGTAAATCTTTTTTAGGGGCAGCGCTAGAAAATCAGTTGCTGTCTGTGTTAGCGGTGCTGTCGTTTGGGCTGCTAATCGTGGTGACCCTTGGGGTGATTTATTTGACGGCGGTGGAATGGCGCGATCGCCGAAAAAGAGGCAATGAAGTCGCCACCATGCCCAAGCTAGCGACGAAAGCGCCCAGAAAAAGTAAAGGCAAAAAGAAAAAGGAAAAAGCTCAGGGCAAGTAGCCCCTTTCAGAAATTCGAGCTTTATGAGTCAAGCAACGCAAACAAATAACCCATCTAGAACCGCTAGACAAATAGCTTTTGAAGCGCTCCGAGCCATTGATCGGGGCGCTTTTGCTGATGTTGTATTAGATAAAAAGTTCAATCGCTCACAGCTTAGCCCCCAAGATAAAGGACTGGTAACTGAGCTGGTTTATGGCACCGTACGCCGCCAGCGATCGCTCGATGCCCTGATTAATCAGTATGGCAAGCGCGAGGCGAGTAAGCAGCCCGCCGATTTACGCCAGATTCTGCAATTGGGCTTTTATCAGCTTCGATATTTGGCGCACGTACCCGACCATGCTGTCGTTGATACCACCGTGCAACTGGCAAAAGCTCAGCGGTTAGGCAAGCTCAGCGGCGTGGTGAATGGCATGTTGCGTCAATATATTAGAGACGCAGCGCGTGGAAATTCAGAAGGCCCGGAAACCCCGGAAACCCCAGAAGACCAAAACGATCCCCTTCAGCTACCGACCAACCCGACTGAGCGACTAGGCGTTTTGCACAGCTATCCCGATTGGATTATTCGGGTGTGGCAGTCGATGTTGCCCGAGGCCGAAGTCGCTGAGCTGTGTGAGTGGTTCAATCAGTCGCCCACCGTCGATTTGCGAATTAATCTGCGGCGACATTCGCTAGATGAGGCGGCGGCAATTTTCGCAGCGGCAGGCATTGAGGTGGCGCGAGTGGCGCAGGTGCCGTCGGCGCTACGGTTGCAGGGGCATAATGGGGCCATTTCTCAGCTGCCGGGCTACGCAGACGGCTGGTGGGCGGTGCAAGATAGCAGCGCTCAGCTCGTGGCCTATTTGCTAGATCCTCAGCCGGGCGAAAGGGTGATAGATGCCTGTGGTGCGCCCGGTGGCAAAAGCCTGCATATTGCTGAGCTGATGGGGGATGAGGGCACGGTTTTGAGCTGCGATCGCACCGCTTCTCGAACCAAAAAAATTCAGCAAAACATCGACCGCCTCGGCCTGAAGTCTGTCCGTCCGCTCATGTGCGACAGCCGCAATCAGCCCACCTTTGCCGAACAAGCCGACCGCGTACTGCTAGACGTTCCCTGCTCAGGACTCGGAACCTTGAACCGTCACGCCGACGCCCGCTGGCGGCAGACGCCCGAATCGGTGGCTGAATTAGTCACGCTGCAAAGAGAGTTATTGGCCCATGTTTCTACCTGGGTAAAACCGGGCGGAACCATGGTTTACGCCACCTGTACGCTGCATCCCGCCGAAAACGAAGAACAAATTCAGTGGTTTTTGAGCGAGCACAAAAACTGGAAAATTGAACCACCGCCGTCGGACTTTGGTCTGCCTGCTACCGAACCAGGATGGATCAAAGTGTGGCCGCATCGCCAGCAGATGGACGGCTTTTTTATGGTTAAGCTGACGCGACGCTAATACGACGCTGATATCCCCATACTATGAATCGTGGCGGTTGCAAAACCAGCCGTAAAAGTTCACGTCATCTTGCATAGCAGTCAGCTCAGCCCGGTTCTGTTCTGCCATTCGGTAATACCACTGGCAGTAATCTTCGTGGGCCTGTCGCTTTTCTACTTCAAATCTAAACTCGTGAGCGGCCTGCTGAAGTTCTAGTACCTCTTCTACATGTTGAACTTCAGGCGAGTTAAGCGACAGGTACTGAAACATAAGGGAAAAGCGACTGTGGTCTTTCTATCCTAGCGGCTAGACCCATCCGCGTAGGCGATAGAACCAGAAACCCACATATTCTTTTATTGCGGCTGTGAACTGGTCGATGGCGGCGGTGTCTGGAAACAAAGAAATCAGTCTCGCCTGAAAGGTCTGATCTGTGCCCTCGAATGTTTCTTGAGGCACCCAATAGTCGGTAGGCGCTGGTGTCACGTTGATGCCGAGCTTTTTGAAAATGGCGACCGAGCGGGGCATGTGCAGCGCAGATGTTACCAAAAGCAGGGAATTAATATTTTGCTCGGCCATCAGCGCCTTCACATTAATCGCATTTTGTCGGGTATTGAGCGAGGTTTCCTCTAGCAAGATATCGGCCGCCGGAACGTTCATCGCCATTGCAATTTCTTTCATATCGCCTGCTTCGGAAGCACCGCTGCCGCCGCGCCAGGTAATTCGCCCACCGCTGAGGATAAGCTTGGGCGCTTTGCCCTGAGTATAGAGTCTGGCACCGTAAAGGATGCGATCGCCCCGTTCTGAAACCTCAACCCAGGGTCTGGGCGCAAGTGCCGGTAAAGTGGCACCGCCTAGTACCACAATCGCATCAGCGGTCGGCATCGGATTCGGGGGTAGATACTGCCATTCCAAACGGCTGACTAGCTTATTGCTAACGAGAGTATTGCTGGTGGTGTAGAGGATAACGAAAGCAGTGGCGATCGCCCAGCTCGCCCATTTTGGATGCTTCCAAAGCCAGAAAAAGCCCAGCGCCATCAGCAAACAGCTCAAAGTCAGCGGATAAATCAACAGCGGCAGCAGCTTAGAAAGAAAAAACATAGGAGAAAATTCAGGCGTCAGCGGCGCGTTTTGGGTTTTCTATCGTTCTGGCCTTCGATCGTTTGGGCTGCTGCGTGGGTATCACTCTCATTACTTATTGCCCTACTTCTCGACGCGCTCTATTCGTCGGTCTCTCGCTTTTTTGCGACGGGCCATATAGCGATTGTTTGCCCGATTAGTCTTGAGAAAAGGGACATGCCAGCCTGCGCCAAGATGCTCTTTATTAGGATCAGGGCGACGCAGCTTGTCTACTGGCGGGCGATCGGTCGGGCCAGCGGGCGCACCGCCTTTAATCTGCCACCAGCCAACTACAATACCGCCCGAAATTCCACCAACGGCACCAAACAACATGCTGACGCTCGTTGTGTAGTCCAAAAGAATAAAGACCAGCAGAAAAATCAACCAGATTAGAATCGCGGTTGGGATAATTCGATCTGCCATGGCGATATTGTCTCACTCCCATCAGGTCACCCCAATATAGCAGCAGCCATCCAATGGTTTAACGGCTATATTAAACCCGGCAGAAGTCATTGAATAGCGATCGCCCTACAGCACATCTTCTAACTGTTTCTGAATTTCCGCCCTAGCGCGCGTAGTATCGATCACCTTAACCGTATCGGTTTCTGCAAACGGTTCCATTGACTGACGGGCCAAGATATCGGCAGTTGCGTCAGCGATATCGCCACTGCGTTGGTCTAGCCGAGTTTTGAGAACGGCTTCGGGAGCCTGACAGTGAACGAATGCGAGGGGCAGGTTTTGGGCTTTGGCAGCGGCGATCGCTTCTTCTCTTTTCGCCTGGCGATCAAACTTGGCATCTAGCACCACGGCATAGCCTTCGCTAGCTAGCTGCACGCCTAAATCAATCAATCGGCTGTAAGTTTTATCGGTCATCTCCGCCGTGTAAAGGTCATCTCCCCCCTTCTGATCGAGCGGAACTCCAGCTAGGTGCTTGCGAACAGCATCCGAGCGCAGATAAATCGCCCCCGACTGCTGTGCTAGCGCTCTTGCCGTCGTACTTTTCCCAGAGCCAGACAGCCCCGCCATCGCAGCGAGCGATCCCTTGTGCCCCGGCTGATAGTCCTGCAAATAAGA
>JBBSOB010000078.1:0-16830 GCA_038260205.1 Phormidesmidales cyanobacterium
TAAAGCAACACCGGCTCCCGCGCTAGCGCCCTCAACCACCAGATCAATATCCGTCAGAGCCTGCGGCCCACCCTCAAAACTAGGCACAAACTCTAGCAGCAAATCGCGCACAGCACCCCCGACTAAGTACAGCGACCAGCCCTTCTCCTCAGCAACTGCGGCTACGAGCATCAGCGCAGGCCAAATCTCAAAGAGCTTGTTTTTCAACGTTTGGCGAAGTGTTTCAGCCGTGGGCGGAGGAAGCAGGGGTGTTTTGCCTGACGCTAGGTCTAATCGAATATCTTTACCCAGGTCTTCAGAAGCGTTGCGACTAAACGCTGAGGATGGCTGAAGACGCGGGAGCTGCCGCAGTAAATCGCTGCGAGTTACAATCCCGACTAGCCGATCCGCTGCTAGCACCGGTAGGCGGCCCACATCGTAGGTTGTCATTAGGTCTTGAATATGAGCGATCGCACTCTCAGGCGAAATAGAGATTATCTGATCGCTCATCCAGCCCTTCACCGGGCGATCGCCCAATCCATGCCGCTGCGCAATATCCAGATCGCGCCGGGAGACAATGCCGACTAGTTCTCCAGATTCGTTCACCACACACAGCCCCGAATGGCCGTAGCGCAGCAGCGCAGTCTGAGCCGCATTGACAGAGGTTTCCGGCGAAATTGTTTGCACTGGCGCAGACATCAGCGATCGCGCTGTCAATTGAGTCATCCCCTGCGGATCGTCACCATTGCCCGTTAGCCCAGCCAATATCACACCCCTAAATCCATACCTGAATCCATATGGTTATGTTAAATCACGCGATCGCCAGCCAGAGAATATCTGTGAATATCTTTGGCAAAAGCACTGATTTTTGGTAGTTTACCTATATAGGAATTATCGGTTGCAGTCTGCTGACTATGCTCTGAATAAGACCTTGAGGCTATCCCTTAAATACTGTGTTTAGAGAGTAGAAAGATCATGGCGGTTATTTTTCAACTGGTTCTGTTTGCGTTGGTATTCTGGTCTTTTGTGATGATCATTGGCGTTCCGATTGCCTATGCCTCACCTAGCAACTGGGATCAATCCAAGCGACTGATTCTTCTCGGCTCTGTCGTTTGGTTTGCGATGGTAGCCGTCGTGGCAGTGCTCAATCCACTGGTAGTCTAAGCATGGCAGTTTTCGAAGGCAATTTCACTCAGACAAGCTCAATGAAGTTTGCCTTCGTGATCGGTCGATTCAACGATTTGGTAACCACTAAGCTACTCGCAGGCGCTCAAGACTGCCTGAAGCGACATGGCGTAGACGTAGACCCTGAAGGCACACAGGTAGACTACGCCTGGGTTCCAGGCAGCTTTGAGGTGTCTATGGTCGCCAGACAGCTCGCATTAAGCGGTCGCTACAGCGCGATTATTTGCTTAGGTGCGGTGATTCGAGGGCAAACCCCCCACTTCGACTTTGTTGCCGGAGAAGTTGCTAAGGGCATTGCCGCCATTGGCTTTCAAACAGGTGTTCCGGTCGTCTTTGGCGTATTAACCACCGACTCTATGCAGCAGGCATTAGAGCGAGCAGGCATTAAAAGCAACCTAGGATGGAACTACGCTATGAGCGCACTAGAGATGGCAAGCCTGATGCCGCAGGTATACAGTGGCGAAACGACTAGTGGCGAAACAGCCGCAGGGAAAGCGCAAAGTTAGCACTTAATGAATTGGCTGAACGGGTTGGCTAAACGGGTTAGCTAATCTGAGTCGAATCGTATTTGCTGATTCAATTTAACGACTCACATTAGTTGACTCAAAGGTAACTCAAGGTTGACTCAAGATTGACTCAAATTAATTCACTAATTTGGTTGACAAAGTTTCCTTTATTTGAGAAGCTTGCATAAGTCTGAAAAATGCGGATGTAGCTCAGTGGTAGAGCGCGACCTTGCCAAGGTCGATGTCGAGAGTTCGAATCTCTTCATCCGCTTTAAAAAAACGTTCCAAAACACTCACCACCTCTTGTCTCAATGAGATAGTAAAAGAGACAGTGGAAGCTATGAAATTTCCATAGATGTCTGAGATTTTCATAGGCGTTATAGTAAGCGCTAGGGTTTGAGGCACGGGCACTTATCTTTTGTTCAACGTGAGCATAACTAACCTTCAGATACTTTACTGACCATATAAGAATTGCTAAAACAGCTACATATTTACATATTTATTGTGGCAACTCGATAAGGAATGGCTCTTATATAGGGCTATTTGTATAGAGCTATTTGCCATATCCAGTGGAATAACCTGTGCGCGTTAGAGAAGAGCAAATACGGCTAGATCGTGATCAGAGCTATCCTTGCCCCGTTTGCCGTAGGGGACATTTGAATGCAATTACCCTGACAGAAGCCTGGGGCTGTAGCGATTGTCAGGAAATTTTTGAGCAGCAGACGGCCAATGTCATTCAGAAACTGACTGCACCTTATCCCCATCAGGCAAGCTGGCAGTGGACGGGGAAAAGCTGGGAACGGCAAAGACTCCTGACAAAGCCTGACCGGATGCGTAAAGTAATTGGGGCGATCACCCTCATTATTCTCATTTGGCTAGCGCTAACTGCACTAGAACTGGTCAATATCCCCCTAAAAATTGGGATAGCGGCCCTAATCCTGATAGTTTTAACAATAATGTGGATAGGATTGCGGCGCTAAATGGCCATGTCATCATTCGACTTAAAGACGGCGTTAGCAGCGGTTCGGCAATCGGTCGAGCAACTTAATTCGTCTGATCGCTGCTCCAAAGCACTAGGACGAATGGGCGAGGCGATCGCCCAGCGCCAGGACGACATTTTAGAAGCCAATACGCTAGATCTAGAGCTAAGCCGCGATATGGCCGTGCCCGACCTGGTCGTAGACTGGCTGAAGCTAACGCCGGAGCGGGTACAAACTGCCGCCAGCATTTTATGCCGCCTATCGGCAATGGGCACGGCTTTTCCGGGCGCGGATGTGGGCGATAGCGATAATGACTATTACCGCACCTGTCCACTAGGTATTGTGGGCTTTATCTATGAAGCCTTTCCCGATTTGGGTGCGATCGCCGCAGGCTTATGTATCCGCACGGGCAATGCCCTAGTGCTTAAAGGCGGTGGCGAAGCCAGTCACAGCAACCAAATTGTGGCCGACATTTTGCGACAAAGCCTAGAAGACGTAGATCTAGACCCCAACCTGATTCTCCCCATTACCTCCACCGCCGAAATCTCTAGAGTAGAGCTAGCCCAAAGCCCAGACATCGACCTGATTATTCCTCACGGTCGGCCCAGTTTGGTCGAGCAAATTGCCCAGAAAGCGAGCGGGCGCGTCATTCCCTCGCGCATCGGCAACTGCTACCTGTACTGGGCAGCGAGCGGCAACATCGAGCGCGTCTATCAAATGATTATTGAGAGCCACACCGGCTCACCCGACGCCGTCAATCGCATCGAGAAAATACTTATTCACGAAAGCCACACCGAGAACAGTATTACCCGGCTATGGAGTCGTCTTCAAGCAGCAGGCTTTGCAATTAGGGTAACTCGCATACCTTCCGAAGCCACCATTAGCCTCGAAAGTTACGGCGGTGGAAATACCGGCGTCACGGTAGAAACGACCCAGCCGCCTGAATGGAGCAAAGCCTATCTCAAACGCACTTTGGCCTTTCGCTCAGCAAAAGATACCGCCACCGCGATCGCCTGGATCAACACACACAGCAGCGGACATGCAGACAGCATTGCCACCGCAGACTACGCCGAAAGCCGCCAGTTTATGCTGGGCTGCCGCAGCGCGTCCGTTTACATCAACGCATCTCCCCAATTCGTACGAAACGCCAAGCGCACAGGAGAAATTGCGCTTGGCGTCTCAGACTATAAAGGAACGACGGGTGGCCTCATCAGCGTTGCCGTCATGAGAGAGCGGCAGCGCACTTTTCACAGTAGCTAAAGTGCGCTCTTAAGAAGAGGAAGATTAAGCAGCATTCTCAGGCTTTGCCAGCTTGACTTTATCGGCTAAACCGACCGCCTTAAGCGACCGAATCAGCATCCAGGTCACATCAATCTCCCACCATTGCAATCCGTGGCGGGCCGAGTACTGGTAAGCATGGTGGTTATTGTGCCAGCCTTCGCCAAAAGTACAAACCGCAACCCACCAGCAGTTCTTAGAGCAATCGTCAGACTCAAAGGTGCGGTAGCCAAACTTGTGTGTCGCGCTGTTAACGAACCAAGTGAAGTGATAGACCACCACCAAACGGACAAAAATGCCCCACACGACAAACGGCCAGCCGCCCAAAGCATAGAGCAGAGCACCTAGCGCAAACTGAAAAATCAGATAGTAGTCGTTGATGAAGAGATAAACCGGATCTTGGTTGATATCTTTGGTGAATCTCATAATCTCAGCTTTGGCAGGCACTTTGTGTAGTAGCCATCCCATGTGGCTCCACCAGAAACCGCGTTTAGAGTTGTGATGGTCTTCTACTTGATCTGAAAAAGCATGGTGGTGGCGGTGTAGACCAATCCATTCAATAGCGCCACTCTGGCAGGATAAGCACCCACAGAATAAAAAGAAATATTCGAGCCACTTGGGCGTACTAAAGCTGCGGTGCGAGATGAGTCTATGCCATCCCAAAGTGATTCCGAGGCAGCCAGTGATGAAGTAGAGTAGGAAAGCGACGCCGACGGCTCCCCAGCTGAAGTTGGATGGGAGAAGGGCAAACAGCGCTCCACCATGAATGGCCACCATAAAGATAATGATGGGCCAAGCGAGCGCACGGTCAGTCGATCTTGCAATAGTCATGTAGGATCTCGGCGTTAGAACAAATTAGATGACACACCATGAAAAGCCTAGAAGTGGCTTCTGCCAATGGAGCATCCGTTGAGGAATCATCGCTTCATTTCTTTTACCAGATTGACACTCAAGTTAAAAAAAATTTGGCGAAAGTTTTAGCAGCGTTTAGAGCACATAAGGTAGGAACGCATCACTTCTCTAGCGTGTCGGGCTACGGGCACGACGATTTGGGTAGAGAGGTTTTAGACAAAGTATTTGCACAGATTATGGAAGCGGAGGCCGCTGCCGTGCGGGTTCAATTTGTATCTGGAACTCATGCGATCGCCTGCGCGCTGTTTGGCGTTTTACGGCCAGGAGATGAAATGCTATCGGTCGCGGGCGACCCTTACGACACGCTAGAAGAAGTCATAGGCACCCGAGGAACGGGGCAAGGCTCACTTCAAGAATTTGGCGTAAGCTATAGAGCGCTATCGCTACAGCAAAATGGAGACGTGGACTACGACGGCATTGCGCCCGCAATTAACGAGCGAACAAAGCTGGTTTTAATCCAACGGTCTTGCGGCTATAGCTGGCGTTCTAGCCTTAGCATTCATAATATTAACAAAATTATACAATTAGTTAAGCAGAGAAACCCGAACATCGTTTGTTTTGTTGATAACTGTTACGGAGAGTTTACCGAAACGCAAGAACCTACCGCCGTGGGCGCAGACCTCATGGCAGGCTCTTTAATTAAAAATTTGGGGGGCACAATTGCCACGACAGGCGGCTACGTTGCAGGCCGCGCTGATTTAGTTGAAGCAGCGGCTTGTCGTCTCACTGCGCCTGGAATTGGCAGCAGTGGCGGCGCAACGTTAAACCAAAATCGCCTGATGTTCCAGGGATTATTTCTAGCTCCGCAAATGGTCGGTGAGGCCATGAAAGGAAATTACCTCATTGCTAAAACATTTGAGCAACTGGGCTATGAGGTAAATCCGCCAGTCTCAGCTACCCAGCGAGAGGTTATTCAATCGATAAAATTAGGCTCGCCGGAGAAATTGGTGGCCTTTTGTCAGGCGATACAGCAGCATTCGCCCGTAGAGTCTTACGTCAGTCCGGTGCCAGCCGCGATGCCAGGATATGAAGACAGCGTGGTAATGGCGGGCGGTTCTTTTATTGACGGCAGTACTTCGGAGCTATCTGCCGATGGGCCGATGCGCGAACCCTATACGGTTTACTGCCAGGGAGGAACGCATTGGACGCATGTGGCGATCGCTCTCGAAGCCGCTGCCGCCGCCGTTGGCCCTTATCGCGGTTGTCTCAATGAAAGTCTTCCAGCTAAGAGTAGCGTTCCAGCCAGCTTTATGACCCCATAAAAAATCATCAAAAAAGAGACCCGTACAGCGACAAAGTCTCCTTAATTATTGAATGCTTCAGGCTTTGGGCTTAAGCCGTTTCGGGAGTAGGCATAGAAAAATTCATTTCCACATACTCAGTCCGACAGGCAAAGATAGTTTGACCATCAACTCGCATCAGCGAAACACTAAACGGAGTGGCTTCTAGAACCCGATAGAAAGCGCCTTCGTTGGACTGTAGAATTTCGCCTGCTCGAATGTTCGCTGTAGTGTTCATAGTGTGTTCATAGCGATGCAGGAAGTGACGATCATGCACGGGATGGTAGCGTTTCAGGAACCCCATATAATGTATATACGGGGATTCACGGTATTTAGATGTGATCTAACTCACTAATACCTCTACGTATGGGTAGATCAATAAGCTACAAGCAGACTACAGAGAAGGCGCGATTTCCTATAGCATTGAGGTTTCTAGCTAATTTTTCGGGCTACTTTTGACTCATTTTTTTCTTTTATCCAAACTTTACAGTTTGTGTCCTTATGATTACGGTTGCTTTGCCAAAAGGGTCTCTTCTCAAGGAGAGTATTCGCCTTTTCAAATCAGTCGGCCTCGACTTTAGCGGCTTTTTAGACAGCAGCCATCGACAGCTTCAACTGACCGACCGCAGCGGCCAGGCAAAAGGACTATTGGTCAGAGCGCAAGATGTCCCTGTTTATGTCGAGTACGGGCAGGCTCATTTGGGCATCGTGGGCTACGACGTTCTGCGCGAAAAACAGCCCAAAGTGGCTCATCTAGCCGATCTGGGCTTCGGTGGCTGTCATCTTTCAGTAGCCGTCGAAAGCAACAGCGGCTATCAATCTGCGGTCGATTTGCCGCCGCACTGCCGGGTTGCTTCTAAGTTCGTCAACAGCGCTCGCCAGTATTTTCAATCTTTAGATTTGCCCGTAGAAATTGTGCCGCTCTCAGGCTCGGTAGAGCTTGGCCCTATTACCGGCATGTCCGAAGCCATTGTTGACCTAGTTTCTACCGGTAGAACGCTTAAAGAAAATAATCTCACCGAGCTAGAAGTGCTTTACTACAGCACGGCTCGCCTGATTGCTCATCCGCTGAGCTACCGGCTTAACGACAGTGGGCTAAATGAGGTCATTGAAAAGATTCGCGCTGAGAGTCAGATAGAAATATCTGCATAGCCAATCTTGAAAACGTTCTGGGATAAACACAACTCAAGGGCCTCCCCCAGATAGAGAGTGGGCATCTATACTAAAGAGCTGATTTCAGTTAACTATTTCGAGATTGCCCAATGGTATCTGCTCCCAACGTTAATAAAAACAATGCCACCCCCCGGCGGAGTGTTAAAAACGATTGGCGGCTATTTTTGCGGCTTTTACCCTATATCTCTAGCAACCGCTCGCAGCTATTTTTGCCTCTGTTGCTGCTGATACCGCTGTCGCTTTCACAGGCTGTTCAGCCTTTACTCATTGGTCAGGCTGTTTCGCTAATTCGACAGGAGAAAGGCGAGATTTGGGATTTTTTGGCAAACTTATCGCTCCAAGCGGGACTCAATTGGATCATTGTGGGGCTGTTGGGCGCGATCGCCGTTCGATTAGCCCTAGACGGCTGGCAAAGCTACCAAATTCAGAAAGTCGGTCAAAACATTACGGCCTCTATCCGCAGCGATCTGTTTGCGCATGTTACCGAACTGTCGATGGGCTTTTTTGATAGAACGCCGGTGGGTCGACTCATCACCCGGCTCACTAGCGATGTCAACGCGCTAGGAGATGTTTTCGCCACCGGCGCAATTGGCATCATTAGCGATTTATTTTTGATTTTGGTGCTCACTGGCACGATGCTGTACACAGAATGGCGACTAGGACTGATGCTGCTCTGTATGCTGCTGCCAGTCACGGCCTTGATCATCTATTTTCAACAGCAGTACCGCAAGGCTAACTACGTTGCGAGAGAAGAGCTGTCAGCGCTTAATTCCAACTTTCAAGAAAACATCAGCGGCATTGATGTTGTGCAGCTTTTCCGTCGCGAGCGGTTCAACGCTGAGCTATTTCGCTCGGTCAATCAGCGCTATATAGATGCGGTTGATACCACCATTTTCTTTGACTCAGCGGTGTCCGCTACGCTGGAATGGATTGCCTTAGTTGCGATCGCTGGCGTCTTGGCATTAGGCGGCTCATTGGTAACGGGGGGCGCGCTAGAAATTGGCGCCCTCACGGCCTTTATCCTCTTTGCGCAAAGACTGTTCGATCCGCTGCGTCAATTCGCCGACAAGTTCACCGCCATTCAGGCAGGGCTAACCGCGGTCGAACGACTCAATGATCTAATGAGCGAACCCATTGATATTCGCGATGCCCAAAATCCCGTGAGTTTGCCGTCTCAAACCCTGGCCAATAGCGATGTGGTCATTCCCGGCGAAATCAGATTCAAGAACGTTTCGTTTGGCTACAAAGCAGACGACTATGTGCTTAAAGATCTGGACTTTACCATTCGACCCGGCGAAAAAGTGGCGTTAGTAGGCCCTACTGGCGCAGGCAAAAGCTCTATTATTCGACTGCTCTGTCGCCTGTACGAAGTGAGCAAAGGGCAGATTTTGCTCGACAACATAGATGTTCGAGACATTGCCCAAAAAGATTTGCGCGATCGCATGGCCGTGATCCTACAAGACGGCTTCCTGTTCTCTGGAGATGTCGCCCGCAACATTACCCTGGGCGAAGACTACAGCTTCGAGCGAGTGCAAAAAGCCGCTGAACAAACCAACGTCGCTCGCTTCATTGAAGACCTGCCCCAAGGCTACAGCACCACGCTGAGAGAACGTGGCACCAACCTATCGGGCGGCCAAAAGCAGCTACTGGCCTTTGCGCGCGCCGCCATTCGCAATCCCGGCATTCTAGTGTTAGATGAAGCCACCGCCAACCTGGACGTGGGCACCGAAGCCATGATTCAGCAGGCACTAGATAAGCTGCTCGAAAACCGCACAGCCATTATCATTGCCCACCGGCTATCCACCATTCGCAACGTTGATAGAATCTTGGTCTTAAAGCAAGGGCAGCTCATCGAACAGGGTAGTCATGACGAGCTGCTAGCACAAGACGGACTTTATGCGAGTCTGTACAAGCTGCAAATGCTGGGCCAATAATTTCTACGCAAGGGACTAAGGTTGGTTCGAGTTTGCGACCATGCTTTGATTTAATGGGCTTATTCATGAAGGTCATTAAAGTTCTAGGAGCGCCGCCTTGGTCAGCACAAAACATGTCGAGTTCGATGGGCCACAGCAGCTTCAGCAGTTGATTGAAGGGCGATCGCTCACCCAAGCCCAAGCCGAAGCCCTGATGGACGGCTGGCTTACCCAATCGCTCTCGCCCATTCTCTCTAGCGCTATCCTCATTGCCATTCAGTCCAAAGGCGTCACCGGCGACGAACTCGCGGGCATGGCTCGCGTACTGCAAGGACAGTCCCTCGGCGGCTCAGTCACCGATATTCTCGATCTTCCGCCCAACCGCATCGACACCTGCGGCACTGGCGGCGACGGCTCCTCCACTTTCAATATCTCTACTGCCGTCGCCTTTGTGGCCGCTGCCGCTGGCATTCCTGTCGCCAAACCCGGCAACCGCTCCGCCTCCAGCAAAGTGGGTTCTGCCGACGTTCTTGAAAAACTAGGCATAGACCTAGCAGCCTCTCCCGAAAAATCCAAAGCTGCCCTCCAAGCCGTCGGCGTTACCTTTCTGTTTGCTCGCGGCTGGCACCCGGCTATGAAAGCCGTCGCCCCCCTGCGCGGAGAGCTAAAAGTACGCACCGTATTCAATCTCCTCGGGCCGCTGGTGAATCCGTTGCGGCCGACAGCCCAAGTAATTGGCGTGTACCATCCGTCCGTCATTGAGCCGATGGCAGAAGCTTTGAAGCAGTTAGGGATGCAGGAATCTGTGGTGCTTCATGGGAGAGAGGGGTTAGACGAAGCCGGGTTGGGCCAGCCGACAGATGTATCTGTTGTCAGCCACGGTTCAATTACAAAAGAAGTCTTAAATCCTGAAGCCTTTGGTCTAACGCCTGCGCCCTTGTCAGCGCTACAGGGAGGTGAGCTAGAGGAAAACACCGCAATTTTGCGCAACGTGCTTCAGGGCAAGGGGACTCAGGCACAGCGGGACGCGGTTGCGCTGAACGCAGCACTGGCGCTGAGGGTCGGTGGCCTAGCCAAAGGCGATACCTTTGAGGCGGCTTGCGCAGCGGGTGTTAGACAGGCGCAAGACATTATTAACAGTGGAGCAGCCTGGAAAAAGCTGGAGGATCTAGTTGCTTTTTTACAAAATTAACCACTCACCCTAGCGAAAAATAGCCAGGGCGATCGCGTTTAAGGAGCAAAACAACAGTAAGCCAGATCGCTCATCGCTCCAGCCAGCCTCGCATTTTGCCAGGATTTAATAGGCCATCTGGATCAACCTGCTCTTTGAATTTGAGCTGAGCCGCATCGACCGTTTTGCGCCCCCCATCTTCTAGTAAGTACGTGTGTGGATTTGCGATAAAAGCCCCTTTCTCTTCGTGATAGCGAATGATTTCATTCAGTCGCGCTGCGGTGGAGTAGCGCACTAGCTGAAGCGCCGCTGGCACAATATTTCCCTGTACGCGAATATATTCTAGATGCATCACCACTTCATCCTCGAAGTGCGCATACATATGCTGAACTAATTTCAGCTCAGGATCGTAGGGAAAAACGGTTTGTAGGTATGTCCAGCGGTCATCGACATTGCGAGCATGGAGCGTCGTGTGGTTCCAGGTAAATTCGCCGATGGCTGCGCCTTTGCCAGAGGCCTGTGAATCTTTCTGATAAGTCACTTTGCCACCACAGTCTGCGACTAGCTCATTCAAGGCGGTTAAATCAGCTTCGGAGACCATCAGTAAGGCGGCTGATTTTCCTTCGGGCAGGCTCTCTTTTAGCGCGCCAAAATAGCTAGGAATGGGCCAAGCGTGAATGCTGATGAGCTTTTTGACAATGCCATCCGCATCGCCTAGCGCCTGACCAAAGTGCGCCGCGCTCATAAAGTCATCAAAAACGGCGATCGCCTCAGCCCAAGGATAAGCTGGCCCCAGCGGAATTTCGAGTTCGGTAATAATGCCGTTCGTGCCATAGGCGTGGGTTACCTGCTGCACCGCATCTCCGCGCAGCTCGATAACCCGAGGCGACGCTTCCATCGTAATCACCCGAGCGGCCTGAATATTGCCCCGGTCGGCAAGCTGCCCGTACATCACCGAGCCAATGCCACCGCTGCCACCTGCGACAAATCCGCCAATGGTCGCGGTGCGATAAGTAGAAGGAGCCAGACGAACTTCCCATCCCTGGGGGCGAGCTATTCGATCAATGGCAGCGAGTTTGGCCCCTGACTCTACGCAGGCGCGACCCGGCTTGATCCATTTCACCGCGCTCATGGCACTCATATCTAGGATGACGCCGCCCGCCAGGGGAATGGCTTGACCGTAGTTACCCGTGCCTGCTCCTCGAACGGTCAGCGGCAGCTTAGCAGATACGCAAACTTGAGCGACTTTTATCACGTCAGCTTCGGTTTTTGGGCGCACCACTAAGTCACCGACTTTGTCGGCTAGCTGCTCGGTCAGAATAGGGCTGAAGTGATAGTAGTCTTTAGAAAGTTTGGCAACTAGATCAGGCGCAAGAATGGTCTCTATTGGGCTGAGAGATTGCGCGATCGCCCTCCAATCTCTATCCGCCACCGAGGCCAACGCAGACGCTAGAAAACTCATTTAGCCAAACCTTGAGAGAAAAGAACAACCCATAGATACGGGTAGAGAATGTACTGAATAATACGAGTAGTGGGCGATCGCAGCCCCAATTTGGAGTAATTTTACGGAGTGAGAAACTCAACGCAATGGCGATTATTGATAAGTAGGCGATCGCGATCGTACCTGCGCCGAACCCTGCTATCTCCTCACTGCACGTCTATGCTGCCTACAAATCCTTCTCAATTCTCGCTCTGGTCATATCTCACTCAGCCCATCGGAACGCCCGGCTATCCGTTCATCCTTAACCCTACCCAGTTTTGGAACAAACAAAAAGTTAGCTTCATTGAGCGCTGCTGGGTAACGTCTTATGCGTCTGAAGAACAGTACCACGAAGAAGTATAAGCGCCCCTCAAGCCAGACAACGCGCCCGCTAAATCATCAAACCAAAAGCGTCTCCTATTATTTTTACCGGAGGCGCTTTTTTATTGTTTTAGTCACCTGACAGCCAGAAAAGTACGCTTTATCAGCAAGCTGCTATTCGGCCCTAACATTACGGCTCAGCTCCGCTTTAGTCTGCTCCCAGTCACTAATTAGCCCGGTTGTCCATAGCCAATTTTGGCTCAGCACGTCCTCATTAAATTCGCCCGGCGCACGCTCCAACACTTTTGAATAAGCCGCCACAGCGCGATCTAGCAGCTCGGCTCGCTCACGCGGATCTGCGGCAATTTTCGACTGGTCAAGCGCTGCCATAGCCAACCCAGCGTAAGCGTTAACCGCGTACTCAGGCACAGACTGATTCGAGAAATAGATCCTGCCGTTTGGCTGATCGACCGCCAAATCAATCGCCCTTTGGAAAGTATCCAGCGCCTTCTCGGGCTTATCTACGGCCAGCTGAGAAAAGCCTAACGCCATCGTCAACTCCATCCAGTCGGGTTCTTTTTCTAGCCCCGCCGTCCAAGAACGCATCGCATCAGCCGCCGCAAAATCGGGAACGCCTTGCCGGGCCAGTCCCCACTGCGCTCGTCCTCGAAAGAACGCAACAATCGGATCTCGCGCCTGCGTAGACTTGGCGTTAGCTAGCGCATTAATGGCCGCTTGATAATCGCCGTTGTCTATCAGCGCTTTCGTCGTCACCATCGCAGCGTCTAAGTTGTCACTGTCAAAGGCGACTTCCGTCTGAGAAACCAGCCGCTGCGCTTCTGAGACCGTAGCCGAGTTAGCAGTTGCTAGCCGATTGTGCTGCTGCCACCAAGCAATTAGGGTGATTCCTAACAGAGCAGCTAGGGCCAGCGAAGTCAGCGTTGGCAGCGTTAAAGGTTTGGTATGCGTGCGGCCTCGAGTCAGACGTTTGCCCGCGAGTGCGAGATCATCATCAGCTCGAGATGACACAGGAGTGGCCGCTGTAGGTTTGGGGTTTTTCTCAGACTGGGCAATGCGCGATTTGGGGGGGCGTCTATTGCCAGCGTTAGTTGCGATCGCTGCCCACTCACCGGCCCACTCACCGGCCCACTCACCATAGAACCCACGGGGCGTTTCGATACCTTCGGGTACGCGCAGTTCTCCATCCACTTCTACTGGAGCAAGCGGCGTAGAGAGCTGTCTGATCACAGCCTCGGTCGAATCAATATCGTTGTTATTAGCCAAATCTTCGTTCACTTCGCGATCAGATAACGTTGCATCAGATAACGGTTTGCCAAGAAAGGTTTCATCAGATGACCGGGCCGGGGCGGCATCGGCTAATTGAGGGCGAGCATCAGCAGGCTTTATGGCAGCGGAGATCGAGTTGGCCCGACGATTCGAGCTAGACAAGCTAGACAACTGAATATTGGCTAACTCCGGCTCAGAAAACAGAAGATCGCCATACGGATCGTTAGCAGAATCGAGGACGGCAGCATTCTCAATTACGCGGGCAGCTTTCACCAAGTAGCCATCAAAAGCAGGCTGCATATAAAGCGTTGGCAGCGCCCAGTAAAACTGGTGAGAGCCATAAGCTGAGATCAGACCCTGTCGCGTTCGGTTCAGGCTCAAGTCTATCGACTGGCCCTTTTTGAGGTTGCGATAGAGCAACTGCGTGAAGTTGATAGCAACGTGATCGGGAATGCGATCGCTCATGGCAATCACACTTGGCATCCCGCGATTCACCAGCGCCTGAGCCAAATTACGCTCCTGCCATCCCTGCTCAGAACTAGCACTGTAGCTACCCCGACAAGAATTAAAAACTGCCAGCTTAATGCCGTTATTTACCAACAGCCCCGCTAAATCTTCACCACTCAAGCGCTCCGTCAGGCCAGTTTGATGACTTACCAGATAAAGATCGCCGCCCGCGTTGCCCAAATTACTGTGTCCGGCATAGTGCAGCACCTGATAGTTACCGCGATCTAACTCTTGAGTCAGTTCGGCGCGATCTGGCTGCTCTAAAATTTTGAGCTGAACATCTAATAGCGTTTCGTCATCGCCCGCGCTATAGTTCGCACCTTCAGGATGCAGCTCAGACTGAAGGTGATAAACCTCCTGCTTCAGCTCTAGCCGCTCTTGATCTTCGGGCGCAGCAATCACCATTAAAATCCGCAGCACCTGCTTAGAATTTGCAGCGGGCTTAGCCGAAGCCGACCCGTGATGTCGCGCCAGAATATATCGGGAAAAAATTACGTCTGTCCCGGTGGCTAGGGGCAAGGATCTCGCATGCAAAGCTTCCCAGGGCAACTGCTGAAGGCGGCTATCTTTCATGCCAATTCTTAACCGCAGCAGATCCTGTCGATTTTGGGCAACCCCTTGAGCGGTGACCCAACTATCGTGTAGCTGACCTTGAAACAGTGCGTCGTGCAGCGTCTGGCCCAGCCTCACAAGCGTATCCTCAGTAGCCTCGGTGCTTTTTCGTCCGGAATAGTCGGCCCGACTAGGTAAAGTATGTCGCGTCTGTCCTTGCAGCAGGCCTAACAAAGGATCGTGCATGAGCGACTGCGTTTGCGACAGCCATTCGGACACTGGCCAGTGAACCTTTTCCTCCGCTAGCTGGACGCCTTTTTCCACATACTCAGTGCGAATGAGGTACTGATCGCCGCCCATTGCGGTGATAGATATTTTGAATTCCTGAATCACAACCGATCTATCCCCTGACTTGTACGTGGGATGGCTGCCGAGCAACCAGTCAAGCAACCGGTCGAGCAACCATCAGTAATATAGCAACGCCAATATAGCAACGCCTTTTTCTACTTCTATGCTTCTCCGCTTCTACCTTTTTCCACTTCTAGCGGTAGCATCCTGGCTATTTCAGAGTTTTCGCTGAAGTCGCCTAGCAGTAGAAGGCAGGAAATATTTGAGATGGCTGGTAGTACCACTCGAGAAAGCATATTTCTATAGTAGGAAACGGATTTCCTTTCTAAAGGCCAACTGGGACAGTTACCCTCGCGCCCACTCAACTAGCCTGCGTAAAACTCACGAATAACAAGTTTTATTGTTCTAGGTAAGGGTTCCTTCCAAAGACAGGTTCTAAGTGATGTTAGAGCCGCCGAAATAATGAAGTAAACGTTAAGCCTCAAACTCGCAGGACACATTTGTTACGAGAGATAAATATTCTTCTCATGACCTGCTTTAAGCTATTAGAAGGTTCATAAATCTCTATCGCTCGAAACAGCTCGAAGCAGCTCGAAAACAGTAGCTCGAGAACAGAGCTTTCTATTTCCCTCTTTCTATAAAGCCTCGGATGACTTCCTCACTCATTGAAGCCAATCCTATTTCTGCCTCCTCAAAAAATATTGCCTGCGATCGCACGTCTGTTCGTTCAAGTCTGATAGCCTCCACGCTAGACGGAACTTTTTCAGCGGTCTTTGAGAATGTGGTCAGAGGCGTTCTCATTAGTAATTTTCTTTTGGGCCTCGGCGCGGGTGCCTTTGAGATTGGAATGCTCACGTCTATTCCGATGATGGCCCACCTTCTACAGCCCGTCGGAGCCTATCTGTCTGAAAGAACGACCAGCCGCCATCGCTACTGTTTGTGGATATACGGCGCATCGCGTTTGCTATGGCTTTTCCCGGCCGCTGGTATTTTTGCCTTTAGCCACGGATTATTAGACGCGCATCAGCTCTCTCTTTTAGCGCTAGTGATACTTGCTCTTAGCAATGCTTTAGATTCTATTGGCTGTGCGTCCTGGGTGAGCTGGATGGCGGTGCTGGTGCCCGCGAAGATTAGAGGTCGTTACTTTAGCTTCAGGCGATCGCTCTCCGGCCTAGCGGCCTTACTCACGATTCCAGCGGGGGGCTGGCTGGTTTCTCAATGGATGGGCGGCGAAGTCGAAGGCTATGGGGTTGCGCTGATTATTGCAGTCATCATCGGTCTCATTAGCCTGGGCTTTCAGTTTCGAATGAGGGATGTGAATCCGCAAGCAGAAGCCCATGCCCATGCAAAAATTGCTCAGCAGGCCGAAAGTCCCGCTGCGAAAACTAGCCTGCTAAAAGACCGTAATTTTCTGACGCTCTTACTATTTCTAGGACTTTGGACATTTGGCCTGGAGCTGAGCGCTCCATTTTTTAATTTTTACTTACTTGATGCGCTCAAGCTAGATGTGCAGTGGGTCACGCTTTATAGCAGCGCCGTCTACGGTGCGTATTTTCTGACCATCGTGCTGTGGGGCCGTCTGGCCGACCGCATTGGCAACCGCCCAGTACTGATTATCAACTGCTTGCTCACGGCCTCGATTCCGCTGCTGTGGATTTATACCGACGGTACGCTGCTGTCTGTCTGGCTCATTCTGCCGCTGCTACATTTGGTGAAAGGCAGTACGCTCGCCGCGGTAGAACTTTGCCTCGGGAATATTCAAATGGAGCTAGCGCCTAAGGCTAGGCAGTCGGGTTACTTTGCGATCGCGGCCGCCATCATGGGCATTACCGGCGCAGTCGGCACGACCGTGGGCAGTTTCCTAGCAGAGCTTCCTGGCTTTGGTCTGCCTGCTCTATTCTTACTCTCTGCTGTCGTTCGCCTACTCAGCCTGACGCCTTTACTCTTTGTTAAAGAAA
>JBBSOB010000079.1:0-16799 GCA_038260205.1 Phormidesmidales cyanobacterium
AAAACCAATCCATCAGGCTAGAAGATCTTAACGTGAGCGGAATGATGCGGAACCATTGCCTAGCCAAAGCAATCAGCGATCTAGGCTGGCGCACTTTCAGAACCATGCTCGAAGCGAAAGCCGAGATGTATGGCCGTGACGTTACCGTGATTATCGCTGGGAGCCAACTAGCCAAACCTGCCCTAGCTGCGGTGAGAAAACGTTACAGAAAAAAGCAGGCATGGAAGGGCTGAAGATCCGTGAATGGTTGTGTTCCAACTGTGGCACTCACCACGACCGAGATGTGAACGCTGCGAAGAATATTAAGGTCGCCGGGGGATACTCGGAGACTCAAAACGGACGACGGAGAGAGTGTAAGACAGGCTTGCCTGCGGTTCTCGGTGATGCGTCTACCCATCGGATAGGTGAGCAGCTGAGTCTGTTTGCTTAGGTCGAGAATCTCCCGCTATACCGAATCGGTTGGAGGGAGAGGATGTCAATGAATTCATGCCAAATCTGTTTAAAGTCTATACTCCCAAAAAAATGGCTCGTCTTTTGCCCAAACTACCGTAGAATTGCGTAAATTCTTGACTGCTTTTAAGTTGCCTCAGGCCATTAACTTGTTTTCAAGAAGATAAATTGGGCTTGCTTGATATCAGGTTGTGACGATCGCTAAAAGCTTCTTGACACCCGTCTTTAGAGCGGCGTATGTTCGTACCTTAGAAAGAGCACAAGCCGACGGACTTACGTAAAGATACCCAAATAGTAACGTCACGCCTGAACTCACACCCTATCTGTTTTAATTTTCAGCGATGATATCCAACGATTACACCAAGCTAATTCGGTTTTTGCAGGAAGAGCTATCTGTGCCGCCCAACGCGATTAAGCGGGCGCTGCAGCAGTGCAAGCAGGACATCGGCCCCTTGCCCATGGTGCTGTGGCAAGAAGGTGTGGTGAGCTTGAAGCAGCTAGAAAGAATTTTTGACTGGATGGAAGTGGCCTAGCAAGTTTCTAAAAGAAGCTTGGAATAAGTCAAAAGTTAAAGAATTCTACGGATAAAAAAAGCGGTAAAGCCTTCATTAAAAGAACTTTACCGCCTTATTATCTATCTACTTGTTATCTATCTAATAGAGGCCAATAGAGATAGAGGCCAATAGAGGGTGTTATCCCTGACGCAATCGCTCGCTCGCTGCTTCCACGCCGCTACCTGGCGTCTTATGCCCCATTTCTAGCAAAGTCGCTTCCAAAGCACTGATCGCACAGAGAACATCGCGATCGCTTACAAAGCCCAAATGCCCCATCCGAAACATCTTGCCCTTGTAATGATCCTGTCCGCCTGCTAGCGCAATGTCAAAGCGGTTCTTCATAATAGAGCGAATCTTCTCAGCATCCACGCTTTGCGGAACCACCGAAGTCACCGCTGGACTCGCGTTGCTATCGGGCGCAAAGAGTTCTAGACCCAATGCCTTCATAGCGGCGCGAGCAGCTTCCTTGTGGCGCGTATGGCGAGCAAAGATCTCCTCTAGCCCTTCGGCGCGCATCATCTCTAAGGCTACCTTCATTCCAAAGTAGAGATTTACCGGCGGCGTAAACGGGGTGCTGTCTTTGTCCGCCGCTTTTTTGTACTTACCCAAATCGAGATAGAACTTAGGCAACGTTGCTTTTTCGTAAGCAGCCCAAGCTTTATCGCTGGCCGTTACAAAGCCCATTCCAGGCGGCAGCATAAAGCCCTTTTGCGACCCAGAGCCAACGACGTCTAGGCCCCATTCATCCACCGGAATATTGTAAGAACCCAGGCTGGTCACTGCGTCTACGATAATCAGCGCTTCGCCGTGAGCCTTTACATGCTGGTTGATGGTCTCTAGGTCGTTTAGGACGCCGGTAGAGGTTTCGCTGTGCGTGATAACAACGGCTTTAATTTGCTTGTCGGTATCTGCCTCTAGCGCTTCTTTGATGTCGTCGGGGTTCAGTGGAACGCCCCACTCGGCGCTGACGATTTGTACGTCTAGGCCATAGGCTTTGGCAATTTGCGCCCAGCGCTCGCCAAATTTACCGTTGCTGCCGACGATGACGCGATCGCCCGCACTCAAAAAGTTAATAATGGCCGCTTCAATGGTGCCGGTGCCGCTTGCTGCTAGCGTCAGTACGTGGTTTTTGGTCTGAAAAAGCCACTTCAAATTCTCGTTGGTTTCGGCAATAATTTGGCTAAATTCGCCGCTGCGATGCCCAATGGGATGCTTTGCCATCGCTAGCAGTACTTTTTCGGGAACCGGGGTGGGACCCGGAATCATCAGCATTAGTTTGTCATCCATAAGGCGATCGCTTGAGTAATCTTAGTAAAGTATGCAATCAGTCTTGCCTAATCAGTTTATGCAAAGACTGGGTCATTTTTAGAATGATACAGTCACTCGGGTCTACCCACGCTATGACCACCGCCCTATTCAACGCTATTCAAATGGTCTGTTGCTGTGCGATCGCTACCCACTCTCTCCGAGATGGCCAATAGTCACCTGAAATCTTCGACAAACCTACGACACCGTTTTTTGAGATAGTCAGCGAGGTGTCAGATATGGTTTGATACAGTCGTGACTGTTCTAGTCGTGACCGTTTTAGTCGTGACCGTTTTAATAAGAGCAAACCGCTATGCCAAAGTTTGTGATGTGGGGCACCTACTGCGAAAACGCATTGGAAAAGCGCACGCCCTACCGTGAAGCACATCTGCAGGGACTCACCGAGCAAAAAGCCAAAGGCATTTTGACGGCGCTTGGCCCCACCGTAGACAACACCAAAGTATTTGGCACCTACGAGGCCGATAGTGAAGACATTGTGCGGCAGCTAGTAGAAAGCGACCCCTACTGGAAAAACAATATTTGGACTGAGTACGCTATTTACGAGTGGAATCAGGTCTTTTAAAGGTGGGGTGACCTGCCATCACTTGCCTAGCAGCTTTGCCTTCACAATCGCCTGCACCTTGCCGCCATCGGCCTGTCCCTTGAGCTTTTGCATGACTGGCCCCATCACCTTGCCCATATCGCTCGGGCCGCTAGCGCCGACTTTAGCGATCGCCTCATCCACCGCCGCTTCTATATCCGCATCCGAAAGCTGAGCAGGCAAATACTCTTCTAAAATCACCAGTTCCTTTGCTTCTTTAGCGGCCAATTCATCGCGGCCCGCATCGGTATACTGTGTGATAGAGTCGCGGCGCTGCTTAGCCAACTGCATCAAAATCGCCATCTCCTCTTCCTCATTTAGCGCCTCGCGCCCCTTGGCTCGAATCTCACTTTCCTTTTCTATAATCACCTTTTTAATGCCGCGCACCGTTTCTAGGCGCAGCTTATCTTTGGCCTTCATCGCCGTTTTAATTTCATCGGAAACGCGATCTTTTAAGCTCATGGTTTTGGCTCCCTAATTGGCTGGTAAAAACTTGTAAAAACAAAGGAGGGCCTGCGACAGCCCCCCTTTTGCAAAAGATGTTCAGCTCTCAAACTGACAATCTAATATTCGGGCACCGAAGGATCAATTTCCTTGCTCCAGGCCATAATCCCGCCTTTCACGTTTGTCCCCTCAATCCCGGCTTCCTTCAAAATCGCCAGCGCTTTAGCCGAGCGACCGCCCATCTTGCAATGCGCGACTAGGTTATGACCATTGAGCATCGCTTTGAGCTTCACAACGCCATCGCCATTTTCGATTTCGCCCAGCGGAATCAGCGTCGAGCCAGGGATACTGGCAATTTCGTACTCATTGGGATTGCGCACGTCTAGCAAGAAATAGTCATCTTTGTCGCTATCGAGCAGTTCCTTTAGCTCCTGCACAGACATTTCATTGAGCGCGGCCTGCTGCTTCGCTTCTTCTTCGGCAGCTTGAGGAATGCCACAGAACTGATCGTAATCAATCAGCTTGTCGATAACGGCGCGATGTTCTTCTGGCGGCTTGCGCAGCTTTAATTCTCTAAAGCTCATGTCTAGCGAGTTATACACCAGCAGACGACCGCTCAAGGTTTTGCCCTTGCCCAAGATAATCTTGATGGTTTCGGTGGCCTGAATGATTCCAATCATGCCGGGGAGAATGCCCAACACGCCGCCTTCTGCGCAAGAAGGAACCAGACCCGGTGGCGGTGGCTCGGGGTAGAGGTCTCTATAGTTTGGCCCGCCCTCGTAGTTGAAGACGGTGGCCTGGCCCTCAAATCTGTAGATAGAGCCGTAGACGTTGGGCTTATCTAGCAGGACGCAGGCGTCGTTCACCAAGTAGCGCGTAGGAAAGTTGTCGGTGCCGTCTATCACGATGTCGTAAGGACGGAAGATGTCGAGCGCATTGTCGGAAGACAGGCGCACTTCGTGCAGGTCTACTTGGCAGTAGGGGTTGATTTCTAGAATGCTGGCTTTGGCAGACTCAATTTTGGGCTTGCCGACCCAGGAGGTGCCGTGAATGACCTGCCGCTGCAAGTTGGAATGATCGACTACGTCAAAATCGACGATGCCAATGCGTCCGACGCCTGCGGCTGCGAGATAGAGCAGTAGGGGTGCGCCTAGTCCTCCCGTGCCTACGCAGCAAACGCTGGCGGCTTTAAGTTTCTTTTGGCCTTCGAGGCCGACTTCGGGAAGGATTAGGTGGCGCGAGTAGCGTTCGTACTCGGCTTTATTCAGTTGGATTTCATCCAGATTGGGATTCAGCATGGTTTTGCAACAGGTGAACGGTCGGGGGTTGAGCCGACGGCAGAAATGAGCATATCAGAAGGGACAGGGCTAAGGCCGGGGAAATGTCTACAAAAAGGACAGTCTGCAAGGATGAATTAAGCCGAAACCGGCATTCGGTCTCTGACTCCGGAACTGGCAGAGGACGGGAAAATCCGCATCGCTTCTGGCTGAAATTGACGGCTTAAGTCTAGCGCCCAGTTCTGGGTATCGACAGCTTTACCTTTGCAAACGGACACAATGACGTAGGCGTAGGTGGGCCATGCCTGGGCGCGATCGCACTCTGAAGGTACTGCCTCTTTGTCAGGATGCGAATGATAAATCCCAATAATATTAAGTTCTTTCTCTCTAGCTGCTTTTTGAACGCGCAGCATATCTTTAGGATCTATCCAGTAGCGCCGACGCTTGGTGGTATATTCGGGGCGATCGCGCTCAGCTATTTCGGGCGTCCATTCGTTAGCTAGCGCGACTATCTCGACAACCGACTTCAGCGTCTCATCATCAGAAGCCGTCAGATTGCCCACTATCAGGCCGCAGCATTCCTCTGGATAAACCCGCTCGGCGTGAGTCTCCATAGCTGAGATTTGCGATTGCGATAGCACTAAGACCATAGAAGTTTCATGTCAAGACAAATTAAGTATTAAATTCTATCGCATGGGCTACGCCAAAACCTTAAGATCTTTGAAGCGCTAGAAGATCTTAAGTTCCGCGGTCGGTCGCTACCATGGAAGTAAGCAAGACGGATACGTACAATAAGAAGCTTGCGCGATCTGCAGTTCGCACCCGTATTCTGGGGTTGTGCATCAGTAAAAAGGGTTGTGCATCAGTAAAAAGTGGGATAGGTTATAAAGTCATGCCAATGCCAAGCAGCGATTGCTAACCCCGCTCTTTGCGCAGCGGTGTCCCGCCTGCGGCTGTGTCGCCAGATCCAATTAAAGTAGCCAACCGCTAGCCGAGCCGTTATTTCAGTTTGTTCCCACAGCTTCCCAAACTTATTCTGCCATCTGTGCCAGCGGCCTGTTTGTTGCCGAATGATGCCGTTGGTTCGCTCTAAGCGTTGCGTATTCTCCTTGCCGATAATATGAGTTACTTCAGGTGGCAAAATTCGTTCGTAGCCGCTCCAGTCATCGGTATACCAGACCTTACAGTCCGTTTTTCCTTCGGTATTGACCAGCAGTTCCGAGAGAAATATATCGGTATGTTTACCCACTCGCATACTCATAATTAGACCGCTTTCTTGTGCCAAGCTTAGCCCCATCCAACAGTCGCCTCGGGTCAACTCTTCGGAGGTACAATGTTTTTGCTTTTTTTGACAAACGACCACATCTCGTCAGCGACAACTTGCTCTGTCTCAACATCTTTTACTTCTTCGTTATGCACCAACTGAGCTTTCTGGCTAGCGGCTCTGACCACATCGACAACCGTGTTGTATGAACGCTTAGACAGTCGAGCAATCCCTCGAAGGCTGACGCCTTCTGTGTGAGCCTGGAGAATGTTCTCAATCTCTGCGGCTGTTAGTTGGCGACGGTAGTATAGGGTATCAAGCGTCTCAGCAAACGTCTGCTGGCAGTTAGGACAGCGGTAACGCTGACGGCCTTTGCTAGTTTTGCTATGCCTGTGCGCTTTAGGATGTTCGCAAAAAGGACATTCCATATCCCAACTTCACTATTCAGCATTTTCAGTTTAGCAAAACCACTCTTTATCGACGCACGACCCAGCCGCCCTACCTATCGCAACATCTCAATCGTAAATCTGACCATATTCAAATACCATTCATTTATCAAGTCATCCATGAAACAAATCGTATCAACAAGATGGTAAGTGATGTTATCCCTACCAAAGCCATACACCCCACACATCCGTTTGATTCATTGCTGTTTTTATCTAATGATAGAAGATCGTCTTTAGCTTGCTGGGCAGCTATTGTTATCCTCTGCGCTTCTTGTATCTGCTTGTCAGCTTCTGCGCACTTTCTTAATCCTTCTTTCAGTGTTTGCTCTGCAGCAGTTTCTTTTTCAGCTACTGCAAGCTCCTTTGCCGCTACCATAAGCTCTCTTTCTCTTAACCGTTCTTTTCCCACTTTTTGCCGACCGAGTAACCCCCCTATTTTCCCGCCCAGTTTCTGGTTGTTTTTTGCTAGTTCTTGCCTTTTTTCTTCAGCTCTCAGTTCTTGACTTGCGAGGATAAATTCATAGTCTTCCGATGGCAGTGGGCGGTTCCCTCTCCACTGAACAACTGCTTTGAGTTCCTTTCTTTTTAGTAAGTACGACTGATCAATTTTGTTGGATCTTATCCAGCCAGCAAATGCTGTGGCATACGGTCGGAGGTTATTAAGCGCTTCGGTAGTCCACGTTGGAGTGAATATGCTCTCATAGATCGAATTATACACACACAAACAATCGTCACGATTGACGACAACACCCGAAAGCCGTAACTCTATGTACTCTCTGGTAAGAGAGTCAGCCGTATTCGTAGAGACTACTTCTTTCGATAAGACTCTTTGATATAGCTCTAAACGACGCATTGTTTGATGGTCATCCATCAAAAGGCGATCGCGAATTGTCCTTAAATGTTCCGGCTCATCGTTTGATCGCCAATTTTGAATAATGTGTTGATGGACTAAACTATCAACCCAGGTAGAAAGAGCTTCTTTTGATGGAGTGTGTCTTGACTCTTCTGCTACTATACGGCAAATCTTTTGAGTCAAAAAAGGTTGTCCATTCGTCCAGCGTAAAATGGATTTCAACACCTCAGTAGGGTTTTCCACTTGAAGCCCGATCTCTAGAGGTCTCGCTTCATCTAACGTAAAACCTGTTAGGTCGATAGCTTTGCCAACGTTAAATGGCGTACTACTTTTGTCTCCAATCAGATCAGAAGGAGTTGCTACGCCCAAAAGCGAGAATGTCAAACGACAAAAGGCTGGATTGTCAGCTCTTTTGTTGAAACACTCTCTAATTGCTGTAAAAAAACCGTCTACTGAGAATGATAAGCTGAGTACTCGGTCTATCTCATCTATAAAGATAACTACGCGCCCGGAGAACTTTTGTAACAGTACTGTCTCTAAAAAATTGCTGAACCGATTAACTAATGATAAGTGGCTATTAGATTCCCACCATGCCATATCATCAAATTCTAGATCGAGGTCTTGGGCAATGCTGTTAATTACTCCTGCATAGAATTGATCTGGTGTATTTTCCTCGTCTAAAATATTAGTCATTTGGACGACTACACAGGTGACGCCCTCTTTTTTCAGACGATCCGTTGTTTTTACTCGCAAACTCGACTTTCCCATCTGCCGACAATTCAGTACATAGCAGAAATCTCCAGACATTAGTCCGTTATATAGGTCATCATCTGCCTTTCTAGTCACGTAAGTAGGATCGTCTAGCTGAAGACTCCCCCCTATCTGATAAAGAGAAGAATTTGACATTATTGCAGACGCTCCTTGAAATATTGGCGGTACAGGTTGCACAGTGGCTCTACTGCGTTTCCTCGCCGCTTTACTAAACCCATGCTAGTAAGCTGAAAGGCTTCGTTTGAATCTATGACTACTGGCTCATCTTTGCTGACAACGATCTTTAAAGCAGTAGTCAGCTCCTGATCCTCTTCTACAGTGGTTAAGTGTCTGCGAAGATGACCTCGGTAAGGCCCCTCTTCAGTCGGAGCAACTCTGATCAACTTAGCCAAGCTTAATTGTTCTCGTACTAACTTGTACAAAGCTATTCTTACTAGATATGGATGACCGCCTATCATATCAGTTAACTTATGTAAGTCCTCTGTTGAAAAGCTTAATCCCTGTCTTACTGCCAGCACCTCTACCTGTTGTATAGAAAATTCTGGCAAACTTACTGGCATTCCTACGTTGAAAGGAGACTCATTGAAATTTAAAGTCGGATATACCTCACGAGAATGAGAAATCACTAAGCGAAGCTTTTGCCAGATCTCTTGATTTCGTCCGTTTTCGTACCAAGTACGTAGCAAGCTAAAAAAGTCTTGAGAAACTTTCTGATGCCGAAATACTATATCCACTTCATCAAGGCATAAGACTAAAGGCTTTTCAACCTGCTGTAGTAGATGCCTCTTGAAGAAGGTTGTGCATTTAAGCTTGTTGCCTAGCCTCTCATCTTTCCATATTGTTTCAATAGCCTCATCAATAGAGACATTGATATTTAATTCCTCAGTAATAACAGTACAAAACCAGCGCAGAAAATGTCCTGAGCTTTCAAAAACTTCAGGATCTGCTTCCTGAAAGTTGATCGACACGCAATGATATCCTTCTTTCCGTCCATGCATTAGGACACGAGACATTAGCGAAGACTTACCCATTTGTCGAGCCGCATTTAACCGAATTAATGCGCCGAGCCGATTTAATTCCCTGTAACAATCAGTTTCAACAGGCGGTCGCTCTATGTAAAGATTAGAAGGTAGAGGAACCGGGCCGTTTGGGTCTTCTAAGTTGATTGTTGCTTTAGACAAATGCTCTGAGTGAGAATCTGGCTTTGAACCAGCGGAATCTATCGGTTTAGAAGTTAGTGTCCCTTCTAAATCCGGTACGGTGAAGATTTCTCTTAGCCGGATTGGTTCCTCGATAGGATCTCCATCTATTGAGATCTCTGCAAGGTCGTCTTCAGAGGAAAAGCTAACGGGCTGCTTCATATCTCTTTTTTTGGCAGCCTCAATCTTCGTCGTCGAAGGATAGTTAGTTAGCTTGTCTGACAGGACAGACTTTTCTGCTAGCGTAGTTTTGATAGTCTGAAAGTCATTTTTATAGTCTTTTGATCGAAGGGGTATGGTTTGTGGAACCAATAGTCTTTCAAGACCACATCTCTGAAGCCATTTTTCATTAGGAAGCTCAGCTCCATCGATCAGCAGAGGAATTACAATACGGTTGTTTTTAAATGCCAGAGTAATTTCTCTGCGAACCCAATCTTCAGGGTCGTCTAGTCTGAGTCGCCCCTCTTGCTCGGGCTTTTTGTGATCGTATCTAGCGTTTGCCCACTCCTCACCTACCATCACCAGCATGACGCTACACGATTTTGCCTGCAATTCTATTTCTGTTGACCAGTCATCACCGCCCTTGATCCTTTCCTTATCTTGGAAAATAGCATCTTCTCCGAAAGCTTCCATCAAGTCGTTTGCCAAGCGATCAGTCAGCTCATAGGAATCCTTTTGACGATAGCTGATGAAAATTACTGATTGACTCATCTGGATGCGATACTCGACTGACTGCGTTGGAAGATAAGAACTACTACATAGTCTTGCACGTCTTCATCAAGACAGCCCTTCTACAGACTTTAGAAGCTGATCGACTACTTTGTCTATCGCCACCGAGCGCGAGGCTTTGAATAGAATGCGATCGCCCTCTTCCATCTGCTCTTTTATATGCGCCGCCAAATCATCGCGGTTCTCAAATGCCCGTGTCAAAACCGAACTGGCCCCAGCCGCCATTGCCTCAGCCTCAGCCGGATCGGCCAGAATTAACAGCTGATCTAGCTTTAGCTTGGCAACCGTCTCGCCCACCTGACGATGCAGCTCAATCGACTGATCCCCCAGCTCTTTCATTGTGCCTAGCACCGCAATTCGACGCGTTCCCGGCTGATCGGCCAAAAGCTGAAGAGACGCAACCACCGCCTCGGCTCCAGCGTTGTAGGTTTCGTCTAGGAGCCAAATATCGCCCGGCAGTTTGTGAGTTTGGGCGCGGCCTGCGGGCATAGATATGGTGAGGCCAGCGGCTAGCTTTGACCAGTCTAGGTCTAAGGCTTTTAGAGTGGCGATCGCCCCCATCAAGTTCAGCGCATTGTGTCGCCCCGGCAGCGGCAGCGGCATAGAGACTCCCTCAACGATTACCCGATCTCCAGACCAATCGCCTTTCACATCGCCGCTGTCTAATCCATAAGTAATCGTGCGCCCAGACCAGACCTTAGCGGCGGTAGACATGAGCCGCGCATCGTCGCCATTGAGAACAGCGGTGCTGCTAGCCGGAAGTTCTCGGAGCAGTTCGCATTTGGCTTGGGCGATCGCCGCTCGCGATCCCAACCGTCCAATATGGGCTGTTCCCACATTCGTAATCAGCGCGATCGTCGGCTCAGCAATTTGAGCGAGCAGCGCAATTTCCTCTAGGCCGCGCATCCCCATCTCTACCACCGCATAATCATGCTGAGTTTCAATGCCTAGCAGCGTTTTTGGCACCCCAATTTCATTGTTAAAGTTGGCCTGAGTCTTATGCACCGCGCCAAACGGAGCCAACGCTGCCGAGACAATTTCCTTCGTGGTCGTTTTGCCCACCGAGCCGGTAATGGCAACTACCGGAATACCGCACTGCTGTCGCCACCAGCGAGCGATGGCCTGATAAGCCGCTAGCGTGTCGTCTACTTCTATATAGGGAAATTGGGTCTTTGCGGGCAAGATGCCTTTTCGGGTGATGGCGGCGATCGCACCCTGCTCCACCGCCTGCTGCGCAAAAGCATGACCGTCAAACGTCTGGCCTTCTAGCGCCACAAATAGCTCGCCCGGCCGCACCGAACGTGTATCCGTGGTAATGCCAACGACTATCGTCTCTGGTTGCTGAGTGCAATTACGCGGCGTTGCCGATAGCAAATCCACCATCGTCATTAGCGGTGCGCGAAAACCCGTCATCTATTTGCCTACTCTCCATCTATTTGCCATCTGTCATCCTTAACTGGTCATTTTTGGGTGTAAGCCGATAATACCAACGGCGTTGACTCACTCAAAAAAACTGTTAGCGATCGCCCGCCAAATATCATCCGCATAAAAATATACCTGCTAACCGGCTCCTGATCTCTATTCCAGCTTGCTGCCCAGACTGTCTGCCAAAAATGATGCCCCAAAAATCAAACATAGATTGTTGATATATTTTCGAGCTAGCCGGGCAACCTTTGCTTGCGTCAATATCATTGGAAGTTGATGCTGCGATTGATCTCACTTGAGACTTGCCTACGAACGGTAAAACGCTGCTGAATATAGGCGGTGAGCCGGGCGATCGCAATTTGCTAGAGGCCGTTTTAGGCACAATTCCCAATCTATAGCCATAACCGACTCCTGATTTAAATCTCATAGAAAGCTTCACCACCCGCTGAAAAATGGTTTTGAATAGTCGTCTCATCCTGCCAAATAGTTCCGCTAGCTTGCAGCCATCCGTTTCTACTCGGATTGCCGACTCCTACAGCGACAATCTCATAGACGATCTTTTTTCAGATGTAGATCGGATTTTGGAAGGCGATCTGAGCGGTTACATGACGGTCGTTGCTCATCAACCCCAGCCCATTCGCTCCTCAGCTCGCACCGTGACGCTGCCAAACAACTTCACCCCTAGAAGCGCCGCCGAGCTTTACTGCGCCACGACGTCCGCTGATCTTGAATCGGCCCGTCTCGAATCAACCCATCCTAAATCAGCCCATCTCGAATTAACCAGTCTCGAATCAACCAGTCTCGAATCAACTAGAGCGGCGAACAGAACGCCTCCCCAAGCCCCCAACGATCCGGGCATCTACGACGCGGTAATGCTGCCCCAAAGAGAGACTGTCCAAACGCTCCCTAACTTTGCCTACACCGATCCTATGCCCGAGCTAATGCTCGCGTCCATGTCGCCTAGATCTCCGCAAACCATCTTTGAACCGCAAAGAAAACCACAGCCCCTGTCGCAGTCACAGTCTCGCTCAAAGTCTCGCTCAAAGTCGCGATCGCAGTCGCAGTCAGTTTCCCTGCCGTTCTTACTGTTCGGGGCAGCTATTATTTCTGCGGTTAGTACCCTAGGACTTTGGACGCTTAGCCAGAGCGGCCCCGGCCACGGCTGGCTGCTCTCCTTAACCAAAGAAGCCGCCGCTGCCGAAATTCCCAACAAAGACGGCGAGTTTCTAACGTATTTGCAGCGATCGTTATCCGCTATTAGCGCTCGTCAGGCGGAAGCTCAGCAGCTATCTGCGGTCGTTCCGGTCGCCCAGGCAGGCGCTTTACCCACTAGCGCACCCAACATAAACGCCGCTACGCAGGTGGGAGCCTTGCCCAATCTGCCTGGAATCACGCCTGCACCTAGCGTGATTGAGCGAGTTTTTGTGCCGGTTTACGAAAATAAAACTGAGACTAAAGCAGCCTCTAGACCTTCGTCTAATGTGATGTTGCCGGTTAGAAGCGCAAAGGCCAATCTCCCGGTCGTGCCCGCTCTGGTCGCTGCCGCTGCCGCAATTTCTCGGAACACACCGGCTGCCGCTGCACCTTCGCTGCCCGTTGTGCCAGCCAATTCGCTGCCCGCGCCTAAGACAGTCGCCGCTGCACCGACCAACGCTGCCGCCGCGATTACCGACGTTACGCCTGCGTCTGAGCATGTTTTGGTTGGCGTACTGAACTTAGGCAGTCGCTCAGCGGCTTTGTTTGATATTGAAGGGGGATCGCAGCGGGCCTATGTGGGCGATCGCATTGGTCTTTCCAACTGGAACCTAGTTGCCGTCAACGGTCAGGATGTGGTCATTCGCCGCGACGGGGAAGTGCGCTCGGTCTATATCGGTCAAAAGTTCTAGGCCAAGAATTTTTAGTGGCTCGCCCTCTCGTCGCTGGCCGGTTGTCTTAGTATGGAGAAGGCGATCGCTATTACCAAAAACTGGCTGACGGACAGCAATCTGACTTCATGAGCTTATTTGACGACTTGAGCAAATTTCTAGAAACGCGGCTAGATGAATTTTTGCGGGCTAATCCGCATCTGGAGCTACGAGCGTTAGAAGATCAGCTACGCGGACAGGAAGAAGATGCTATGCGGCTAGTCGTCGATTTAAGACGGCGCGAAAAGCAGGTAGAAGCGAGCATTTTAGAAACCGCTCAAGACATTCAGCAGTGGCATCGCCGAGCTGAAAAAGCTAAAGCCGCTAACCGTCAAGACTTAGTTGGCCCCGCCCAGGAAAGAGAAGCCGCTTTGCTCCGGCAGGGCAATCATCTCTGGGGTCAAATGAAAAGCATTAAAGATCGCATTGAGCAAACAAAGCAGTTGCGCGCCCAGGTACAGGCCAAACGCCAGGAAGTAAAAACTAAAATCGCGCAGGCCGCCGCTATTCCTAAAACGGAGGCTTACGATTGGGGAACGACCGGCTGGAATCAAATTCCCTATGGGTTCAATCAGCCGGGCGATCCTTTAGATGAGAGCTTTCGTCGGTGGGAAGCCGAAGAAGAGCTGAACGAGCTGAAGCGAAAGATGGGATCTTAAGCGAAAGTCCCTTTAGCCTCCGTGCTGCTCAATCTGCCGTCCATTGGTTGGCTGCACTGGGCGAGCGTTGACCTGATACAGACTCTCAAAAGTTTCTATTTGTTTTTGAGAAAGTTCAAGGGGTTCGGCCATAATGTTCCACTTAACGGCTTCGCTGCAAGGTGGTGTCGTTAGTGACCCAGAATAGCTCTGGTAGGCCAAGCTGCTGGGTAGTAGATCGGTTGCATTGACCATCGCGCCCTCTACCTGTTTGGTTTTGGAGGCTTCAGGAATATTTTCCCAAATCTGCTCAATAACGGGGTTGGCTTTGCCTACCACTATTGGAATGGCAACGACTGCCAGCTCTTTTGCTGCGTTTTGGTTGACGAAGTGCAGCTCCATTGGGGCCGCTTTGCCTTCAAATAGATGTTCGCTAGGGGTATGAAAATGAAACTGCAACAGGTTGTAGGTCTCGCCGTTGATACTGACGGTGCTGCCTGGCGCGTAGTTTACCTGAACCGTGTGACCGTTGTTGAGTACTTCTAAAGGCACTGGCTGATAGTTGAAAGTGATATCGGCGGGTGCGCCATCAACCGCATCTTCGAGGTTGATGGGAGACTGATCTCTGCCAGCTTTGCACGTTTCAAACGCCTGATCTAGATCTCCCCAGAGCGTCGGATTATCGGCTCCTCCATAAGACCATTGAGGCGCTTTTTCGCTGGCGATCGCCAACTGAGCTGGGGTAGCCAAAAGCCCTAGCATCGGAGCTGAGAGCAGTAACCATAGAGTTTTGCGAATGATATTGGCAGTTTTCATAGAATTAAGCCTCCATGTAATGTAAACACTACTATACAGAGGCTTGGCCACATAGACGAATTAAATAATTTAAACTGCTCTATCCGCGATTTATTCCATGATTTACTGCCAATCTCCAGAGGTCACTGCGATCGCCTCTCCATCCGCCGTTACCACCTCTAGCGGCAGCGCTGCCATCTGCTCATCGCGCTCGAACTGAACCACCTGCATGCCCGTATCGGTCGGCTCAACGGTCATCACGTAGCGATCGCCTTCCCATACCAAAGACTTAATTCGATGATTGAGCAGCCAAGCTTCAGCGCGATTGTCCTGATTAATCGCCATTGTGGTCTCAGGGGTATAGCAATTTTGCATTTGCGCATCAACTGTCCACAGCCCCGTTAAATCCACCGGCTCTATGCGAGCGCTCAGCCCGTAGGTTGTAAAGCTCACCACCTGACGATCCCAAAACTGACTGGACGCAGTTGAGCTGTCGCTATCTGTGCCTGTTGCATAGCGAGCGTCTTTTTCTAAATGCTGAGACTGCTCATCGGCCCCTGGTCTTTGCCAATCGGCTACCGCTGCGCAGGTTTCAAATTTAACCGCAGATGGTTTTTCATTTACTTCTTGAGCTAACGCCTCTTGTGGCCCCGATTCGTTAGCCAACCAATTGCTCGTAGACTGCAACGGGCCACAGGCCACCAAATAGGCCCCTAGTACAACAGTCGCCGCTTGACCTACTCGTCTAACAATTCCCTTCCGCATTTCTCTTTCCTACTATCCCTTTCTCTTAAAAAAGGTGTAACCAGTTCTCGACTGAAGCGTCATCTGCCTAATGTCTGAGTGCGATCGCCGCTAGCAACCTGCTACAAATCCGCAGAGACTTTAGGCAGTCCAGTCAAATAGGGGCTGAACAAAAATTCAGACCTGTCGTAAATTTTGAGCGCCTGTTCGTAAACCCAAACTTAAAGTCTTCTACAAAGAACAAATCTAGCGCCTTAATATCAAGAAAAAGCAAAGGCAAAAATTTGCTAGAAGCTCAAACCTAAAAACTAAATGTGTCCAGGGTCATCGCTATAGAAGGGTTGTTATCAACAGCTCGACGACAACTCGTTTGACGACCACTCAGTTAGGGATCGTTGCTCGGCGTTTAGAAGGTGTTTTTGATCACCCTTGCCCAGACAACTTTACCCAGACAACGCCTTAATTTTTTCTTTCTTTTTCCACTTTTTAATTAGGCTTTAGATCGGTTTTTCGCACAGTCACCAATCCGTATCGGGTGGGCGATGTGAGACGTTCAGTAACTCAACAGGTTTATTATCTATGAGCGTGTTCTTTCCTCAAACAGCCGTAAGGACAGTTTACAGAAAATGCAGTAACTGGCTGAGATATGTAAGGAGCCTATGTATTTCTTAACCCTTTTAGTAGCAAAAATTACTCGTGTAATCTTGCAAATTCAACCGCATTGTGCAGGCTCTAGCTAATGAGGCCAATGAATGAGGTCAATGACTGAGATCAATAAATGAGGTTAATGACCGTTTTGGGTGACGCCAACAGGCTTTGCAGTCTTTGTAAGCTGCTTCCTCCTAAATAGAACAAATCTCCCTTGCCCAAAAGGTTAGCGGCTGCGCTTTTTTTACCGCCTAAAATAATGGCAGAGTCGGCTTCGCTAGCCGTTCGTAGCGCTATTCTTCCCGGTAAATTGGAGCGAATGAGTGGGGTGACTACTCTCGCTTCGGGGCGTTGGGTCGCAATGACCAGATGGATACCTGCCGCTCGAGCCATGGCCCCTAGTCTTTGAATGCTTTGCTCTAGCGCTTTGGCCGTTGTCCTATCGGCCATGAAGTCGGCATATTCATCGAAGATACAGAGGATTCGCGGCAGGGGATGGCTGGCTTTTTGGTTGTAGGCGGATAAGTCGGCGCATCGGGCGTTTTCGAAGCGCTGATAGCGGTCGTCCATTTCGATCACCAGGCGTTCCATGAGGGCGATCGCATCTTCTGCTGTTTTGACAATGGGTTCGTACAGCCAGCGCATGGTTTCAAATTCGGGAAAGGTGACTCGTTTAGGATCGACTAAGGCTACCTGGAGATGTTGGGGATCTAGTTTGACCAAAAGGCTGAGGAGGAGCGATCGCAAAAACT
>JBBSOB010000080.1:0-16740 GCA_038260205.1 Phormidesmidales cyanobacterium
ACGCCCTGATGATGCTCGTCTTCGACAAAAATCGGATCGGAAATACTGTATCTGCGATCGCAAGACACCGCTCCGCTCATCTCCCAACCGACTGTCTAGATCCAAATCAGTAACCTGCCTTTGCGCCAGCAGACAATCTAGATTAAAGCCGATCGCCTCTTGCTCAAAAAAGTTAAACAGCACTGCTGCCGCCACATTCCAGCCAATAATCACTCGCTCAGCGTCCCATTCCACCATTGCTAGCGGAGAATTTTTCACCAGCAGAGTTAACTTTTATCGGGCTTAATCGACGGCTGAGCGTGAGCGGGAAGCACAGGTAATCATCGAGAACACCATAAGGTGGTTGGCATGCGTTATGCTCTCTCAACTAGAGCCAGCCGCAAACAGCCAACACACCAGCAGACATACCCATAGAGTGGCTTTACAGCCGATTAAACTATCGCCGGTGACAGCGAAAACCGGCGCTTGTCCATTACAAAAACTAATTTGGGAAAAGGCTTAAGACTAATCAAAAATATTGCTAAAAAAGTCGATGGTTTCCTTCAGCGCCACGATAAACGTATCGATCTCGGCTGGTGTGTTGTAAAAGTACAGGCTGGCTCTGGCCGTAGAATTTACGCCTAGCAAGTGGTGCAATGGCTGCGTACAGTGGTGCCCAGAACGGATAGCAATGCCTGACTGATCTAAAAATGTGGACAAATCTTGAGCATGAACGCCCTCGACGGTAAAAGTAGCGATCGCCGCTCGTCCCGTGCCATCAGCTTGAGGCTTTGGCCCATACAGCTTAACCTTGGGCACCTGAGTAATCTGCTCGTACAAATAAGCCGTTAGCTGATGTTCATACGCCGAGATTCGATCCATGCCAATCTTGTTGAGGTAATCAACGGCAGCTCCCAGGGTAATCACTTCGCAAATAGCCGGAGTGCCAGCCTCAAACTTGTGCGGCAGCTCGGCATACGTAGACTGGCTCAAGCCCACGTCCTGAATCATTTCACCGCCGCCCAAAAAAGGTGGCATGGCCTTTAGCACCTCTAGATTGCCATACAAAAAGCCTGCGCCCGTTGGTCCACACATTTTATGACCAGAAGCAACTAACCAATCACAGCCCATCGCCTGCACATCTACGGGCATGTGCGGCACGCTCTGGCAAGCATCAATTAATACCTTTGCGCCGTACTGCTGCGCGGCTGCCACCACCTCAGCCACCGGATTAATACAGCCCAGCGTATTCGAGACGTGATTAATCGCAACTATCTTCGTTTTATTACCCAGAAGCTGCCGATAAGCGGAAAAATCAAACGTTTGCTCGTCTGTCAATGGCACATGCTTTAGCACCGCTCCCGTCCGCTGGGCAATCATCTGCCAGGGCACCAAATTGCTGTGATGCTCCATCACCGAAAGCAGTATCTCATCGCCTTTTTCTAGATTGCTCAAACCCCAGGCATAGGCCACTAAATTAATGGCCTCACTCGCATTACGAGTAAAGACAATCTCGTCTCGGGAGGCGGCGTTGATAAAGCTAGCTACTTTATCGCGAGCGCCCTCATAGGCTGCTGTCGCCCGGCCACTCAGCGTGTGGATACCTCTGTGGACGTTAGCATTATCACATTCGTAATAATGCACCATCGCATCAATCACAGACTGAGGCTTCTGGGAGGTGGCGGCATTGTCTAGATAAACCAGCGGCTTACCGTTGACTTCCTGGTGGAGAATTGGAAAATCAGCGCGAACCTCGTCTGCTAGAGATGAAGCAGATGCAGGCGGGGTAGAAGCAGTCGTGCTAGAAGCAGTCGTTAATGTCATAAGTCGGTTGAGCGGAAATATGTGAAAAGCGGGTTTAACGAGTCCAGGCAGACATGCGATCGCCCAGCATTGCCTTTAAAGGCGCAACAGAAATCTTCTCTACAATTTCCATCGCAAATCCGTAGAGCAACAGTCGCTGAGCTTGCGCCGCTGAAATGCCCCGACTTTGTAAATAAAACACTTCATCCGCCTGCAGCTGACTAACGGTTGCCCCATGAGCGCACTTCACGTTATCTGCGACAATATCCAGCTCGGGCTTGGTGTCTATTCTGGCTTTACTCGAAAGCAGCAGATTACGATTGAGCTGAGAAGCATTCGTCAGCTGCGCCGCCTGAGCAACATGAACTCTGCCGTTAAACACCGCATGAGCGCGATCATCCACAACGTTTTTTTGAATTTGCGTCGCGCTGCCGTGCGGGTAGGTCAGCGTTAGCAGGCTATGGGTATCCGCTAACTGGCGATTGCTCAACGCGCTGAGTCCGTACAGATACGTATCGGTCTGAGGGCCAGCTTGATAGACTTCTAGATGGTGACGCGAAAGCTGCCCGCCCAGGTCTATAGCCGTGCATTGATAGCGGCTGTTAGCCGACTGGGAAACGGCTGTTTTGGCAATATGAAAGGTTTGACTGCCTTCATCTTGCAGGCGAATATGATCGACTTGTGCGCCTTCTTCTAGCCAGACTTCAGTCACACTATTGTTGCAGCGCGGCTGCTCGTGGTCGCCCCAAAAGGATTCAACTAGCGTAAACTTTGCGTGGCGCTCGGCCATTACCAGCGTTCTTAAATGCGCGATCGCCCCATCTTGAGAACCTCGCGCAATACAAATAGGCGCACCGACCACCGTATCGGCACTTACCCACACCACCATGACATCGGTAAAGCCAGCGGTGTTTAGCGCGGTAAACACTTCGGAGCCGCCTTGGATTTGAGCTAATTTGCTAGCGATCGCCGCCCCCACCTTTTGGCTATAGGCTGGGTTCCCTAGCAGCACAGATAGCGGGGCAATGACTACACTATCGATCTCTTTTTCTGCCGCTGACAGCTCAGCATTGTAGTAGCCGTTAACTGTTGCCAGGCAGTGCTCACTCGCTAGCGGAACGGTGTTTTGAATCGTTAATGGCGAAGCTTTTGTAGGCTGCGATCGCGCTAGCGGCAGCGCCACCAAATCGCTGAGATCGGTAAACCGCCACTCCTCGTCCTTGCCATGGGGAAAAGTGCGATCGCCTACCAAACCCAAAGCCCGCTCGCGCAAAGGCTTCAGCCCTAAACCAGACTCATTCGCAGCCGCCTGAGCCTGAACAACCAAATGATTGAGATAAGCTTCCCGTCGAACCGCAGCCGTCGAGCCACTCGCTGATTTTCCATCAGCCAAACTATTTGTCAGCGACTCTACAGAACCTACCGTTGCGTCCATATTGCTCACCTCAGGCCACCGCCTGCTCAGATGTAATCCCGTCATACCCACGAGATTCAAGTGCCTGAGCCAGTTCTTTTCCACCCGTTTTCACAATTTGACCCTGCGCCATCACATGCACATAGTCCGGCACAATATAGTCCAACAACCGCTGGTAATGAGTAATCAAAACAGTTGCATTTTGATCGTTGTTCAACTGATTGACGCCTGCTGAGACAGTCTTCAGCGCGTCAATATCTAGCCCCGAATCCGTCTCATCCAAAATCGCCAGCTTAGGCTCTAACAACGCCATCTGAAGGATTTCATTGCGCTTTTTTTCACCGCCAGAGAACCCTTCGTTCACGCTGCGATCTAAAAAACTTACGTCCATTTCAACAATCTCAGAGCGCTCTTCTATCAGCTCATCGAAATCGAATACGTCAATCTCTTCTTCGCCATTTGCCTTGCGATGAGCGTTGTAGGCCACGCGTAAAAAATCGCGATTGCTAACGCCCGGAATTTCTAACGGATACTGAAAGGCTAAAAACACGCCTGCATTCGCTCTCTCGTGAGGCTCTAAATCCAGAAGATTCTTGCCCTTAAAAATCACCTCTCCAGACGTAATTTCGTAGTCTGGATGACCCGCCAGCACCTTTGAAAAAGTACTTTTACCCGAACCATTCAAACCCATAATGGCGTGAATCTCACCCGCCTTCACCTCAAAGTTCACGCCCTTGAGAATTTCTGTTCCCTCGACGCTAGCGTGAAGATCTCGAACAGAAAGAATAGTGTCAGCGTTCTCGTTAATCATTCATCAGTCTCCTAAAACCAAATCCTCTCAAACCGTCTTCCTACCCAACAGAATTTTCTAGCTTCAAGCTCAGCAGCTTATCGGCTTCAGCCGCAAACTCCATCGGCAGCTCATTGAACACATCGCGACAAAAACCGCTAATGATCATCGACACCGCATCTTCTGGAGAAATCCCTCGTTGGGCAAAGTAAAACAGCTGATCTTCACCAATCTTGGAAGTAGAAGCTTCATGCTCTACCTGCGCCGAACTGTTCTGCACCTGAATATAGGGGAACGTATTGGCATTAGACGTATCGCCTAGCAGCATAGAATCGCACTGCGAATAATTGCGAGCGCCAGCCGCCTTCGGATTTATCTGCACTAACCCGCGATAGCTATTCTTAGACTTACCTGCCGAAATCCCTTTAGAAATAATCGTGCTGCGCGTATTTTTGCCCACATGCACCATTTTGGTGCCCGTATCGGCCTGCTGACGATGGTTCGTCAATGCGACAGAGTAAAACTCACCGACGGAGTTATCCCCAACTAAAACGCAGCTAGGATACTTCCAGGTGATCGCCGATCCGGTCTCTACTTGAGTCCAAGAAATCTTCGAGTTCTTACCCTTACATAACCCTCGCTTCGTCACAAAGTTATAGATACCGCCCTTGCCATTCTCATCGCCAGCGTACCAGTTTTGCACCGTAGAGTACTTGATCTCGGCGTTATCTAGCGCCACTAGCTCAACTACGGCTGCGTGAAGTTGATTGCTGTCATACATCGGGGCGGTACAGCCCTCTAGATACGTCACCGAACTGCTCTCTTCGGCCACAATCAGCGTCCGCTCGAACTGCCCAGAGTCGCCGTTGTTAATACGGAAGTAAGTAGACAAATCCATCGGGCAAGTCACGCCTTTAGGAATGTAGACAAACGATCCGTCGGTAAACACAGCCGAGTTCAGCGCTGTAAAGTAGTTATCACCGACCGGAACAACGCTGCCAATATACTTTTGAATGAGTTCAGGGTGCTCTTGAATTGCCTCTGAAATAGAGCAAAAAATAACGCCATGCTTAGCGAGATCTTTTTTAAAGGTTGTGGCGATTGAGACGCTGTCAAAAATGACATCGACCGCTACGTTAGCTAAGCGCTTTTGTTCGGTTAGGGAAATGCCTAGCTTGTCGAATGTTTCTAATAACGCCGGATCGACCTCGTCCAAACTGTCTAGTTTTTTCTCTGCCTGCTTAGGCGCGGAGTAATAGACAATGTCGTTGTAGTCAATCGGTGGATAGTCGACGTTGGGCCATGCGGGTTCTTCCAATGTCAGCCAGCGCTGATAAGCCTTTAGTCGAAAGTCCAACATGAATGGAGGTTCGTTTTTTTTGGCCGAGATGGCACGAATAACCTCTTCGCTAAGTCCGCGAGGAAGCGAGTCGGCTTCGATATCGGTAACGAAGCCATACTTATAGGGCTGACTAACGACAGACTGAACGCTAGAACTCATAGCTGGCAATCAACCTACTTAAAGGCAGGAAAATGGGGGCAGGAAATAAAAAGAAGTCAATCGGAAACTGCGAATAGCAAATGACGAGCTATGACTTAACAGCGCCAGTCTCTGCTCTAATCTGCTCGAAAGTGATTTCTGTCTCAGTGCCCGAGAACGGATTCTCTTCGGTTAGAAACAGCATGCAGTGGCATTCTTGGCGCTCTTGCATCGGGACGCAAGGGCAGTTCCAAAAAGCAGATTTTACCTCAGCTTCTTTGTCTTCGTAGTGACGGCAGGGGCACAGTGGCGCACCCAAATCGTCCTTATGCTTGGCGAGTCCTTCAAGAACGACAGCAGTCACGCCTAAATCCTGACAGAAATAAGTGCCAGTTCGTTTGGCGTAACTTTGGGCAAAGTTACGCATGATTTCGAGACTTTTGTCGGAACCCTGATTGGGATTGCTTTCGCTCATTTTAATTACGCAGACGTGGAGTTACAAAGATATGGGTAAGGGGGAATGCATCGGCGATTGGGATAAGCCAAGTGATATTAGCCCGTGATTTAGACTAAGATGCAAGCACTAAAGCAACACAGATGTTGTTTAACTGTTTTAAGGTTACTGTAAGAAGAATACTTTAGCAACCAAAGTGTTTCTAAAGTATTGTAAAGGCGCTGACTAAAATAGTCATTTAAACCCATGCCTGTAATCCATGCCTGTAACCCATGTCTATGAGACGAGGGTTTTCAGCCACTCATGCACTGCTTTTATCCCAGCCATCCTGCGTCAGAAAATGACTGCTCAACAGACCTCTTCCCCCCAAACATCTATTAGAGAGGATATTCTACGCTTTTTGTTGAAGCGAGGGACAGCGACGGCTAGCGCGATCGCCTCCCATCTTCAAATCACGCCACAGGCCGTCCGCCGCCACCTCAAAACGTTAGCGTCTAGCGATCTAATTGAGCATCAAGTCAGTCAGGCCAGTATCGGTCGCCCCAACCATCTATATCAACTCAGTCGTCAAGGGCGCGAGCATTTTCCCGATCAGTACGATCAGTTTGCGCTATCGCTGTTGAATACCGTCGCCGACACGCTCGGGCCAGAGCAGGTGAGCCAGCTATTGAAGCATCAGTGGCAGCGCAAAGCTAAAGAATATAAGGCGCACCTAGGCGACGCCCCTCTCAAAGACAGAATGCAAACTTTGGTAAAGCTAAGGCAGGCCGAGGGCTATATGGCTGAATGTCATCGAGCTGAAGCCGCTGATAGTACATCTGACAACACATCTGACGGTGCGTTTGTGATCACTGAATATAATTGCGCGATCGCTCATATTGCAGAATCCTACCCAACGGTTTGCGGTCACGAACTGGCGATGTTTGCGATCGCTCTGCCAGACTGTTCTGTAGAGCGCACTCACTGGCTAGTAGGCGGCGAACATCAGTGCGGATATTTGGTAAAAACCAAAGAAAAGCAGACCACAGAAAAGCAGATCACAGAAACCAACCCTTAACCGCTTAGACCTCATTTACACAAATTTCTATGTCACTTCAGTTTTTAACCCCAGAAGAGTCTGCCGCGGTCGATGCCGCGCTGCTGACAACGCCTGAAAAATTTCTCACTCGGATTACAATTTCTACCGCAAAGCTGTTGGGATACATCGCTAAAGACCTAGATGAGTCGATAGAATCACTGACCAACGAGCAAATTATCGCCTGGTTTGAAGCCGACTCTAAGCGCAAACGGACAGAAGGCGTAGAGGCCTCCGTTCTAAAATGGGACGCAGCTAACTTGAGCGATCTGCCCATAGAATAGCTAAGGCTAAAAGCTAAAGGCGTTTACCTTTTGATTTCATCGCGCAAGTCGGCCAAATCAACATAGGCATCGGACAGGTCAATAAGGCTATCGCTGGTCATCGACTGCAAGCTGACTACCTCAATCACAATGCCGCGCTGACTAAGCGCCTCTAATGCATAGGCCAAGTTGCCGTCGCCGCCTAGCAGGGTAATCGTGGGGCAATGCTCGGCAATACGCATCATGTCTACCGCCATTTCTACATGCATGTTCGCCTTACGCGAGCCGTCTGGCATATTCGTGAGCTCTTTACTCACAACGCGATGTCCATGACGATTTAGCCATAGCAAAAAGCCGCGCTGCTTTTCATTTTGCGGATCGACGCCTGTGTAGAAGTAGGCCCGCAGCAGACGGCGATCGCCCACTAGAGTCGTCAGCAGTCGCCGGTAATCTACCTCTATATTCAGATGAGAAGCCGCATAGAAAAGATTGGAGCCGTCAATAAAAATGGCAATGCGATCGCCACTTCGACTCACCGGTTGATAGCGCGACGCAGGCGAAACCGTTTGGTCGTCAGAAACATCCGTCAGACTATAGTCAACGTCACTGATCGAATCGGGAGCAGCAGAGCGGCCACTGTGCCGACTTTTCGAGATCGCAGCGGTATCTTCTAGCTTGGGCTTAGATCGACTTCTCCGATTAATCTTAGGCTTAGCCATCTCCATTACGGAACTATCGCCTGTCTCGCTGGAGCTAGCAATCACTGCGGCCTTCTCGTCAACGCTCACATCGGGACTGGCCAGATTTTCCGAAAAAGAACTAGCTCTGGCATTACTGATTACGCTGGCACTGTCGTTAGCTTTTTTCATATCAGACTAAGAAGTCACACTGAAACTAGCCGAAATGAATGAGCATTCACACTAATTTGATGCAAAATGACAAATATCTCGAAGTGTTTCGAACTTTAACATCCTAAAGCGTAACCACCCTGCTTTAACCAAGGGTCGGGAATTATTTAATGTTGTGAAGTTTTAAAGCACAGGTCATCGAAAGACCACATTTACTAAAAATATCAGCCTCTATGGAGATGCAAAGGGTTTCAATGCGGGGTGACAATAACGTTCCCCAAATAGCTAAAAAACAGCTGCACAGCGGCCTAAAAGAGCTGGCAATCGTTTTAGCGTCGCCTTCAGCAACAGAATGAAACAATTTACCCAGCTTTTTCGGGCCGTTGATTCAACTACCTCAACCAACGAAAAAGTCAAGGCTTTACAGCAGTATTTTCAAGTTGAGACGCCAGAGAATGCCGTTTGGGCGCTGTATTTACTGCTAGGCAAAACCCGAAAGCGACTGATTACTGCGCGCATTTTGAGAGATATTTTTTTGCAGGTTTCTGATATCCCTGAGTGGCTATTCGAAGAAAGCAGATCTCATGTGGGCGATACAGCCGAAACCATTGCGCTTCTGCTACGAGACACGCCAATAGAGCCGACAGGAGCTTCTATTGCCAACAGCCACACGCCCCTAAAAGTGTGGATGGAGGACATCATTCCTCAGGTAAAGGTGCTTAAAAACGACACAGACGCCATCAAAAATCTGATTATTGACTGGTGGGCCAAGCTTGGAGATGACGAGATTTTTGTACTCAATAAAGTGCTGACAGGCGCTTTTAGAGTAGGCGTCAGCAGCAAATTAGTAATCAAGGCGCTTGCTCAGGAATACGATCTTACCGAAGCCGTCATTTCTCATCGGCTTATGGGATCGATTGAAACCAGCGCCGATTTTTACAAAGCGCTAGTCAATCCAGACGCCGCCGATACTCAGCCTAGCCAGCCCTATCCTTTCTTTTTGGCCTCACCTATTGATATAACTAAGTTTGCCGCTGAGAGCATGGCCAACTGGCAGGCCGAATGGAAGTGGGATGGCATTCGCGCTCAGCTTATTCACCGGGCCGATCAGGTTTTTATCTGGTCGCGCGGCGAGGATTTAATTACGCATCAGTTTCCCGAGTTTGAGATTGCTATGCGATCGCTCCCGGCAGGCACCGTGCTAGACGGCGAAATTGTCTGTTGGGAAAACAATCGCCCACTGGACTTCAATTTTTTGCAAAAGCGCTTGGGGCGAAAAAAAGTCACGAAAAAAGTCATGGCCGACTATCCGGTTCATTTTTTAGCCTACGACTTATTAGAAACAGCGAGCGAAGACATTCGCACCCAGCCACTGCAAGAGCGCCGGGCCAAACTAGTTGATTTAATGGAGGCTCATCCCAACGCATATCTCAGCTATGACCAGCCGCTGCCCTTTGAAACCCTTGATGATTTGGAAGAGCTGCGATCGCACTCCCGAAAAAACGGCTCTGAAGGACTGATGCTAAAAGCCCTAGACAGTCGCTATTTGGTCGGTCGCAAGCGCGGCTACTGGTGGAAACACAAAGTAGATCCTATGACGTTAGATGCCGTGTTGCTCTACGCGCAAGCAGGCACTGGCAAACGAGCTAACCTCTTTACCGACTACACCTTTGCCCTGTGGAAAGGCGACACCCTGGTTCCTTTTACCAAAGCCTATTCCGGCTTAGACAACGCCGAAATCGAAAAATTAGACCGTTGGATTCGTCGCCATACTCAAGAAAAATTTGGGCCGGTGCGATCGCTCGAACCCCATCACGTTTTCGAAATTGGCTTTGAAGGCATCGCCAAATCCAAGCGCCATAAATCAGGCATTGCCGTTCGCTTCCCCAGAATCCTCCGCTGGCGAACAGACAAACCACTCAAAGAAGCCGACACGCTAGACAACGCGCTTTCCCTGCTCGAAAGCTATACCACCGCTGGCAAAGCCCCGCCCGACTAACTCATCACTACCGAGTTTCCACCGCCATCGAATTTCCATCACTACCGAATTTCTACCACGCCGCGCTCCTTTAGCTCTGGCGCACGAGACGGCTTAAATACCTGGCAAACCCAATCGCCTGTTTTGTTGGTTAAAAATGGAATTGTGCTGCCGTCGCGGGGGAGAGTTCTGGTGCGATCGCGACAGTTATAAAGTTCCAGCGGCTGCTTCTGTCCATCTACACTAATCACCGTTCGATACTCCCAATACCGCTGAGCGCTGCGGCGCAAACTCTCCAGACAAATTTGATGATCATTAGAAACGTAGCAAGCCGGTGTTCGCGCAGAAGCCGCCGCGCTGTAATTTACCAGCCAAACGCCAAACGGCAGCGCCAGCAAAACAATTACCACCGCCCACCAAACTGTTAAAAATTTATTGACTAAGAAAGACTTGATAGCAAGCACCAACGCAAACGATTGATTCAGACTGTTGACCCAATAGTTAAAGTCTATCGCCTCCCTGCGCCTCACCGCTTCTTCAGGCTATTTTTTGTTCGGCCTCGCCCAGTACTCAAAACTTGAATCTGACACCATTGCCTGACTGCGTGAAACAGAACAAATCACAAGACCACCTATCTAGCTAAAACCGCTGCTAAGACCACCGACAAAACCGCTAACAAAACCGCTGCTGAAGCACTTACCAAACAGCTCACAGAGAGCGAACCAACTGAGAACTTTTCTACCCGAAGCAATAAACCTTAGTCGAATGGAACGAGACGACCACAGTAGAATGGAATAGAAACTTGCGCCGACCCATCCCAATGGATTTTTCCCAGGCCATTCCTACTTTCGTAATTACCCTTAGAGAAGGCGTCGAAGCCGCTCTGGTCGTAGGCATTGTTTTAGCCTGCCTGGATAAATCTAACCGTAGCGAACTCAATAAATGGGTGTACGGCGGTGTCGCCGCAGGGTTAGCAGGCAGCGTTTTAATCGGGGCATTTCTGAGCACAGTACTAGGCCGAGTGCAGTACGCAGTGCCAGCTCTGCAAGGCGTTATCAAACCGTCATTAGGCGTTCTGTTTGGCAGCGTTGCCGTCATTATGCTGAGCTGGATGCTGATTTGGATGACTCAGCAGGCTCGCAGCTTGAAAAGCAACGTAGAAGGATCGATTCAAGACGCCCTGGCCGATTCAGAAGAAGCCAGCATTAGTATTTTTAGCTTAGTTTGCATTGCGGTTTTGCGCGAAGGGTTCGAAACGGTGCTGTTTTTGTTTAGTAACCTACAGCAAACGGCCGCGAGTATTTCTGGCGTCGTAGCCGGACTCGTGGGCGCATTTGCGATTGGCATCGGCCTGTTCAAATTTGGCGTGAAAATTAACCTGCGGCTGTTCTTCCAGGTTATGGGCATCTTTTTACTGCTGATTATCGCGGGCCTGGTCGTTTCCATTTTCAAAAACTTGGATGCCGCCTTTGCAGCGCTTAGCCTTCTCAATCAGCCCAACATAGACCTGTGCATTAGCACTCAATCCTGCATTCTGGGCCCTTTAGTTTGGGATGCAAGCGCCGTTCTACCAGACAAGCAGTTTCCCGGCATTTTGCTCAAAACCATGTTGGGCTACCGCGACCACATCTATTTGTTGCAGATCGTTGTTTACATCGCTTTCTTAGTAGGCATTGGCGGGCGATATCTGCGCAGCCTGAACATTATTGGCCAAAAAGCTACTGGCCAAAAAGCCGCCCAGCCAAAACCTCGGTCGGCCGAGTCGTGAACGCTCCACCAGTTTAGCTGCTCCACTAATTTGGCTAAATTTGGCTAATTTATGGTAGGCCAAAGCTCGCGACTCTGACCACCAATTCACCTGCTTTGGGATCGTGATCGAACACAAAGCCACCTTTCTTTCGCTCCTTTCCAGAGAGAAAATCAAACTGCTGCTCGCCGGTTTCATCGGTGTCGTCGGGCAGGTGTAGGTCTGCTAAAACCTGAACGGTACGGGCAATGCGTCCGCCGGTATTGTGCAGCGTAAAGGGAACGTAATACCGGCCTTCGGTAAGACGAGTGGCCTCAGTAATTTCGATTCGGAAGGCGGGCGGAATATTTTTGCTGACTTGCCAGTCGTAAAGGACTAGTCCCACGATCAGCGCTAGGACAAACGTAGAGAGGGTAAGGGTAATCCATTCGGCGGGCGATCGCACCCTCTGATCTTCTTCCACGCCCTCAGTCTTCGCCAATTCGTCGCTCATCGTCTACCCCTTAGTCGTTGGGAAGAAAAGCCCAACCTACACTAATATTCGCCCCGCAGCCCCCCCCACTGAGGCAGGTAAGCCCAGCACGATAATATTTTCGAGCCATTCTTGCCAGGGGTCGTTGCTAGTCAGCTGCTGAAAAAAAATCAGCATTAGCGCTGATGCTATCAGAACGACGACATAAGCCAGCAGCGTTTCGGTTAGAGGGCTAAGTAGCAGACCGCGCTGCGCTCGTTCGCTGCGGTCTGTAAAGCCAGAAGCAAACACAATAATGTACGAAATCAGTAAAGAGGCGGCCATCACGAGCAACAGCCACAGCGGCGGCAATCCAGCGGCCACAATGGCGATTTCTTCGGTCGGCGCAATGCTAAAGGCAATCACGATTGCACCAATGATGGTCGCATCTATATCGACTAATGTGTCGCGAATGCCGGTCGCTGCCGCCGATAGCAGCACTGGCTCGCTTTCTAATACGGACGTACGGCGCTGACGGGAACTTCGTCGATCAAGCGTAGAGCGGGCAAGCGTAACGCCTAGAGAAAACGGGACGCCCTCAAAGATCAGTTTGCCTAATGCTTCTGACAACGGCGTTTCAAGCGTGATGCGACGGAGTAAGACGAGGGCGATCGCCGCACACACAATGCCAATACCTAGCGCCTCAATACTCTCTAGTACGGTCTCTACCGGGTGAATGGAGAGCGATCGCCGAAAGCCTTCAATCTGAGTTAGCAACAGCACCACCACAAACGTCGCCGCCTGCACCGCCAGCAGTCGAATCGCGCCAGTAGAAGAGCCAATTGCCCAGACTTCAACGGTATAGAGCAGCGGAATACCAAACAAAAAGCTGCCTGCGGCCCCTCGTAAAATCGCCCGTAGCTCCTCTACCCACATAAAGATTTACAGAGAATAATAATTTTCTACCGCAGATCTTAACTGAAGATAGCGATCGCCGTTAGTTTGGGGTAACTTATGTCCATCGGAATGGCTTCCGTAAGACTATCTAAGATTTTTAGCAGTCCATTTCTGTAAAAAACACCTAAAAAGCACCTGTACGAACTGCGCCAGATCAAAGCGTAAACGGTGTGAGCTAGATATTTGCAGCCAAGTGCAGAACGAGAAAAGAGGTTCTAAGTGATGTCTACGCAATTGAAATCGGCTGTAGCAGACCGCAAAGCAGTCACTCAGGGGGGGCTAAACCAACCCGCGCGGTGGATTATTTCAGGCGTAGCTGTGGTCGGACTCACCGTTGCGGGCGTCGTCAGCTGTACGCCCGCGAGCTTGGTAGAACAAGGCATTGAGCGCGAGCTGCCGAAATACGTTGGCCCGGCAGAAAACTACGACGTTAAAATTGACGGACTCAAAGTCGTATCTGGCAGTGCTGATAGCGTTATTGCCGTCGGCGAGCGAGTTAAGCCCAAAGGCGCTCCCGTAATTGATCAGCTAGCTCTAAATCTGCAGGGCGTTGTCTACAGCCGAGAGCAAAATCGGCTGAGTCAGGTAGATGGTGCCAAGCTCACAGCCGTTATTAAGGCTTACGATTTGGCTGACTTTTTGGAGAGCGATCGCAATGTTCGCAGCGCTGAAGTTATTTTGCGATCGCCCGATCGCGCCACCCTACGCATTCAGCCCAATCTAGGTAACTTTGTCCTACCCGCAGGCATCACGGTAGACGTTACCGGACGGCTAGTCGGCTCAGGCACACGGCTCAGTTTTGAAGTAGAAGAAGTCAGCGCCGCCGGTCTAGATCTCAGCTCTATGGCCGCCGAACGACTTTCAGATTTAATCAATCCGCTCGCCGATCTAAAAGATTTGCCCGTCAGCGTAGAGATCACATCCGTGATGGTAGCCGGTGAGTCCATTGGCCTAGAAGTCGTCGGCGATCCCAAAAGCTTCTCTATGTAAGACACTATCAACTGCCCCATTTAGTCGTTCTTAAGATAAGAAGAATGGGAATTTTAGGGTGAATCCTATCTAAACTAATCTTTCAATGGCTATCGACCAGTACCAGCCAGAGCTAGCAAAACGAAGAATGTCGTTTGAGATCGCCTACGAACAACTTCAAGAAGCAATGTCAAGAGCGTACAACGATCTTATCAACGAAGATCAGAGCCGCGAAACTCGAATAACTTTAGAAGAGTCGGAAGAAGCCGTTAAAGATTTTTTAGAAATGGCTAGTTCTGCCGCTGAATGGTTGAATACAAAAGTCAAAGAAGCTGAAGCTAGTAAGGACGATACTGAAGCCGGTGGTGGAAGCGAAGATTCTAGCTGGCCTCCATAGGTCTAGGCGCTCTAACAATCAATTAAATACCTGCCCAAAGGCGACGGACAAATAACTCCATCGTCTTTTTTCGTATGCACTAAAATGGATAGGAAGTGCAATCACGCTGTATGCTAGTGGTTTGAATAAACAGCTGCTGATATTTTTATACCGGCGTGCAGAGTATTAACCGCTAAGAAGTTTCCGTTTGTAAGGGCTTGTTCGGGTTGCGATGGACGATTTAGCATTCAGTACAGGTCTTTAAGCATATTGCTAGAGCTGTGCGAATGGTTGAACCCTCAAGCCCACTTTTCCTTAGCCAGTAATTATTAGTTCAGTACTTAACTTCAATCCCGTCCGCGATATAGCTTGCAGATCCATAGCTATATTTTCTCATTAGCTCCCAGGTGAATTTAATGACCGCTACTGTGCAGTCTTTCCAAGATTTAGCGCTGGCTCCTGCCGTGCTTCAAGCCCTAGACGAAATTGGCTACGAAAGCCCCACGCCTATTCAGGCAAAAACGATCCCCCCTTTGCTAGAAGGCAAAGACATCATCGGCCAGGCTCAAACCGGCACCGGCAAAACAGCCGCCTTCGCGCTGCCCATCCTCTCCCAAATAGACACTTCGAATAATCGCCCGCAAGCACTCGTCTTGGCCCCAACCCGCGAGCTAGCTCTCCAAGTTGCCGAAGCCTTCCAGGGATACGGCAAGCGAATGAATGACTTTCACGTACTGCCCGTCTATGGCGGACAGAGCTACCAAATTCAGCTAAAGCAGCTGCGTCGGGCGGCTCATGTGGTTGTCGGTACGCCGGGCCGGGTCATCGACCACATCAAACGCGGCACCCTAGATCTTTCTAACCTGAAATTTCTAGTCCTAGACGAAGCCGATGAAATGCTGCGCATGGGCTTTATCGACGATGTGGAATGGGTGATCGATCAAACCCCCGCAGGCCGACAGATTGCGCTGTTCTCGGCCACGATGCCCCAGGTGATCCGCAAAATCGCCCAAAAGCACCTCAACAACCCCAGCGAAATTTCCATCCAGGGCGAATCCAAAACCGCCGACACCATCCGTCAACGGTTTTGGTCGGTCAGCGGCTACCACAAGCTAGATGCCCTCACCCGCATCCTGGAAGTCGAAGCCTTTGACGGCATGATTGTGTTTGTTCGCACTAAGGTCGCGACGGTTGAGCTATCTGAAAAGCTGGAGGCCAGAGGATACAATACTGCGCCTCTTAGCGGCGATGTGCCACAAAATCAGCGAGAACGCACTGTAGATAGACTGAAAAAGGGCAAACTCGATATCCTAGTTGCCACCGACGTGGCCGCTAGAGGCTTAGACGTTGAACGCATCAGCCATGTAATCAACTACGACATGCCCTACGATCCAGAAGCCTACGTCCACCGAATTGGACGCACGGGCCGAGCCGGACGCACGGGTGAGGCGATTTTGTTTGTGACGCCTCGGGAGAAGCGGCTGCTAAGTTCGATAGAACGCTCTACCAAGCAACGAATAGAGCGGATGGAGATGCCCTCTACAGAAGTTGTGAACAATCAGCGAATTGAGCGGTTTAAGCAAAAAATTTCGGATAAGCTAGCCGAAGAAGATTCTGGCTTCTTTACGCGGATATTAGAGCAGTACGAGCAGGAGCATAATGTACCGGCACTAGAAATTGCGGGGGCGCTAGCATCGCTGATGCAGGGCGACGAGCCGCTGCTGATTGAGGAGAAGGAAATGCCACAGCGCAATGATGGCGGCATGGATCGCAATGCGATCGGCATGGAGCGCTTCCGGGTCGAGGTCGGCAAAAACCACAGCGTGAAACCGGGTCATATTGTGGGGGCGATCGCCAACGAAACCGGCCTAGCCAACAAATTCATCGGTCGCATTAGCATCTTCGACGACTACAGCACCGTTGACTTACCTCAGGGCATCCCCAACGAAACCTTTGAGCTACTGAAGAAGGTCTCTGTGCTAGGGCATCCAATGAACATCTCTAGCATGGGCAAGACCAGAGACGACGGCGGCTGGGTCGACGGGCGAACCAGCAAAAAACGCAGACGCGGCGGCCCACCGTTTAAGAAATCGCACCGGAGCAAGGAAAAGCCCAAACTCTGTCCTCGCAATTAATCCCTCAGACATTTCTCATAG
>JBBSOB010000081.1:0-16729 GCA_038260205.1 Phormidesmidales cyanobacterium
CGACCTTTCATCAATCTCAGCCGTACTACCATTATCAATCAAGCTATCAGTCGTCAGCCTAAAGCGAGCGTAGCTGATCCCCCCGGCGGCATTACCCGGTACGTTCCAACTCAAATTAGCAGTCGTTCCGCCTGAAGCTATGATCGCACTTTGATGCTCGCTCTCTTCAAACTGGCCATCTCGATCAAAATCAATCCAGGCATGAAGCGTAGCCTCAACACCCGTCGTATTATGAATGGGAATATTGTTCAAATCATAAGCATTGCCGCCTACAGCATCTGACAAATTTGCAAAACCATCATCGACATCATCAGTCGCATCGCCGTTGTTGTCCGTACCGTCAGCAAAGCCATCACTGTCGTCTGTGACCCCACCACCTATAAAAAGAGTGCTATCAGTACTATGCAAAGGCCCGTTATTAGCCGCTAGCGTGCTGTAGTTACCAGTCCCGTTACCAGCGCCTGTATCTGGTGCATCGCCATAGTCCGCAGAATCAATAATAACCAAATCGCTGGCGACCGCCGAGCTAGGCGTATATGTCCATAAATCCAGCGTCTTGGTATCTCCAAAAGATCCCGTACAGCGAACGTTAGTGTTACTGCCGCTATCAGCAGACTGGCCAAAAGCGTTAAAACTGCTAGAAGCCGAATCTTCACCTATAAACAAATTCGTCATCGGTGGGTTAGGCGGATTTTTCCCACACAAAGCATCATCAACAGGATCTCCGTCTGCCTGATTGCGATCAGGAACCAGCGTTCCGTTGGCAGTGTAATAGCCTCGGTGATCGTAAAAGGCAATGGTGTTACCTAGCGGATTGGTGCTATTAAGTAGCGTATAAGTTGGCCCGCCAAATATGTTGTTTTCAGCGTCGCTAATGGGAAAGTGATACTCGCCCCCATGAATTTCTATCCTATAGTCGAAGCTCCCGACAGGAAAAGGATTTCCCTTATTGTCTTGACCATTCCACGGAATACTTTGAGACCCAGAGCTGCCCATCAGCCCTCTGAGCACCTTATTTTTCGGATTAGCCGGATCGAAGTTAACACCATTTTGACTGATAGTGATCTGATAAACGCCAGCCACATTCGTCTCAAAAGAAAAGATTCCACCCGTGTTTACTCTAGAGGTGTTACCAAAAACATCGCCTGCAAATGACAAATTATCCACAACCGGAAAAACCGGTGACAAAGGGAATCCAGTCCCGGTCTCTGAGCCGGTTATCGGATCGTATACGGGTAAATAAGCCAGCACCGCGCTATCTAGCTCATTAAAGAAGATAGGAAACTGAGGCGGCGCACTGCTCGTACCCCCGCTGGGATTAGTAACGTCGCCATCGTTGCCAATCACGTCTTTGTACAGCGGGCTTACGCCGTCACTATCCAAGTTCCCAAGCTGGTTGCCAAAGATCCTAAAACCAAAAGGATCTAGTCCCCGCATATCTATTTTGTAGCGATAGCCATCAGAGGTCACAGGATACAAGTCAGAGTGCAGTTGTACTCCGTTTTGACCCATGTTCAGGCTGATAAAGAAGGTATGCAAGCGGCCTTCTTTATTAATCGTTGAGCTAATGTCGCTGCTACGTACCGTAACGTCCCAGGCCGAAATACCCGTGTTTTGATTGCCTCCCGTATTGATAGCTCCAACACTGTGCTCAACGCCGTTGTCAGGCATGCTATTACTGTTTCGACCGCTCGGGCCATACATCGCTACATAGTAAATACCTGTCTTCGGAGCTTTATAAAAGCAGGGTTTATATCCAGTTGTATTTCCTAAACCATCGATTGATTGTGGCCCAGCCAGTTCTGCCGCGCGGTTAGCAATAAAGCCTCGACCACTTTGAGTTGTACAGCTAAAGTTCGCGCTACTCGGTAGATTTTCGTTTGCGGCTGTTCCCGAAACTGTCCCAGGATTAAAAATTTCAATATTACCGGTAGTATTACCGGTTTTGACACCGACTGCACTGGAACCCACCAAAATATGCTCGCCCGCATTAGCATATACCCGCAGCAGCGTTCGCTTCTTAAATCCAGCAGATGTACTGTTAGTCCAAACGATATGTCCCCTATTGCCAGGAGCGCCACTCGGGAACATATCTCGGCTGCCTTCTGCTAGAGCTGGCCGCATCCCTGCGCCAGAAGCACATAGCGCAATTGACAAACTACTTATAAAGCAGCGCCATACCAACTGTTTAGACTTCTTAAATGGCTTGGATAAAAACATGGAGAAGCTATGGGACAACCGCAGCCATTAGAGTGCCCTGATCCATTAAAAAGAGTTGATGGCGAAAGTACAAAATTTACGAGCATAAAAAATTAGATCGGATAGAAAAAACTGTCCGATCAGTCGTAAGCTGCCCGATGAGTTGTAGGAAAGTTTGATACTGGTTTTGATACTGATTTTAGTCTTGGTAAAGACAAGCTCTAGGGTTCCACTTGCAGGTCGTTTTCTTGATTCACAAAGTTAATATCAATTCCGCGTATATCTCGAAAGACAAACTCAACTCGCCGGTTACGAGCATAATTGGCCAGCTCAGTTTCTTGTAGAAGCAGTTCAGTTTCTCCAAAAGAGCGCAGCGTCATCCGCTCGGGGCCAATACCTTTGCTCAGCAAATAACGGCGAGCATTCTCTGCTCTGCGACGGGCCAAGTCCTGGTTATAGTCGGCGCTAGCCCGCGAGTCTGTGTGGCCGTGAAGATCAACCGCAATGCTGGGATATTGGGTTAGTACAGCAGCAATTTTATCTAAAACAATGGCACTATCTAAGCTAATAGAGTCCTGATCGAGGCCAAAATGGACGTTGCGAGGCGCCTCTAGCTGAATTGTCTCGGGAATTGGTGGCGTTACAGGTGGATTTGGCACCGAAGGGAGCACCGAAGGAATAGGTGAGCTAGGCGGCGTGGTGCACTGTGGCATGATGACAGCATCAGTGGCTGGAATGGTTATGACTGGAATGGCTATGGTCGAGGTGGTAAGCGATCGCACAGTTGTATTACGAGCAGGCTCTGAAGTGCCATAGCGCGAATCGGTGGCGATCGCACTCAAAACCTCGCCACCTGTCATATCTTCTAGAACAAACTCAAAGTTACCTTCATGATTTGCGGTGGCGATCGCCACCGGCTCCGACAACGGCCCATACTCATCAACGACTCCTTCAGAACGATAAAGCTGCACTTCGTTACCAGCATCTGCCTGCCCGCGAACAGCCACCTTGCCATCAATGACAAAAAACTCAAGGCTCACAAACTGCGGCGCATTCACCGCGCCATTCCCTGTGTCCTGACGGCGATTATGAGAATTTCGCTGCGGGTTGGGGCCGTCCCCTTGCCTAAAGTTTTGAGGCTCATGGCCCCGCCGAGCATTTAAATCAACGCTCAGACCTTCCAAATCTTTAAACCGATTACCCGTCACTACATTGTTTTGGCTCTGCGTATTTGATCCTTGCCCATAAGCTGTTACTACCACGCCGCTACCGCGCTGATTCGTAATTTTGTTGTTCAAAATTTGATGGCCATCGCCCATCACGTACACCGCCGCTCGTCTCAACCGCTGCCCGTTAAAGCGAATATCATTATCGAGAATACTGACGGCACCTTCTGGCTTGAACAAAAAAACGCCGCTGCCGTCGTTACCGCAAATCAAATTGCCAGACACCCATCCATGGTCTACTCGTCCATCCAAACGAATAGCATCCGGTATCCCCGCCAAGCCGTTGCCCACAATAATGTTCTCAACTACTTTCAGGTTGCTTGCCTCGCGCCCGGTAATAATACCGCTGCCGTTGTGATACTCAATCCGATTTCGCTGAATGGTGGTTCCAGTGCTATCAAACACAGAGACGCCAAAGCCAGAGGGCACATCAGGCATTTTCCCATCCGCCGTTAATCCTAGCCAGTTCTGTTCAATGACGACACCGCTAGGCGGCTGGTTGTTGTTGGCAACATCAGGTGAAAGAGTCTTGCGGTTGAGCGGAATTATTTGATGAGAGATGAAAATATCGGCTGGCGGCGTAGATTGGGTGATATCACTAGCCGCGTTAAATCCATATAGGTTTAGGCCGCGTACAACAATATTGTCAGCCGCAATTGTTAGCCCTCTAAAAATCTCGGCGTTTGGCGCAGGGCGCAGGGTTACTGCTGGCGTAGGAACATCAATTTCGGCAGTAGCAGAGAGGCCGGAATAGCCTGGTTGAGTTGTTCCGTCGATTGTTATAGAAGGTTGGGCGATCGCTGGCAATACAGAAAGCAGCTCAATAGCAGTCTGACCAAGTGGCAGGTTGAATTGAATAGTTGAAGTAGATCCCTCAATAGAAACCATGGAAACAAGCTGTTGCTCCACAGCGCTAAGCGCCGATATCGGCAATGTGCCATTAACAATCTCAATCGCTTCGCGCAGCGTCAACGCATCGTCTGGTTGAACAGCGCCATCGGCAGCGCTATTAACCGTAATTTGAAGCGCGGTTGTTTCTGACGACGCCTGTGCCCAGCCCACTGAAGGGAACAAGATAGCGCTGAGTAAAGCGCAGGCGGCCCGTAGATGTCTGCTATGTTTGTTGAAAGGCATATAGATCATCTCTTGATTGATAGGGGAATACAAGTCAGTAAACAATCTCGATGTTGACAAACTGCAGGGTTTCTAAGTTCTCTGCTAGGTTCTTTATAGTTCAGTGGCGGCAGGATAATTGAGGCGATCGCCCGGCTCTGCTGTCGAGGCTATACCCTCAGTATCAGCAGCAGGCGCAGCAGTTTTTTCCAAACCCTCCGCTCCCTCTAAAACCCCAACAGTTTTCTCTAAACCCTCAATATCAGAAACTTCGACCGCAGACTCTTTTTGTTGCGCAGGCGCATTCGGCTGAGTCCCAAACCCATTGAGTAAGCCGCTTAGCTTCGCTGTTACGCCCAGATAAAAGCCACCCGCGCTGCGATCTTCACCAAAGTCGCGGTCGGTAGCACCCGCGCTATAGCCCGCCGCTACTCGCAGATCTGGCAGCGGATAGTATCCACCTTCTACCGCAAAACCCGTCTCGCTATAGTCTCGGCTACCCACCCAACGGGCCTCACCCACCACATCCCAGCGATAGCCTAAGCGATAAGTCGCCCTGGTCTGGGCTAACTGCACATTACTGCTGCTAGAAAAGTCGCCATTCGCGCCATTAATAGCCGTACGACTGTTGCGCAGCGCATATTTGCCGTACAGTTCCCATCGCCAGTTTGGGGCATAAATCGCCTCTGCCGCTAACAAATGCTCCTGAGTTTCTGTGCTAGATCCCAAACTACCGCTCGTTGGAATCGAGTTGGGATTCAGGCGATGCTCGTAGCGCATCAGCGCATTAAAGCGATCGCTTTCAGGGTTTCGGTAGGCCAAGCCCAGCTTCAGCACACTGCTCGTGCCCAACCCGCTCACCTGCTGATTAGCGGCGCTCGCCAATCTGTAATCGCCTAGCACCGTCAAAGCCGGACTCACTCGACCTAGCGCAGATAAATCAAATACCGTATTCGATCCCCTAGATGAACTGCGATGCTCAAATCTTGTTCTCGCTTGAAAGTCGACATTATCTGTATAAGAAAGGCCGACGCTATAAGTCTCCCCACCGGCTAACCCTAAGGCAGAAGCACCCGTACCAGTTGCATAGGGTTGAGCAAACTCAGTGCTGGCGGCAGTGCTATTACCAAATGTGGAAAAGACCTTTTCATAGGCCAGATCAAGGTTCAATCCCGGAGCGAGTTTGATGCCTTGTTCTAGTCCAATACTGCCGCCAATTTCGCGGCCATCAAGCGTGGAGACTCTGCCATGTAGGGTTGTATCAGACTTAAAAGTGTGCTCTCCAGTCACGTCGAGACTGGTGACGCTGCCTCGATTATTGCCACCGCCACGGTCACCGTAGAAGATTTGGTTGATGCCTACGTTGAGTCCGGGCATGGCTTCCCAGTTTAGGCCCAACAATGTTCGACTAGGGTAAATAGGGTCAGTATTAGAAGAGAGATTGAGTTCGTTTTGGGCAACTAGCGTGAGCTTGTTACTAATGGGTGTGGTGAGTCGGCTGCGAAGTTGATCTGAGGAGATGTTGCGATCGCGGGTGAGACGGTCGGTGCGATCGCGATGAATCCAATCCACTTCTGCCGTACTTTGGCCCAATCGCTGAGTTAACCCAACAGAATAGGTCGTCAGCGAATTATCTAGTTCTCTACCCGGCAAATTTAGACCATTCAGCAAATCTGAAACATCTGTAATCACTTGTGGCGCAGTGCCCACGTTGTCTTCATGGTCGTAGCGCGCGCGCAAAGAAGTTGTTTTACCTATTCGACTGGTTAGCTCCGTTCCGTAGCGCGTTTGCCCTGGCACAAAGCTCGTAGTCGCTGCGTTCGTAAAGCCTGCATCTGTAGAACGATAGTAAGCGCGACCGCTGAGCCAGTTGCCAAAATCGCCCTTGGCCTCCAGCCTGTAGGCAGTGCCACTTACGCTGTCTGAGATATCGAAGCTGCTAGAAGATTCGGCAATCTCAGCGGTAATTCGAGCCTTCTCACCCAACGAAATCTGAGCATCCGCGCCATAGAGCGTAAAGTCGCGATTGTCCTGGTCTTCGTTAAAGTAAGTCGCCCCCAGCCAGGATTCCTGCCCCTGCGTGCGGTTTAGGCTGTACTGCAAACGGCCTGCCATGATGTCAGTATTGCCGCCATCTTCATACTGATAGGTCGTCACAATTCGACGCACCAGTAGCTGGCCAGCGTCATCTACGGCCGTGCGCATAACCGGGTCATTGAACAGCAAGGTTCCGCGATCATAGTCAATATCATAGTCAGCGCCACGGGCCAAAGGCCGACGATCTAAAACAGTCCCTGGACGCTCTAGCTCTTCTACTTCTAGATAAACATTTTCGCTGCCCGGCACCAGGTTCCTTTGAGAGGTGAAGTACAGGCCGCTAGTGCCGTCGGGGGCGATTGTATCTCGCTGAAACCCTTCTACGTTGTTAGCGTATAGGCCCGTTACCGCTAGATTGCCGAAGTTGTAATTAGCTTTGAAGCCGTGAAGCTGCCGGTTAGTAGCGGTAAAAAGCTGCGAGTCTGAGGAGAATTCTTCGGTGTTGAAGTCTCCCCACATAGCGTAGTCAATACCGGCAAAGCTAGGCGAATTGCGCTCAAATCGCAGGTAGACGCTATCGAGAGAAGGGGCCACTACGTCGGTATAAGAATCATCGCCGTAGGTAGGATAAACGTTGGTACAGTCACTGTCGCTGGCTTTGAATAGCGCCGACTCGCCTCGGCAATTTTCGTTTAGCGCGCGATCGCTATTATAAGCGCCGGTATACAACCATTCGCCAATATTACCCGTCGCAAACACTGCCGCATCTACGTCAAGCTCAGCGCGGTTGTTGCCGTCTATCGGAAGAAAATCGCGGTAACTGCTATAAAAATCTGTTCCTTTTGCGCCCAAACGCAAATCCACCACGCCAGAAACTAAGCTGGGTCTTTGAGGCGTGTCAAACTGAATTTGACTGAACGCATCCAACCCGTTGGCACTGGCCTTTAGCTGTACTAAATGAGACTCTAGAGAAGATTGTAATTCGGCGGAGAACTCGCCCCGCTGAATCGCGACTTGAAATCCGGGTTGGTCAGGATCTTGGTCTGCGCCGATAAACTGACCGTCGCTGCTCTGTAGCGTAACCAGAGAATCCCAGCGCGAAACGTTGCCAATTTTGTCAACGAGCTGTCCTCGAATAGTGGTCGTCGAGCGGCCATCCGAGGGAATAGAACTAGGAGAAAGCAGAACCAGGCGATCTGGCTGACCGCGAACAGAAACAAGCAGGCTTTTTAGAATTTCTCCTGTATCTGTTGAAATAACTTCTAGGGTATTTGGCCCAGAGATTAGCGAGACCCCATACCAAGTTTGAGTTCGCAACTGCGTCGTTGGATCTGTCTCAGTTCGCCCAACTAGACTAGCATCGACCACTTTGCCGTTAGCAAGCAGCGCAATATTCGCGCCTACTGGAAACCGCAAAGCAACTGAAGTCGCTGGAATATCTAAAAAAGTACCGGCTTCGGGGCTTAGAAACTCTACTTCACTCGCATTGACCGAAACAGCTATCTCATTGGCATTGGCCAAATCGGCAGGCGTAATAGCTATCTGATTGAGCGCTATTTGATCTAGCCCAGTTACATCGTAGGCATCTGCACCCAAGGTATTGGGCGGATCGCTGATGGCAATAGTCGTGACGTTGGCATCTCTTAGCTCATCGGGAGTAAGGGCGATCCAGGAACCCGGACGCTTTCTAGTGGCCTGCTGGGGAACGGAAAGAGCTAAGCGCGGCACGTTGGGGTCTTCTAAAGCCGACGTAGCTTTATGCTTAGGACGCACTAGCCAGGGAACATTCCAGGCTGATGCCTTGGTTTTGACTGCGATGTTGGGTGCGATCGCTTCCAACGGCGTAATACCAACAGGCGACTCAGTAACCGTATCTGTCGCTTGATCGACGCTCAGGCTGTTCTGAGCATTAGCAAGACCAGGAGCCAAGCCGATGCTGGCGATCGCCCCGACAATGCCAGAGTGCAAGAACTTTTTGACTTGCTTCGCCATAATTATCCCCGATCCTCTTGGAAGGTTGGCGTCACCCCAAAGTTCATGCGCACCAGTCCACCCGGTGCAAGATTAACCAGCCGGGAGTGGCTATTGCGTTCGTTAAAATAGAGATTAGGAGCCAGGGTATATCCGGGCAAACTAGCTAGATCTAGGGTGCCGGTGCGCTGACCAGGCAGCATTTTCTGTACGGAAAATAGCCCATCAGCGTCGGTAACAACTCGATTGCCATCGTCCAAAAAGATGACAGCATTCGGAATACCCGCTTCGCCAGACTGCTGTTCACCATCGAAGTTTTTATCTTCAAAAACACGACCTATTAACGTACCGCAGTCGGACAGAATTCCAGGATCGAGCGTAATTCGATGAATGCTGGGGCCGTCTTGAATTCGATATCCGCTGTCTGTTCTTTTGGCCGTAATCACAGCGCTGTTTCGGCCAGACCCTCGCAGGGCATCTGGCGTGAGTCGAGCAGCATAAGTAATGTCGAGCGATTGACCTGCCGCGATCGCTTCTTTCACGCTAAAGCTCACTGTGCTGCCAGCCGTTTGAAGGCCAATCTCAACCGGCGCTTCATCTATTCGCCCAGAAACAGACTCTGGTAAAAACTCAAAGCCAATAGGCAGCGTATCTACTGCAACTACAGAGTCAATATCTGCTTTTGCCACGCTCTGAATATTCAACCGATAAACAACTAAATCACCCGGCTGAGCCGCTGAGCGATCTGCCGATTTAGTGATTTTTACCTGCTCTGTATTACAAACAGTTGCATCTAGGCCAAACTCAAAGAAAGTGAGCGATTGAGTCGCGCCCTTGCGAACGGCTACTGTTTTAACCATCTCCGTCGCGCCATCAATTGAAATGGGCTGACCGTCTAGCGAGGTCGCCCGATAGCTAATAGAAGGGACGTTAACATTGGGGCCGTTGAGAAAATCCGTAACAACAATCTTGACGCGGCGCTCTGTGAAGTTAGCGTCTTCTGGCGGATTGATAGTGAGAATGTACTCCGCACCTGGAGCCGTTTGAGCTAGGCCATTAGAGAGCACTTTACTCGAGTCTAATAAAAAGTTATAGCGCCCACCGTTTGCCGATAGAGAGAATGGATTGACGTTGCTACCGTTGGGGGGAATACTCTCACTGCCGCTAGTCGGTGTGAGTGCTAAGAGATTGCCAAGATCTAGACCAGAGGTATCTGGTTCGTAAAGGGCCATAGATAATCCTGCATAGCTCTCTAGCGGCTGACCATCGCAGCCCAAAATTCTGCCGTTAGGATCGATTAAGGGAAGATCAATTGGAATGGAGACTTGGTTGGAAACAACACCAGCTGGGCCATTTTTAGTGGTATAGGTAGCGGATGCCTGATTGTTGGTAAAGAGATTATCAGCTGCCAAGTTTTGGGCATACGTACCGGTTAGAGGATGGCTAAATACGCCAATTAGGCATAGAGCGAGCAGGCACCGCCAACGATTAGAGCGTCGTGACCACTTGGGGGGTAAGTTATTCGACATTTTCTTCAAGCTGCGATTGATGGTGAACCCGTTCGCCCTGTCGTTAGAGAGTTTTGGAAGATTTGGAAAGGGCGATCGCATTCTCTTTTTTGAAAAGATACGCGATCGCCCTAAAATCGCCTCAGAATCGCCCTAAAATTGTCCTAGAACCGGTTAGTTACTTAACCGTGACTTCGTGAGAAACATTAACGACTTCAGACTGATCGAGCGAATCGCTGAAGTCCCATCTAACGTGGGTATAGGCATCCGCAGGCGCAGGCCGCATTTCTACGGTGCCGTCCGGCAGCGCAACTTCAACCATAGGCTTGGCAGCAAAGGTCGCGCCGTTGTCAATGCTGTAAGTAGCGTTAGCCGACGCATTGCCTTTGGCGGAACCTAATACGTAGGTCATTTGCGCCGGAATAGGCTGATTGATAACCAGCTTCTCAGCAGCGATATCGCTAGCGTTAGAAGAAACCACCTCATAGCGCAGAGTATCGCCCGGCTGAACGGCCACTTTCCCGTCTAGCTTTTGCCACTCAGCTTTTTCTTGACCCTTATCGTCAACTACAGTCACCTGCTTTTCGACGCCCATTGCTAGCTTAACTTCGGGGCGAGTGAGGATTTGGGCGATCGCTGTACCCGCCTCTTGCAGGCTAGCAAATACCGGCGTGCTGCTAACAAAAGGAGCAGAAGCCACCAAAGCGGCAACACCCAAACCGAACATAAACTTACGTTTCATAATTTATTAAACCTTGCGAACTAAAAAACAACAGGCGAAAAATCAATAGAGAAAAGAAACAGAAAAAACAGCAGAGATTAGTCAACCATGCGACGGAATGTGAATGCGCCCGTGCTGCTAGGCGCTACAGCGCCCACGTTGTTGCGGTACTCATCAACAACGGTGCCACTAGCTGGATCGGTGGTGCCGATAGAAGCGTTATTGCTGAAGTACTCGACGCTGCCTTTGGTCTTGACCGTATTTTGTTGGTGAGTTGTGACGCTAGCCCAGTTGTTATTGGCAGTAGAACCTGCTTCAAAAATGGTGAAGTCGTTTGCCGTTAGGCCGACGCTACCTGCCGCGCCAGCAGCCGACTCCGTGATGTTTTTATAGCTAATGCGGTACTCAATAAACTGACCAGGCGCTGCCTTCTGAGCAGGTGTCGATGTGAAGTCTTCAACTACGTCTGTACCGTTTTTATCTAAAATGCGAGCTTCCTTAAGCAAGCTCATAAATCCGGTGTACAGACGGTCGATAGTAATGTTGTTAGTGGTTTCACCCGTATAGCCAGGTGTTCCGTTGGGATCGTCGTCAGGAAAAGCAATCAGCGGAATCGAAACTCCTTTTAGCTGAGCAGTTCCGGCAGGTAAATTAACAGTGACTTTATAGTCAACCTCTGAACCGGCGGCGACTTTCCCAAAGTTTACAGGTTTGTTGCCAGAAACAATCTTAAAACCATCTGCATTGGTATAGATGTAGATGGCACTATCACCGTTTGCGGGGTTAGTAATAGTAACTTCAGTACCATCAGGAATATCGTTATCTGCACCATAGGCACCCGCAGTTCCCCCTGCAAGAACAGCTTTACTCGGTGAAATTGGCTCGACGGTCGTCGCCGCAATAAAGCCTGCGGCAGCAGGATTACTGAGAGAGTTATCGAAGGTAACAGCATCTGGATCGAATAAGGTTGCAGGATTTGTGCCAGCAGGTGTAGGCGTAGATTTGTTGGTAAAGTCGTCGTTATCGTTAGTAGGGCCAACCGCGTTAGGCTTGTCCTGCGTACCATTGAGAATGTCATCGGTCGTTGGCGTTAGCAAAACAACGTTGACTTCACCTTTCTCGCCAGTACCCGTGTTGTCGTTGTTGGTATCTGTACCTTCAACAGTAGAAACCGCAATACCGGTGTCTGTGCCAGGCGTATATTCACTACCCGAAGCATCTCCACCTACACCCGCATCCGGCAGAGAGTCATCGTCGTTGAAGTTGTTGGGATTTTGGTCACCCGACTCATCGTAGATAATTTGGGGCGTAGGATCAGGATCGCCAAAGGTTTGACCAAACACCTGAGCGATGTTTTCAACCAATCCGCCCGTTGGCGCAACACCGCTAGTAACAACCGTAAACTTAAGGCCGTTGATAGGCGCGCCCGTAGCACCAATCGGGCCATTGTTGACAAAACCAACGCGGGTGACTGTATTCAAGTTCGTAGGCGCTATCGTTGTCCAAGCCAACGTGAGGGGATTGTTGCCTGTCTCTATGGAGTAAACGGCTCTCCAACCGGTCGGTAAAGATGTGCTAACGGAGGATAGTTTTGTCCCAACCGGAATAGCGTCAGAGACTAGAATCCGCTTGGCGGCGGCATTCCCATCGAGTTTGATATTTGTGCCTTCTAAAGCAGCAGCCTGAAACAAGCTGCTAGGAGAATTATTTTCTACCTGTAGACCCAGATCGTATGTAATGAGGTCGTCGGCTGAGTTGGCAGGGTTGCCTACGTTTGTAAGGCTAGATGTTTTGAGAACGGTCGCGAGTGCCAGAGGCTGAACGGAGGAGGCAAAAATGCCGGAGCCAGTCGCTTGAGCTTCACGCTCGCCGTTTTGAGGAGCATCAGAACCCACCACATTTACGGTACGCAGGTCGTTAGCCTTTAGACCACCGTCAGAGGCATCAGGCTGGTTTTGCGTGGGATCTGCGCCCTCAGGCGGCGTGTTGTCGCTAGTATTACCAATCGTCACGCTGACCGTATCACCCGCGCGCGCACCGCTAGCAGGCGTGCCGGTCACCTTAACCACGAAGCTCTTGTCGGGCTGAATTGCCGTGCCACCCAAGCCAATAATTGTGCTCCCGCCTGGCTGAACTATCCCAATGGGAGTCGTTCCATCAGCGGCAAAAACCTTTACGGGAGCAGTGGGAGAAGGCGTAAAATTCTCAGTTGTAAAGCCGGTGATATTGGGAATGAAGACATCTGTACTGGCATTACCCACGTTGGTAATCGTAAAGGTGTAGATCAGATCGTCACCCGCTTCAATTGCACCGCCGTCTACGTCTTCTACGGGACTAGCGACTGCGATTAAACCAGCGATTTCGGCAACTTTGATAACAACCGTGTTGGATGTGGCATCGAAGTTGCTGCCTTTGCCATCCTTGTAGGTCGCGGTTGCGGTGTTGCTAATGTCAGTTCCGGCTGCTGTGCCTTCTGCCAATACAGCGCCGACCATGTTGAATATACCGGCAACGGCTAGGGCAGTTGCGAGTAATGGCTTGTGGGCCTGCCAATAAAATCTTTTGTGTTTTGTTGTCATTTTTGCGATCGCCAGTTTTCTAAGCAAAGTAGGTTAAACCAAATGAGCAGTATGAAATTTCACTGATGAGCACAGCCGCTAGGCCATTTCAACGAAAAATTCATTGCTTGCGTTTCTTAGAAAAGATTTATGCCGTTAGAAGCAGTTTTTTACGCCATTTGGTTTTTACGCCATTTGGAAGAGGTCATAAATCTTATATACGCATAAAGTGCCCTGCCTATTTATCTGCGCGTTCGGTCGAATCACTGAACTATTAGAAATATTGCTATAAGAAATATTGCTATCAGTAGAAGAACGGATAGTAATCCTACGCATTTTCAACTGTTAGCTTTAGAGGTCTCTGATGTGAATATCTAGCTAGCAGCGATGAGCATAATGAGCGCGATTATCGTACAAATATCACGCGCAGCTTATGCCTTTTCCATCTAGCATTACATCCATCATTATGAGACAGGCAAGCTAATAATATAGCGATAGCCATTGGCGACAGAGCCTTGAACAAAAGCTTTCCCGCCGTGCATCTCCGTAAGATGACGACTTAGCAACAGTCCTAGCTCTTGGCGAGAGGTATCTACTCTTTGAGCCGTTGCTAGTGCTGCGAAGACTTCGCCAGAGTCGAGATGAGCTAAGGTAGTTGGGCGCTCTATAATCTCGTAGGTTGTTGAGGGGGCAGCGTTTGGAGTTGATGTTTTAGGTGCGAATTGAGAGAAACTGTTTTTCTCCCAGTTTATGAGCGCTTGTGGTAAATCTTCTCCTAGCCAAGGATTAGAAACCCAAAGAGAGAGATTTAGATTGTGATCTCTGCGAGAGATATGAATTCTAATGGTGCTACCGGCGGTAGACATTTTGATGATGCTAAAAACGAGATGATAAATCATCTGCTTAACGACTCTTTTGTCTAAAGTCCATAGGCGAGAACTGGGTTCGACGGTAAGTTTGATTTCTAGTTCTTGCTGCTTAGTGATGCTTTCTAGTGCAGCGATCGCTTGTTGTCCAACCATTTCGATATCAACTTGCGATAGATCAAGCTGGTAGCTATCTGCTTTGAGATCTCCTACTTCAACAATTTCATTGACCATGCTGAGTAGCTGCTGAGAGCTGCTTAGTACAATGCTGGCGTATTCTTGCTGCTTTGCGCTTAAAGGGCCGTAAATTTCGCGGCTAAGCATATTAGCCATTCCGGTGATAGAGGTCAGCGGGTTGCGCAGATCTTGCGTTAATTGAACAACTAGGTCGAACCGAATTTGGTTGATTTTTGACAGAATTGGGCTAATAGAGGAGTTGTTATTTGCAGAAGGCTGAATTAGGTGAGAGCCTAATGAAATTACGGAAAACATTCGCTGATTTTCGAACTCGCTCATGGCCCATCGAGCGGTTAGTTCTAAAAAGGCAACTTCTTGCTGAGTAAACGAGTGGGGTTGCAAATCCATTACGGCGAGTGTCCCTAGGCAGCAGCCGTCTGAGGTGATGAGTGGAACGCCTAGATATGACTGGATGCCGTATTGCTGAACCAACAGGCTGCTGGAGAAGGCAGGATGGGTCGTCGCATCTTCTAGTGCAAAGGTTTTGCGGCTGTCAATTACATGGGTGCAAAAAGATTCTACGCGCGGAAGACGGCGAGCCGCTGCTAGCTGGTTCATCAGGCCAAGACTGGACAGTCCGACAACTGACTTAAAGTGCTGGGTGTTGGACGCCATGACGCTGAGAATGCTGAGCGGCATAGCGAGCAGCCGGGCAGCCGTTTGAGTGGCTTCATCAAAAACTGGGATAGTTTCGAGGCTGAGTAAGTCGAAAGTTGCGATCGCTTCGATCCGTTGGCGATCGCGCTCTGCTGCGGTCGGCCCTTCTAATAGACAAGAGAGCGGCGATTGCACAGCAGTACCGTCGGTTGATGTAGAAGCGGCAGTTTCAGAAGGAATACCGTAGGTCATGCTTTTCGCATTGGAAACAATGATGGTCAGTGAAACCATGATTCCCGCTGGGATGGGGAGATAGCCCGGTTATTTTATAGAATGTTTTACCCTAGGATGTGGATTCTACGCACGAATAGCTTGGTTACAGATGATTAGCTTGGTTAGAGATAGGTAGTTCTATAGATAGGTAGCCATAGATAGAAGATAGTTAGCTATAAATAGTTAGCTATAAATAGTTAGCTATAAATAGTTAGCTATAAATAAATAGAAGGCGTGACGGCGGAAGGAGCGATGGCGATCGCAAGTAATCCTAGTCGTGTCGGTAGAACGTTCTGCTAAGGTAAGTTGCCTAACGCTAGTGAATATTTTTATGGGCGAGTGCTAGCGTAATAAAGCAAGCACGACACGATTAGTTACGTTTATTCGATTACGTCTTCGACCTATGCAATCTGCGATCTCGATAGGAACTCTGCTACAGAACCGCTACCGCATTCTCCAACTGCTGGGACAGGGCGGATTTGGTCGAACGTATCTGGCCGAAGACACGGGCCGCTTTCGAGAGCGCTGCGCTATTAAAGAATTTGTGCCAGCCCAGGGAGAAGGGTTTTCAGATAAAGCGACTGAGCTTTTTCAAAGAGAAGCCTCGGTGCTCTATCAAATTAGTCATCCTCAAATTCCTAAGTTTCAGGCCACTTTTGAAGAGGAAGATCGGCTGTTTTTGGTGCAGGACTATGTGGAAGGCCCTACCTATCACGACGTGCTAAACCGACGCCGCCAGCAAAACAGAACGTTTTCGGAAACGGAAGTCAGGCAGTTTTTACAACAACTGCTGCCGGTACTAGCGCATATTCATGCAAAAGGCATTATCCATCGAGACATTAGCCCCGATAATATTATTTTGCGGCAAAAAGATCAGCTACCGGTACTGATTGACTTTGGCGTCGTAAAAGAAGTCGTTACCCGAATGCAAATGGACGGGGTGGCCTCTTATGCGACTACGGTCGGCAAGGCTGGCTATGCGCCCAGCGAGCAAATGCAGACGGGACGAGCTTATCCAAGCAGCGATCTGTACGCGCTAGCGGTGACGGCAGTGGTGATGCTAACCGGCAAAGAGCCGCAGTTTTTGTTGGATGACGTGAACTCTAGCTGGCGGTGGGAAGAAGAAACGCTGGTGAGTCCTGAGCTGGCCAGTGTGCTGAATAAGGCCCTGAGCTATCGGCCGGGCGATCGCTTTCAGTCGGTCTCGCAAATGGTGCAGGCCCTGCAATCTAACCAGACTGACTTTGCGCCCGTTGAGGATAAAGCCGGTAGCGGCAACGATTTAGCCAGTGGCATGACCGGTGCGATCGCAGGTTCTAATCAATCGACCCGCCCATTCACCAGTTCTCCTACCAATCCACTTACCAATTCACCTACTAATCTACCGGCCAACCCTCCGGTCGTTCCCTCTCCTGATTATCAG